>JAJOIW010000048.1 GCA_021209225.1 Verrucomicrobiota bacterium
TGAGAACCCGCGCAGCTGTCCTGCTGCCCCAGGGCGACATGTGCAACTCCCCAGCCGAACCCATCTTTGATGTGAACAATGGCCGGTTTGGCCCGTTCCGCGGTCAGATGTTTGTCGGTGACATCGCCGGGCAAAGACTGCTCAGAATCATGCTGGAAAAAGTCAACGGACAATTCCAGGGCGCCTGCGTCAAATTCATCGAAAACTCCGGCCTGCGCGGAGGCAACAACCGCTTCGCCTGGAGTCCCGGTGGAGAATCACTTTATGTCGGCCAGACATACCGCGGATGGGGACGACCAGAGGAAGGCTTGCAACGCATCACCTGGAAAGGGGTCACTCCATTCGAAGTGCAGGACATTCGCATTCAGAAGGATGGTTTTTTATTGAGATTCACTCAACCTGTGGATCCGGCAGTTCTGGAATCCTCAGCCGATGTGGCGGTTCAATCCTACCACTACGATTATGGATTCCGGTATGGATCCCCCAAAAGGGATGTGACCTCGATGCCCTTCGTCGATGTCTCACCCACGGATCGACCCGACACGATCCGCATCAGTGTTGGAGAATTGACGCCTCACAAAATCTACCAGCTGGATATCAACAACCTCAGTTCAGCCGCTGGATTGCCACTCATTCACGGCACAATCTGCTACACCTGCAATCAGGTGCCACGTTGATATCAGAACATTTCCCCGGACCCACACCTGACACGACCCATTGAAATGGGTGATAACCTGACTCAGAAAATGAATTCCGGGAACCGGTCGTAAGATGGCGGTCTCCAGTGCTTTGAGAGCCAGAGGTTTGGTCAGGTGGTCGTCCATGCCGGCCTGAAGGCATTTGGCGCGTATAGCCGGGTCGGCATTGGCGGTGATTCCAATAATGCAGATGTCCTTGAATTCCGGATTCTCCCGTATCTTTCTGGTGGTCGCAAATCCATCCAGGTGCGGGAGATTGCAATCCATGAGAATGACATCAAACCTGCGGGATTTTAAAATTTCCAGGGCTTCCAATCCGTCTGAGACAATTTCAAATGCCAATCCCAGGAGGTCGAGTTGCTTTGAAAAAAGTTCCCGGCTGATGGCCGCATCCTCAACCGCGAGCACTTTCAGTTCGCTCTCAAAGGCAATCCGCTTGCGGTGGCGTTTGATCGGTTTGGATGAATTGACTCCCTGATCAATCTCGGTCAAAGCCATGGAAAAATCGTTGATCTTTAATGGACGGGATAAAACCCTCATATCTTTCCTATGGCCCCAATCCGATCTGGAGATTCTTTGAGATGCCAGAGGACTCACCAATATCGACGCCACACCAGGACCACCGGGGAATCTTTCCCTGAATGTGTCCATGACAGAAAAAAGCTTTTTCAGGAACTCGGAATCGATGGCCTGATCGTCCAGCACCAGGGTCAGCACCGATGATTTGAGCCCTGACCAGGACTCGATGACACTCCAGAATCTGGCTGGGGCATCCACCACAGATGCGGGGAATTTCATCATTTTGGAATAACCGAGAAATGCCTGCTTCAGAACATTCGAATGAGTCAGGCACAGAACATGGAAGTGCTGGAACCTCGGAAATAAGGGACCCTGCCGCAGATGGCTCACTTTGGGAAACGGAATTTCGCAACGAAAAACCGCCCCCCCGGACGGAGCCTCGGCAAAGGTGATGGATCCATGGAAGCTCTCCACCAGCTCCCGGGTGATGGAAAGACCCAGGCCATGACCTTCGCGGGATTGCAGTCCCAGCGACTGGTGGTCGGCAATGGGTTTGAACAAGTGAGGTCTGGCATTCACGGGAATTCCAATCCCTGAATCCTGAACAGTGAACGAGATCACCCACACATCCGCTTTTTCCTCCACCAACTCCACAGCCAATGTGATGCCCCCAGTATCGGTGAATCTCACGGCATTGCTCAGTAAGTTGACCAGAATCTGGTGAAGCTTCTGGGAGTTTCCCTCAAGTTTGTCCGGCAGGTCGGGTCCATAAACCGCTTCCAGTTCAATGTTTTTCCGGACCACCGGTTCCGTGAAAATGGCAATAGCATCCTCAATGACTGCAGTGAGCTTGATGCTGCGCTGCTCGGCCACCTCAGCTGGATCGGATGGACCCGTCAAAGGAAACTCAATCATCGAGTCAATCAGGGAGAATAAATTGCGGTTACTGGTTTTCAATAACGCCACCAGTTCGCTCTGGGGCGGATCCAGTGGTGTCTCAGAAAGCAACTCCACCATGCCCATAATTCCGTTGAGCGGCGTCCTAATCTCATGCGACAGGTTGGAAAGGAATCGGTTCTGGTTTTCTGACTGCGCCTCCACCGCCTTTTTAAGCGACTGAACCTCAGTCTCGGATCGTCTCAGCTTCTCTTTAAGGATCTCCATCTGGTCCTTCGATGCTTCAGCCGCAGCATCCTTGACCCGGTATTTGATCAGACTTCCCTGGGTGGATGAAATTGTCCCCCTCGGTGACATTTGTGCGGCCGATTCAGAAGCCTGCCCAACACCGGCCGGTTCTGTCTCCTCAGGTCCATCCTGCCCGGATTCCCCGATGGATCCAGCGCGCACAGGTGCCACCAGAAACCCGGGCAAATGCATGGGATCATAGCGGAATGACAACAATGGATGCCTCTGCATCAGCAGTATCAAAACCCCATACCCAACCCCCAGACAGGTCAACCATATCATCAATCCCACCCGGTAATTTTCCAATGAGGACTTCATGATCGATTCTGCAATCGACAGCACATTGCTTAAATCCTGCAGCTTGTCATCGTATATGCGCAGCCGGAAGGCCAGGTTATCCACAAACCGCTTCATTCCGCTGGGCCCGGTGAGTCCGGTATCAATGCCCTCAAAGACCTCGCGTGCAAAATGGTCCCAGGTCTTATTGCCATCCACCAGTTTTTTCCATTGCTCCCGGGAAAGAATGGTCTCCATCGAGGATCGGGCCGTGGTGAACCGGGCGCTGATCGAGGTCTGATCCTCAATAAACTCAATGATTTTGCCAGGCTCGGGAGGCAAGGCTGACGGAGCTGTCATGTTCCTCGACTTCTCGAGATATACACGAACTTTGAGCGCGAGGGTGGAGATGCGGTTGGACCCCAGCACCTTGAGTTCAAACTTCTGATTGAAGCTGGTGACAATGGCATAGACGAGCACAGCAAAGAGGATGGTGATCGCCACAGACGGCCACCAACGACACACGCTTCCGGGGCTTTGGTAGGATTCCAAGGCCGGCTGCGTCAACTCATTGACTCGTTTTACCATTCGATGGGAGAAACAATCACCCTGACTTCCGGATATTCCGAAATTATCCAGCGCATTGACAGCTTGATTTTCAAGGTCAAAGGCGGTCACCATGCTCACATAACTTTGTGATGGACAACGCACTTTTGACAATTGGCATTATAGCAGGAAGCAGATCACTTCCCAGTATATTTGCACGGGAAGCACGACAGGCTGGCTGCCAGCGGATTATCGCCGTGGGATTCAGTGGCGAAACCGATCCGTCATTGGAAAATCTGGTGGACGACCTCATCTGGGTCAAAGTCGGCCAGCTTGGAAAGTTGATCAAAGCCTTCGCCAGCCGGCAGGTGCAGCATTGTGTCATGCTGGGTCAGGTCGCCCCACGCAATTTATTTCATGTCCAACCAGACCTTCGGGGAACAGCGATGCTGCTTCGGTTGAAAGAAAAAAATGCGCACACGATATTTGGCGCCATAGCGGACGAGCTGGCGGTGGATGGTGTCACGTTGATATCCGCTGCTCCCTGGCTGCAGCGGCTCATGCCCGGACCGGGATATGTGGACGGAATGGCGCCGGATCGCGGGACCATATCCGATGCACAGTTTGGATTTCACATAGCAAAAGAAACCTCCCGCCTGGAGATTGGCCAGACTGTGGTGGTTAAAAACGGGACCGTTTTAGCAGTGGAAGGATTCGAGGGAACTGACGCATGCCTGACGCGGGGCGGTGATCTCGCGGGAAAATCCGGGGGGGGCCACCGCAGTCAAAGTGGCTAAGGAGAATCACGATATGCGGTTTGATATTCCCTGCATCGGACTCACCACCCTCGAGACCTGCCATAACCATGGCATCCATTGCCTGGCCTTTGAAGCATCCAAAACCCTCCTTCTGGACCGGGATGTGTGGATAAACCAGCTCCGCAAATGGAAGCTCTCCCTCATGTCTGTTGAATCCTGAAGCATCCGCCAGCCGGGGAATATTCAGTTTTATCTGGAAACAGGTGCATTGATTGCATCTCCTCCCGCCCCCCGGAAAGCATCGACTCTACGAGATGACAGCAGGCACCGGGCAGATGTCTGATTCTCTGAACCGGATCGGGAATCGTCAGGCGGATCCTGGCCGTTGGGTCAGCCTGGAACCGGATCTATCTCCATGGCCATCATATGGATTCCCTCATACCGCCGGATCAGAAATGGAGGTGTCGCTTTATAATCTGAGTGGAAATTTGTGATTGCTGAATCCATCTGATCTCGGGATGATTCAGCCGAAATCTGCTCAGCATTGAGTCAACAGGAATCTTAAAAAAAGGACGTGATATGGATGGAATAATAATTGGAGCCTTGGTGTTCATCGGGGTGATCGTTCTGGGAGCCATCGGCATTGCCCTCTGGGGAATTGGCGTGAACAACAATCTGGTCACTCTCAGAAATCGATTCAAAAATGCCTATGCTCAAATCGATGTGACCCTTCAGCGCCGCTACGACCTGATCCCGAATCTGGTCAATGTGGCCAAAGGGTACATGAAGCATGAAAAGGACACTCTGGAAGCCGTGATTCAAGCCAGAAATTCCGCTTTTGCCGCAGCAAAAACCGTGGCAGGTGACCCAGGCGACCCGGAGTCCATGAAAAAACTGATGGCCGCAGAATCGCAACTCACCGGATCCCTGGGGCGCCTGATGGCCATCTCCGAATCCTATCCGGATCTGAAAGCGGACACCCAGATGAGTGCCCTGATGGAGGAGTTGACATCCACAGAAAACAAAGTGTCATTCGCCCGCCAGGCCTACAACGACGCTGTCACTCAATACAATACCGCGAGAGAAGTTTTCCCATCCTCCATCATCGCGGGATTCCGCAACTTCACCGAAGCGGAACTCTTCGAAGTCGAGACCGCCGAAATCAAACAGGCACCCAAGGTTTCTTTCGAATAATCCTTTGACCACCCTTCACGGCTCCAATCACCATGATTGGAGCCCATTTTCTTACCCGATCAAGCTCAATTTCATCCCATCGAATGGACCGGATTGGCGGGATTTATCCGACCTGTCCATCAGTCGATATATACAAATGCGGACAATGAATTCACCACAGACACAGACCATGGATTTTTTTGGTGCTCAGGATCGCGCCAAAACCAACACATTCAAGCTCGTCATCTTATTTATGTTGGCTCTGGCCGCCCTATGCATAGGCATGTTTGTTATCATTAACACGGTTTATGTCTATGGGTCGAAAGAGGAAGGGGCTCAGGTTACGGTGCAGGATTTCCTGAACTGGGACATTCTGGCTTATTCGGTTCTGGGAACGATGGGACTGGTTGGATGTGCCACTCTGTTTAAAGTGGCGTCCTTAAGTGGTGGGGGAGAAAAAGTCGCGAGTATGCTGGGTGGGAGGAAAATCAATCCCTCGACGACCAACCTGGAGGAGAGGAAGGTTTTGAATGTGGTCGAGGAGATGGCCATCGCATCGGGAGTTCCCACACCGGATGTGTATATGATGCCTGAGGATTCCATCAATGCCTTTGCCGCTGGCACAAAAATTGAAAACGCGGTGATAGGCGTGACCCGCGGGTGCGTGAAACTTCTCACCCGGGATGAACTTCAAGGTGTCATCGCCCATGAATTCTCACACATCCTGAATCTGGACATGAAACTGAATATCAAACTGATGGGTGGGGTATTCGGAATCATGGTCATTGCCATCATCGGTCGGTATATGATGGAAATCGCCGCCAGATCGGGAAGAGGATCGTCCAAAGATAATAAAGGTGCCTTCGCATTCATTCTGGTGGGTCTGGGAATTTTCATATTGGGATCGGCTGGACTCTTTTTCTCCCGGTGGATCAAGAGTGCCATATCCCGCCAGCGTGAATATCTGGCGGATGCATCCGCCGTTCAGTTTACCCGCAATCCAGCCGGCATCGCCGGCGCTCTCAAGAAAATCGGCGGACTCCACCATGGGTCCGCAATCACTGCCCCCAATGCGGAGGAAGCCAGCCACATGTTTTTCGGGAACTGTCTCAAAAGTTCCTTCATCTTCGCGACACATCCCCCACTGGAAGACCGCATCAAACGCATAGATCCGGGATTCAATGGACAATTTCAACCCATTTCCCCAAAGGACGTCGTCCGGGACGAACCCACCCGAAGCCAGGCCCGGGCCACGGCAAAAAGTAAGTCCCCCATTCCCATTCCCGGACTTCCGAACATCCCTGGCGGTGAAAATATCCCGCTGCCCGGTGGAGCAGTCATTGGCGCAGCGATTCTGGAGGAGGAAGAAAAGCGGCGGTTGGCTCATGCCGCTGTCTCTGCGGATC
>JAJOIW010000008.1 GCA_021209225.1 Verrucomicrobiota bacterium
TCTGCATCGCCAGCATCAGAAGGCATGCCACGCTATGAGTTGATTTATTTTTCCGAGTCATCACAGGTATGAGGCTATCTGAAAATGGAATCCAACTCAAGGACCGGCAAGGAATAATAGTGACGTGTGGAAATCTGGAGTATCCAACCTGGGTGGGATTGTGTAAGGTGACCGTATGATCACACACATAAAATCCGGATTACTTGGCTGCATTTTCATGATGGTCTTCATCGGGACCGGGCTTGGCGATGATTTGCGGGTTGGATTGATTGGGCTGGATACTTCACATGTGATTGCCTTCACACGTTTGTTGAATGATCCGAGCAGTGCGGACCATATACCGGGAGCCAAAGTGATTATGGGATACCGGGGTGGGAGTCCGGATATTCCCTCAAGTATCGACCGGGTGGAGGAGTATACAGGTCAACTCGTCCGCGATTATGGGATTGGTATTGCGTCCACCATTGAAGAGTTGTGTGAAAATGTGGATGTGGTGATGCTCACGAGTGTGGATGGCCGGCCCCATCTGGAGCAGGCACGTCCGGTGATTCTGGCCGGTAAGACGCTCTTTATTGACAAGCCGCTTGCTGGCAGTCTGAAGGATTGTGTCGCCATTTATCAACTCGCCGCAGAGCATAAGGTTCCTGTATTCACGTCTTCCGCCTATCGTTACTATTCTGGACTCACTGAATTGCTTCAGAAGGATATTGGAGAGATACGCAGTGCCATCTCCTACGGTCCAGCCTATCTGGAACCTCATCATCCGGATCTTTACTGGTATGGCATTCATCCAGTTGAAGCCCTGTTCACTGTAATGGGGCCAGGCTGTGAGACAGTGAGCCGCACTCATACTGAGAACACGGATGTGGTGACAGGTATCTGGAATGATGGACGGGTAGGCAATCTGCATGCCCTGCGAAATGGCAAAACGCCACATGGTGTGATGGTTTTCGGGACAAAGGACTATCTGGTGCAAACCAAAAGCGGCAATTACGCTCCATTGATCCGTGAAGTAGTCCAGTTTTTCAAGACAGGAAAACCGCCGGTGCCGGTGAATGAATCTCTGGAAATATATGCATTTATGGAGGCCGCTGATGAATCCAAGCGCCAGGGAGGAAAGCCGGTTTCCATGACGAGGATAATGGAACTTGCGGGATGGATGCCTGAATCCCACTCAGGAAAGTGAGAATATGTCCCAACTGATCCAATTTCAGCAAACCGCACCAGGGAGGATGAAAAAGCTGAGGAAATATATATTTCTGGTGCACGTCCTCGTGTGCCAGTGGGGCATCATTCATGCGGGTGAATCCGGAGTTTCAGCGGAGGCGGATCGTCGGCCGCATATTATCCTCATGGTGGCGGATGACCTGGGTTATCGCGAATTGGGAAGTTATGGACAGGCTCTGATCAGGACCCCGAATCTGGATCGTGTTGCTGCGGAAGGCATCCGATTGACCCGACATTACACCAGTGCTCCCGTTTGTGCCCCGGCCCGATGCAGCCTGATGACAGGGAAACATGGTGGACACGCTGCCATCCGCGATAACATGGAGGTGGGAACATGGGATAGCTTTCGTGGGCAAATGCCCCTTCCGGAAAATGCACTCACTCTGGCGGCTGTTCTCCGGAATGCCGGTTACACAACTGGCGCCTTCGGTAAATGGGGTCTCGGGGAACCGGGTTCGTCTGGTGATCCACTACGTCAGGGCTTTGACCGTTTTTTTGGCTACAATTGCCAGAGGCATGCGCATAATTACTATCCAAAGTACCTCGTCGATAATTCGGGACGTCGTGAGATGTCCGGCAATAATCGGGGCCTTACTGGTGCCCAGTATGCCCCGGAAGTGATTGCTGACGAATTGATCCGTTTTATCCGGCAGTCATCGCAGAACTCCGGGCATCCGTTTTTTGCTTATTACCCGACGGTTATTCCCCACCTGGCGCTTCAGGTGCCAGACAGTGAATTGGAGCAATATGAGGGGCTATGGGAGGAGATTCCCTACACTGGAAACAGCTATTTGCCACATCCCAGGCCGCGTGCCGCATACGCTGCCATGATCTCATACATGGACAAGCAGGTTGGTCGCATTCTCCAATGTCTGGAAGAGCTTTCGATTGATGACCAGACACTGTTTATTTTCACCTCCGACAATGGAACAACATTTTTGGATGGGCAGGTGGATTACAATTTTTTCCAGAGTGTTGGACCATTTCGCGGGCTGAAAGGTGAGGTCTATGAAGGAGGCATCCGGGTGCCATTTCTGGCGCGTTGGCCTGGCCGGATTCCTGGTTCCCGGGTCAGCAATCATCTATCCGCTCACTATGATATTTTTCCAACAATCTGTGAAGCGGCAGGCATGGCATTCAACCAGCTTCCTTCCGGGTTGGATGGCATCAGTTTTCTTCCCACTCTCCTGGGGCATGATGCACTTCAGCGGTCTCACGAGGCTCTCATTTGGGATTTCGCTGGATATGGTGGCCAGATCGCTCTGCGCATGGGGCCGTGGAAACTCCTTCAGCGCCAGCTCAAAAAAAATCCCCAAGCTGAATTGGAGTTATACAATCTGCAGGAGGACCCGTCCGAATCCATCAACCTTGCCACACAGTTCCCCGACCTGGCTCAATCACTCCACCAAAAATTAATCCACTCCCGATCCAAACCTGCTGTTGAACAATTCCAGTTCGGGCAATACTCAGGAAATTGAATCCGGAATATTTTTCACGGTTGGGTCACCACGACCCCTTCACTGGTCAAGTGATTATCAATGTGGCGGACTGACCCCTGTCCATCCCCTATTTGATTCCATGGATGCGGCACACTTGAAATCATCCAGTGATGAAATAAACATGTCCGGGTGAAACAACTCATCATAGATAAAAAAAAAGCGGCTGATGATGAGCCGCTTTCGATATATAGAATTTTGCTGGATGTGGATTAAATGTCCGGGTAGAAAACAAATTGCTTGTCCGCATCGATGACCTTGAGGTCGCCATCCAAAACCAGGACTTCAAGTGTTTTGCCACCTTGAAAGCTGAATTTGTATTTATAGTTTACTTTTTCCCACTTGCCCTGGGTGGATTTGCTGAATTCTCCGAGGATTTTTTTAATTTCCGCTTCCGGATCGGCTGCGGCGGATTTGGCTTCTCTTTGTCTTCGCTGGAGGGCAAGCATTTGTTCCTGTTGATTTCTGAGAGCAGATTCTGATTGGTTGTTGAATCCCTGACCTGATGTGCCATAGGTATTCTGGAAGTCCTGTGAATACTGGGGATTGTTCTGATCCGGGCCCGGGTTAAAGGAATTTGATTGGGAGTTATTGTCCGGGTTTACCGGGAGTTCGATGGTTCTTCGATCGCGGCGGTTCCCTTGAGCTTGTTCAGCGAGGTATTGTTGGATTTTTTCACTTGGAACGGACAATTCGGTGGTGAAATTCCCGTCGAGTGTGGCGATCAGTTGGATTTGCACATCCACAAAAGCTTTGCGGACGACTGGGAGGATGGCGCGGGAGATTTCGTTCATCTCGCGCAGCATGGTCCGGGAACTCTGCCCGGCATCCAGTTTCCAACGGCCCACCACTTTATTCTCGGAATATTTTTCTGATTTTCCGGTTTGAACAAATTGTTTGAGGTCAGCCAGATCAATTTCTTTCAATTCCTCGTAGATGGGCATATTTTTCAATGCATCCTGAACATTTTTATTGCCGTAGATTTCATTGAAGTTGCCTTGTTTGTCGAAGAGTCCTTTCAGAGCCTCATCTGAGGCGATACTGCGGTAGAACGAATCGTTAGGGATTTTGCTGAGGAATGGCGGGTAGGCCGTGAGGCGGTAGCGGACATCCGGCGAAGGGCTGTTATAGATGGTCGCGATGGTTTCCACTAAATCATAGAATTCATCGCTGGTGGAATCGAAAGTGCCGGATATTTCTCGCAGGCCAAGTTTTTCAAACCCATCCCGGGTGGATGAGAGTTCCTCAAAGCCCTTGGGTTTGGAAGCCCCGGAAAAGAGGTCTGTGGAATATCCGAAGGAATTCACTAGAAACCCGGTGGCGATCAGGAAGGCAAACCCAGTGAGCAGGCCGACAAAGACTCCGGATCGTTGGATAAGCCGGCTCCATTTCAACCGGGTGACTTCATCATGGCGGGTGCGGAAGTAATTTTCAGGCAGGTAGTGGACCGCAAAACTGATCCCGAAAAACACGAGTAGAACCAGTAGGAAGGCGATACCTGGGCCGAAAAAGTCCTGCCAGAACGGGCTGGTGATTTTAATTTTCGGGAGCAGATCTTTGAGCAGTGGGGAGATCATGGGAGCCGTGATGGCTGCCACAATGATTCCAGCAAAGCAGGTGATCATCCGGACTGCCCCCATGAAATATCCAATAACGGGTGACAGAACTGCCACTATTCCGATGATAATATAAGAAATCATGAGGACAAAGTAGTTCAGATTGGCCCAAAAATCATTAAAAAAATCGAGGATCAAAGTATATTTACCAGGATTGATCGAAACCTCAGGATCAGGATAAAATGATCAAGTGGATCCACTGAACCAATCGATTCCGGATTTTTCCCATGAGCAGAGAATATGGCGGGCCCATGCCGGGGCTGACGACCTGAAAATTGTGGGGGTGGACGAAGCCGGGCGGGGGCCATTGGCCGGTCCGGTAGTGGCAGCCGCGGTATGCTTTCCATTGGCGTTGATTCAGGGGCTCGGGTCGATTGGTGAGTCGTTGCCGGGACTGAACGATTCCAAGAAATTATCTGCGGTGGCGCGGGAGCGGTTGGATCGGGCGATTTGGCAGATGCCCGGCCTGGGCATTTCTGTTGGCTGCGCGACCCCGCAGGAGATTGATGAGTTCAATATATTGGGGGCGACCCGACTCGCGATGCGGCAGGCAGTTGAGGGGCTTCCATGGGCGAATCTGCGGATTTTAGTGGATGGATTGCCATTGAAGCCGGCCCCATTTGAGCATGAGGCCATAGTGAAGGGGGATTCGAAATCCATATCCATTGCGGCGGCTTCGATTGTGGCCAAGGTGTATCGGGATCGATTGATGCATGTGATTGATGAGGAATGCCCCGGGTATGGATTTGCCCGGCACAAAGGATATCCGACACGTGAGCACATGGATGCCCTGATGGAACTGGGTCCGACCAGACATCACCGCAGGACATTCACTCCCTTGCGCGGCCGTCAACTGGATCTCTTTCCTGATTAGGATTCCATTTATTGCACCGGGTTGAGTCCCTCGGATCGAGCGGATACTTGAAAAACGCTGGTTTACAAGGCTTGGAGGGGATCGCATTCCCGGCATTCATGGCGACGGCTTCGTGGCGCAGATTTTCCGGAGCAGCCCATCCGGAGATATGGGACAATCAACAAGCCGACTGCACCATTGACAATTCATCCTGGCCCGTGGACTACTTGACCAAAGATGTGCATGGTGCCTGGATGGACACACTGGAATTCAGCATCGAGTGATCTCCTGGTCCGCACGATGTCAGGTTGGAATGAAAATCTCATCTCATGGAATATTTTGATTTTAATGCAACGGCGCCTCTCTGTGATCCGGCGCGTGAGGTATGGAATAAAGTGGTCAGCGATTTCCCGGGGAATCCATCGAGTCTTCATCGGGTTGGGCGTCGGGCTGAGCATAAGATGGAGGAGAGTCGTGAGACAGTGGCCGGCATATTGGGTTGCCAGGCTGGTGAAGTGATCTGGACATCCGGGGCAACAGAAAGTAACAACCTCGTCTATCACCATTTGTGGAGGAGCTTGCCACCGGATACCAGCGTCTGGTTGTCAGCCATCGAACACCCATGCGTGAAAAAAGCCGCTCTTCATTACTTCGGGGAGCGCGTGGAATGGATCCCAGTCCATTCGAACGGAGTTGTCGAAATGGAGACACTCCGATACATGCTGAATCATAAAAGACTTCCCGGCTGTATTTCTGTGATGGCCGCCAATAACGAGACCGGGATGCTTCAGCCCTGGAAGGAGATAGCCAGTCTGTGCCGCGAATTGGGAGTCCTCTTTCATTGTGATGCGGCGCAATGGTGCGGGAAAATGCCGTCCATCGGATTGGGGCAATGCGATTTTGTCAGTGGTGCCTCACACAAAT
Source organism: Verrucomicrobiota bacterium (assembly GCA_021209225.1). Taxonomy (GTDB): domain Bacteria; phylum Verrucomicrobiota; class Verrucomicrobiia; order Limisphaerales; family JAJOIW01; genus JAJOIW01. Next base: position 6,117 of record JAJOIW010000008.1, read on the forward strand.
TCAGCGGGCCCAAAGGGGTTGGATTTTTAAAACTCCCGATAGGATGTGGATGGAATCCATTGATATTGGGTGGTGGCCAGGAGGATGGCAGACGCGCGGGCACTGAGAATGTGGCGGGAATTGTGGCCATGGCGGCGGCTCTCGATTTCCGCACCCGCCAGGTCGATGCGTCCTTCCTGGCGGAGCGCCAGACATGGAAAAGTGAATTCATTGAAAAGGTATTGAGTCGGGTGGATGGAGCGAAGTTGGTGGGGGATACGGCATCCTCTTTGTGGAATACGGTGATGATCTGTATGCCGGAAACCGATTGCCGGCAGAGATGGGTGGTTAAGATGGACAAGGCCGGGTTTGCTG
>JAJOIW010000157.1 GCA_021209225.1 Verrucomicrobiota bacterium
GCGCCGGGCACATAAACCGCACGGGCAGCCCCCCAACTGGCGATCTGGCGCACACTGTTGGATGCCGAAGCCTTACTGATCTGGAGGGCGGCGGCAATCTCATCCAGGGTTTGCGGGGTGGTCGACATGTATAAATAAGCAAATACCTGCCCCAGGGTCTTGGCCAGCCCGATAGCCTGGCAGACACTTCCAGCAGCATGAATCATGTCGTGCTGGGTCTGGCACAGCGCCATCGGAATCGATTCCGATTCGGGCGGGGCCACCTCAGGATCCCCCGCCCCATTCAGAGCAGCTCTGGCAACTTTTTTGCTGGAATTGGATTGAGGCACTGGGAATGAATATTAAAAATTTATGAAATAATCACTTAAGCGCACGGGTTGGCGCGTCGCCTAACTGACTGGAAGATAAGGACTTAGGTCAACAGGATGAGTGCGGGCTTCGCCCCGGTCAGTTCGCATCAGGTGATTCACACGGACGCTTACTTACAGACGGATTGATATGTATACCTGCATGGGAGCCAATGAATCTGGATCCGCTGACGGACGAGCCGGGGAATCCGGACTCGAATCGTTTAATTTGTATTGAATGGATAATTCAAACGAAATGGATGATCAAGTATTTTTTTGGAGAAAAAATTTGTGTGTAAGGGAGTTGGGGTTCAGGTGGGTTCGAGTTGTGAGGCGTCGAGCCGGATGGCGGCGGCTTTGCCGATGAAGTCGAGGGTGAGGTGGACGAGGGCGATGCCGTCGCGGCGGGTGACGATGCCCTCGATTCCGGCGAGTGGGCCGTATTTGATGCGGACGCGGGAGCCGGAGGTGATTTGAGGAGCGAGGAGGATTTCGTTGGGATCGGCGAGGTGGACCGCCAGGAGGATATTGCGGAGCTGGGCATCGAATTCAGATTGGAAGGGGACGTGGATGATGCGGGCGCAGTAATCGCTCTGGTAGATTTTCTGTTTGAGCACCGGGGAGATGCGGAGAAAGAGGTAGCCGGGGAAGAGAGGATTGTCGAAGGCGCAGGTTTTGCCCCGGTATTTCCGAACGGTGCGGACAGTGGGAAGCTCGTGATTGAAGCCTTCACGATGGCAGTAGAAGGCGAGTTTTTTTTCGGCCCTGGGCCGGGTGTGGGCCACGAACCACTGAGGTTCAAAATTGAATGTTGGTTCTGGCAATTTCATGGCAATGCAGCCATCGAACAGATGCTGAATAAACGTTTTATAATTCCTCTGACAATACCCTGATCGTGATGAAACCTTACATGGAATGACGCACTTATATGGATGGTGTCGATTCCTGATGCCTAGGATGGAACAACTTAAGGGCTTTATGCAAGTGCTGATTTGCGAGGTGTGTATAAATTTCGGTGGTGCTGATCTGGGAATGGCCGAGGAGTTCCTGAATGACGCGCAGGTCCGCTCCGTTCTCCAACAGATGGGTGGCAAAGGAATGGCGGAGCATGTGGGGCGTGATCGCTCCCTCAAAGCCGAGGTGTGCAGCCCGGTGGCGGATGCGCTTCCACATGGTGGACTGGGCAAATGCGGACCCGCGGGATGTCAGAAATACGGCTGCCGGGCTTTTGGGACCAACGAGTTTGGGTCGCGCCTGGGCCAGGTATTTGTTCATGGCATCGAGCGCTTTGCTTCCGATGGGGACAATGCGTTGCTTGTTCCCTTTGCCTGTGACCTGCAGAAAACGGGCGTCGAGATTGAGATTCTCGAGCCGGAGAGTGCGCAGTTCAGAAAGTCTGAGGCCGCTGGAATAGGCGAGTTCCAGAATCGCATGATCGCATAAATCCGAGGGAGAGGGATTTTCCGGGGGCTGCAGCAGCTTTTCCATGTGGTGCCGGGCCAGGGACTTGGGAAGGTTCTGATGCCGTCGGGGAAGGCTGAGGTGGGCAGCGACATTTTTGGCGATGAATTTTTCGCGGGTGAGGTATTTGAAGAAGGCTTTGAGCGCGGCGATCTGCAGGTATAGGCTTTCTGTGGAAAGTCGTTTTATGTGTTCCGGGTCGAGGTGATTGGCCCGGGAGGCTTCAAAGGAGATGAATTGGGTGAGGTCGCGGAGTTGTACCGCTGACCAGCGGTCCGGCTGCGGCGGTGGCTGGGACTGCAGCCAGTTCAGATAATTGATCAGGAGTCTGCGATATGTTTCCTGGGTCTTCACTGAAAATTGGCGCTCATGCCTCAACGATAAAATGAAGTCTTCAATGAGCGTTTCCATGGTCTGCAGTGTATTCACCCTGAAGGCGGAAATTCAAGGTGGCATTCCCGCCGGAATCGATCCCCATGAACGGGTCTGTCACCTTGGGTGGTCTCCCAATGGCACGGATCAACGGACTGTGGCTTCCCATGGGTGAGCGGTGCATTTCTCACTCCAAGGCACAGAAAGAAAAAAAATCCATGGAGAGTTCCATGAAAATCGACAGTGGTTGAAAATACGAAAGCGGGGGGGAGAAACTCGACTCCCACCCCGCTTTGTTTCCAGCTGCTGCTGGGCCCACCTAGACTGAGACGGCCGTATCACACACATCACACCCATGGCCATCTCGCTGGTCCCCGAATGAAATCGGGGAACCGGTTCACTTTCAACGATTTAGAGAGATATCTTAAAGGCGTGGCCGTGTGCAAGACTTTTTTGTTAATTTTTGGAAAAATTATTTGAGTGACGCGAGGAATTCAATGAGGTCGCGGAGTTCTCTTTTAGTGAGAGCGTTGTGGAGCATGGGAGGCATGCCGGAGGGGCCGGTTTCGGTGGCTTCGATGTCGGCTTTATCGATATCGACCGGGCCTTCATCCGGGGTATTGATGGTGAGGGAGGTGGCGGTTTCGGCTTTGCGGGTGCCGGCGACTATGGACCCGTCGACGGTGGTGACCATGAGTGTTTCAAAGCCTTGGGCAATTGTGGCGTTGGGATCGGCGATGGACTCGAGGATTTGCTCCCGGGTGTAGCGGGATCCTATTCCATCGAGGACGGGACCGACCTCGCCACCATCCCCTTTGGCCATGTGGCATCGTCTGCACTGCACGGCCTGATTTTCCCGAAAAATGATCTCTCCCCGGATAGCATTGCCACCAAACAAAGTGACCGCATGGGTTTGTTTCCAATCCGTTTTATTCCGTGACTTGTCGAATTGCTGGAAGGCATCCTGGACGGATTTGAGATTGGAATTGGCGGCTGCTTCGAGGACATCCAGATGGAGTTCCTGGGGAAGAGCCCCCGATTGGACCTGGTTGAGAGCCTCTATTAAAAGGGCGCCCGCTTCAGCGGAATTGATGGAGGCAAGAGAATCAAATGCCGCCTGTTTTTCAGAGGTTGAACCATTGTTGATTGTATCGCGGATCATGGTGATGGCCTGTCCCGCATTGATCGATGGTTGGATGCGCAGAGCCGCTTCCTTGAGGGCACTGTCTGAGGCTTTGATGGCATAACGCAGAGCCACGACAAGCTCGGATCCTCCAATCTGATGAAGTGCCTCCAGAGCGGCTGCCCGGTTGAGCCATTCAGACCGGAATTCTCAACCAGCGAGACCAGAGCTGGAGCCAGGCTTTTCGACTTGAGCCGGCCGGCGGCCTGAGCGGCAGCCAGGATCACGGCATCATTGTTGGATTGAAAAATTTCCGGAGCGGATGCCACCAATGCCTCATTGGCTGGCGATGTCGGGCGGGATTTGATTTCGGTCACCGGATCCGTCGATGTGAGAATGGGGCGGAAGATGCCGACCACACGATCGCGTCGAGCGGAGGTCACGCCCGCGATGGACCAATCGCGCAGGGCTTCCAGGGCCGCCACCCGCAAGGAGGAACGCACCTTGGAACTGGCCGCAAGTTTTGCTAAATCAGCAGCGTTTTCAGGCGATCCGACGCGGTAGGCTGCATTGATCCCCCGAATGAGGGTGGGTTCCACTTTACTCCGGAAGGCCAGATCGGATTCGTTGGCGGCTGACTTATTCAATGGGGCGAATTCAGAGATCCATTCTGCTCTTTTGAGAATCCTGGCCAGATCGGGCATAGCCTCAGGAATGGGTACATCGTTGATGGCGCGGGCAGCCTCAGCAAGAACGAGCGGGTCGATATTCTGCCGGTTCATGAATGCTGCCAGTTCAGGAGATTTCTGTTTGCGGAGTGCGACGACGAATCCAAGCTGCAGGGATGGAGAGGCGCCTTCCTCGAGGTAGCGGGTGATCAGTTGTGATGAGGCTGAACCAGCCAGACCCATGATTGCTGCATGCCGGAGCCATGGATCGCTGCTGGAATTTCTGGTGATCAGTTCCGCCAGACAGCTGATCGCTTCAGGCTGCTTCAATTTGCCCAGGGCAACAGCGGCGATGCTTTGGACCCGTGGATTGCCTTCAAATACCATGGACTCCAAGGTGTGAAATCCGATCTCATAACCTGCATCCCCGATAATTCTCGCGAGCTGCACCAGAATCTCCGGTTCAGCAGCGTTTTTTAAAGCCAGGAAGTCAGACAATATGTAGGGAGTCTTGCGGGCGATTTGCCCGACCGCCCAAATCGCGTGGATTCGCGCATGGAGATTTGCCCCACCATAAGCAACTTTCCGCAGGGTTCGAAGGGACGGATGGCCGCGGTCTGCGAGTTCCCACTGGGCCCCGAGGCGGACTTTCATGTTGGTGTGTCCAAGCAGTTCAACAAGCCTTTCTTCGGTCAGGTTATCAAATCCGGCGCGCAATATTGCATGAGTCTCAGCCACAATGGGCTGGTGCAAGGCGTCGTCATGAGAGAGGCGGTAAATCCGGCCTTTATTGGATTTTGGCCAGCCCTGATTCCAATCGGTCCAGTAAAGCGCTCCATCGGGTCCGAAATCGACATCGGTCGGCAGGCAGTTCCATACAATCTGATCGTATATGGGGCGTCCATTTGCCCCTGTATTCTCAATCATGGAGAAGCCGGCGCCTTTTGGTTCTATGCGATAGGCTGTGATACCGCTCCGGCTGGTATCGCCATTGAAATGGCAAACCAGAAAAGCCCCGTCATATTCAGGAGGCAGCCCGGTGCCGTAGTTATACACCAGGCCGGATGGACCATTGTCGATATTGGCAATCGGTGGCAGGAGATAGGCGGCCTGACCTTCAAAATGGGGTTTCCACAGCAATTCAGTATTCCATGGCCCACCATTTCCCAAGGGGTTGTGCTGATAACCCACGCGCCATCCTGAGTCGCTTCCCTCCATGATATAAACCAATCTTTCGCGATCTCCCTGGTCTGAATCATTGTCCCCAGTGAAAAGGTTGCCGAACTCGTCAAATGCCAGTTCCTGAGGATTGCGCAATCCAGTGGCAAAAAGTTCCAGATGTGATCCATCCAATTCACAGCGGAAGACGGCTCCCTCGTCCGGCACCGCCAGAACATTCCCTTCCCGGGAAATCACATTGGATCCCCGGTCGCCGCAGCTGAAATAAAGCCTGCCATCAGGACCAATAATCAGTCCGTGCAGGTCATGTCCTGTAAGACTGAAACGGACACCGTATCCATGGCTCAATTCCTCCCGATACTCTGGATATCCATCGCCGTCTCCATCTCTCAGCATCCAAAGTCCGGGAATGTTGGTGAAATAAACCTTTTTCCCGTGCGGAAGAATCCCTGAGGCAATACCGTCCAGTATGGAGTTGAATCCGTCGGCGAAAATTTCTGAGGAATCGGCGATCCCATCCTGATTGGTGTCGACGATACGCCGGATGACTTCCGTCTCGGTTGCCAAGTCGTCGGCTTTACCTCCGAGGTATTTTCTCAACATAGCCAGTCGATCATCCACCGTCCTCAGGGCCAGATCGTCTTCAAGCCACGACATGTAGTTCCGGATATCCAGCACGCTGGACCGGTAGCGATACGTCTCAGAAGTGTAGAAAACTCCCTGATTATCTATCGCAAAAGCCACCGGATTGCCCAACATCGGTTCTGCCGCAACCAGGGACACATTGAATCCCGGCTTGACCTGAAATCGGCTGATGGCTTTCAGCCCCTCGTCGGATGCACCAAAGGTCTCCGGATCCGGATTTCTTTCCAATGCTTCAAGCTGATTCGGGGTTATGTCTGCAGGCCAGACCGATTGCGCATACCCAACAAACAGAATTCCTGCAGCCAGCCACGACAGTATTTTCTCAGATCTCTTCATCACTTACCCCTTTCATAATGCATTTTAAACAAATGAGCAATTCCAGGGTTCCGCCTTAATAATGTGCCAGGTACATTATTACTGGATCCGCTCAGGAATAATGTGCCTGGCACTTTAATTCACCGGCTTGGTGATAACCCCGGGATTCAGGGGGGCTGGTCGGTCAACGAAGATTGGGGACGTAATATTGTGCCAGGTACATTATTATTGCGTCCGCCCAGGAATAATGTGCCTGGCACTTTATTCACTTTAAGTCACTGGCTTGGCTGA
>JAJOIW010000098.1 GCA_021209225.1 Verrucomicrobiota bacterium
GTCAATTGACCGATTTGGAGATAGCCTTCCTCGCCGGTGGGAATCCCATTCCTGACCCGGACGCTGCATTCACTCTGTTATCCGGGCAGCGGGCTGCATGGAATTTCGATGGCGACTTCACTGGTTCTGCCCTGCAATTCCTTGGTCAGCCTGTCAATGGAGCCTCTCTTTCTGATGATGCCAAAGCTGGCACTGGCTCAGCCGTCTTCAATCAGTCGCAGGGCCAGTATGTTGATGTGACATCGCCTGTTCTCAACGACGGGGCGCTGGCCTACACCTCATCCGGTTGGTTCAAGGTCACCGGTGGCACGGGGCGCCGCTTCCTCTGGGAAACCGCCGACTCCAACTGGGCCATCTCGACCGAGATCACTCCTGCCGGCAATCTGAAAGCCTTTATCCGGCAGTCTGACTCCAGTTCGCACAGCATTGACACCCTGATTCAGCCACCATTGGATGAATGGCATCACGTTGCCGTCACATTCGATGGTGTCCGATCCACATTCGCTGTTTATTACGATGGTGAACTGGTCAATCAACCCATTGATGTCCCTCTGGTGGCGGGTCTTGGCACCGCGCCCACCACTGGATTCCACATCGGGAGCTTCCGCGGTGGCAGCGATCGATTCTTCCAGGGTCACATTGATGAGGTTGGCATCTGGGACCGGGTCCTGCGGCAATTCGAAATCGGATTCCTGGCTCAGGGCAATTCAGTTCCCACCCCAGACAGCGATCCCATCCAGCAGCCCCCAACCATTGCCATCGATTCCATCTCGGTCAGCAATGGCACAATCCGCATCCAATGGACCGGTGGCAATCCTCCCTACCAGATCCTTTTCAAAGCCAGCTTATCCTCGCCCTGGCAGGCTCTCGGCGACCCGACCTCCGAGTCGTTTTTCGAAACCCCTCTCACAGGAGACTCCGGATTTTTCCTGATCTCCAACCCATAACAATCCATCAAGACAATACCTGAACCATTTGTAAACCAAACCGGGTTGCTTAAAACAACCCGGTTTTTTTCGCATCCCAACCGGACCAAATCACACACATTGAACCGCCATGGCCGCACCAATAACGGAGTAAGTTTGTCCATCCCTTTTTGAAAAATCTGCGTCCATCTGCGCAATCTGCGGATTCATCATGCTGGTGGCGATTCAGGCGGAGCCTCCTGATTGATCCGCAGATTGCACAGATTCACGCAGATTGAATACGATTCTTCTGTGCTGCAGGCTTTGGGTCCCGAAATTGAGCAACAATGCTTTTTACAGGCCGGAGGCTTTGAGGTAGTTGATCACCTGAGCTTCTTCAATCCCTGAAAGTTGATTCAAAGCTTTCAACTCGACGATGACAGAGCTGAAGCAAACGAAGTCTGCTTTATAAAATGATTTCAGCTGTCTGCCTCGATACACAACCGGTAATTCTTTCTCCCGCTCATAAGGAATCCCGCGGCTTTGAAATTCCAGTTCCAAGGCCTCCTGATAAACCGCCTCCAAAAAACCGTTGCCCAATCCAGAATGAACCGCCATGGCCGCACCAATAACGGAGTAAGTTTGTTCATCCCTTTTTGAAAAATCTGCGTCCATCTGCGCAATCTGCGGATTCACATTCGAATTCCAGCCAAGCCACAGGCACTTCAGAGGATGAAGTGCGGAGCACTCTGAAGTTGAATCGCTCAATAAATTATTGAGTTGGGGGCCTATGATCAAACCTTTTCATCGGGCTGCAGCCGCATAGCCATGCTCACAGGCTTAACTTCCCGCTGGTGGCGATTCAAGCGGAACCTCCTGATTGATCCGCAGATTGCACAGATTCACGCAGATGGAATACGTTTCTGCTGTGTTGTTGCTGGACAGAGTGATTCATTTTTATCCCCTGATAAGTCATTGCTTCAACGATGCTGGGTCGCGAAGTTCTGTGGTGGGTTGAGAGAAGAATTTTTGAGAAAAAGTGGGAAAATTTCTAATGGGAATGGGGTTGGGGTGTTACAAGAGAGAACGATCCTGAGTGATGTAAGCGGGGAATATGTCGCTATAAGTGATTGTGCTGCACCAACATAACCATGGCATTGACAGAATCAGAACAACCGGCCGAAGTGATTGATTATGATCAATTGGATCTGACCGGGCTCTTTGAAGTGATGGAAAAACCGGTGATTGCGTATGCCATGCGGTTAGTCAGCGATCGGGAAACCGCGCAGGACCTGGTGCAGGAGGCGTTCATGCGGCTGCATCCGATATTTGACGAGATTGATAAGCCCAGGCCCTGGATTTACCGGACGGTCTACAACCTGGCCATGAATGTGCACCGGAAACGGCGGAAACTCGTGCATCTCGACCACCAGGAACAGGTGTTTGCCGAAAAGTTCATAGAGTCCGGCGAAGCCCCACTCGACCCTGATTCCTACATGCAATACCAGGAAATGATCGACTTTGTGATGTCCCAGGTGGCCCGACTCGATGAGCGCAGTCGAAAAGTCGTCCAACTAAAATTTGAAAAGGAACTGTCCTACCGGGCAATCAGTGAGCAGCTGGGAATATCCGTTGGCAATGTCGGGTATATCCTGCATCACGCCATCAAGGACTTGGCGGAAACTATGAAAAAGGAGGGGTTTCTGGGATGAATAATTCAGGTGATGAACAATCAAGCCGCCACTCAACCGATGTGTGGGTGACCAGCAAAGTGATGGGAGAATTGAGCGATCTGGGTGCCGGTGAAGTGCATGAGCAAACAACCGGGATTCCTGAGCTCAGAAATTGGGAAAGGACCGTGAAGGGGCTGACTGGCGCCCTCCGCGATGGATACCTCCAGTCCTCGCATCCTTCGCCCTATTCAATGACAGATAAAAAGCGCCGGAATCTCCTGAAAAAACTGGCCAGATCCCCGAAAAAAGGTCTCCGTCAGCGGGTGGGGCACGTGCTGGAGATATTGAAAAGGTGGCCATTCCAGCGCGAGGTGATGGGTGCCTTATGCGGATTGTGCGTGGTTCTCGTCAGTGCAAGGATCCTTCTTTTTTTCCTGTCAGATCCATCCTCACCCCGTATCGGCCAGGAGACCCATAAGGTGGCGTTCTCCCTGAGTGAAGATCCAGTGCAGGGAACAGGGCCTGTGAACGGGCCGGTCCAACCACCTGCGGATTCCTATGGACTCCCGCTTGGCGACATGGTCGGGTATGGCGGGCTGAGCCCCCGGGTTCAGGAGCCTGCGCCAAATCAGCAACATCCAAATGCGGAGAGTCGTGAAAACCCCCCGGAGATGCAGATGTTGTTTGGACTGGGTCCCTCGGTTCAGGAGTCCACACCCATGGATACCCGCCTTCAACAATCACCCTCCATCACCACGTGGGCAAAGAACGACGAGTCCCTTGGTAGCCGCAAGGAAGCGCACGTATTGCCTACCCCAACCAGTGCACCCAGTGCGGAGAATCGGGACTTCTATTACCGTTCCTTGGATTCATCCTCAGTCAGAGGTGGTTCCATATTGAGTCTCGACGCGGGGATTTCAGATTCCGCTGTCAGTGAGAATGTGGGCCGCTTCGGATCTGTGGCATCACCTCGATACGCCGCCCCGGATCGGTTCAACCGGCAAAGCGACCTACCCTATGGCTCTCTGGAAGATGTGGAGGAAGCCGACCAGACAGGAAAAGTCCCATTTTTCAAGGAGGCTCTGCGGGATTCATCCATAGCCAGCGATCAACTGACATCTGAGTTTGCTACTCCAGCATCCAATCCATTTGGAAATGGCCGACTTGAAGAGGAATCCCTCCTGCGCCAAAGGGAGCTGTCGACAATGTATGACCGCTCTGGTGGCATGGCTGGTGGTGCTTCGCCGGGGGCAGGTGGATACGGTGGTGTTCCTTTTTCCTCATCATCCGGAACAGAGGATAGGTCGGATGTGGGGTTGCCTGCAGTCGGACGGCCCCTCACCCGTGAAAAGTGGGCCAAGGATCAGGACCAGAACTGGAGCGTCAGGATGGATTCCAGCCCGATGGCAGTCGCACAATCCACCATTTCCAGTCCCTATCCCACGGCGGCAGAACCTGGCATGGCATCCAATGAATTCAAACAGAATTCCACTCCCAATTTTATGCTGAATCCGGCTGGAAAATCATTTTTTGATTCGGATGGTGATGCTCTGGCAAGCGCGACGACCGGCGCCACGGCGGAAATCATCGCGCTCCAGATGGATTTTAAAAACGCGGAATCCGAACTTGGGGAATCGTTGACGCTGGCCAAAAAACTGGAGAGTGATTCTCCGCAAAGTCTTCCACCCGCCAACGAAATGGCCCCGTACCCGGAGGTCGAAACCATCGAAAATGCCTTCTCCTCATTTGGGATGAATGTGAGTGATGCCTCATTTCATCTGGCCTATGCCTCGTTGCTTCATGGTCAGCAGCCTGACCCGGCCCAGATCCGATCCGAGGAATTCATCAACGCCATGGATTATTTTGATCCGGCACCGGATTTCAATGAAACCCTGGCCATCCATTCCGATCGGGCTCTTCATCCATTTGAGGTGGGAAGAGAAATTCTGCGCATTGGTGTCCAGACTGCTGCCGAGGGATGGGATAATTCGGTTCCGATGAATCTGACTGTCCTGCTGGATACCTCCGGATCCATGGAAAGACCGGACCGACGCGCGATCGTAGAGACTATTCTCCAGTCCATCACCCAATCGCTGCAGGAAAAAGACCGCCTCTCCGTGGTCGGATTCGCCCGCCAACCCACACTGTGGCTCGACAATGCCATAGGGGGCAATCCACAGGAGATTCTCAATACCATCGACGGTATCCGCCCGGATGGTGGAACAAACATCGACCTGGCACTTGATTCAGCCTACACTCAGGGGCTCCGGAATTTCATTCCCGGTGGACGGAACCGGCTCCTGCTGCTGACCGACGGGGCGGCCAATTTAGGCGAAGTCAACCCCAGCACCTTAAAAACCCGGGTCGAGGAAGGTCGGCGCGCAGGCCTGGCACTGGACGCTTTTGGCATTGGCTGGGACGGGCATGATGACACTTTGCTGGAGGAAATCACCCGCCACAGTGATGGGACCTACGGGTTTCTGGATGACCCTGAATCTGCCGGGGAATATTTTAAGCAGCGGTGGCTGGGTGCCCTTCAGGTCGCTGCGGAAAATGTCAAGGTGCAGGTGGAATTCAATCCGGACCGGGTGGAAAGGTACCGCCAGGTCGGGTACCAGAAGTTGCGGCTGACGCAGGAGGAATTCCTGGATAATTCTGTGGACGCCGGTGAGATCGCTCAGGCCGATGACGGACAGGCACTTTATATTCTGAGTGTCAGGCCCGATTCCCAGGGGCCATTGGGATGGGTGCGTGTCCGATACCGCAATCCCTCGACCGGGCAATACGAGATGAAGTCCCGAACTCTGGTTGCCTCCACGCAGGCACCGCAGTTGGAAAATGCTTCACCCGCCATGAAGCCTGGCATTTTCAACAGCCGCCTTCGCGGAAAAGCTGGCGTCCAATCCCTACGCAGCAGACGTCGATCTCGCCTACCTGGAACAACGCGCCCAGGAGGCTCAGGATGCCTTCCCCAGATCCCGGAATCCCTACATATTCCGGGAGATGGTGCGCCTGGCGAGAAGGCTTGGTTTATAACACCACTCCCGGTGTGAGGGCATTTGAAGTGATCCAATTTCTAAGATCTCCCGGAGATGTGTGTTGAATTCTATGTTGTCTGACTATGACTGAAGAGAAAATCCCAACAACGGATACAGGCGTTGATCCAGGTCTGGAACGACTGGAGGTGATGTATGTCGCGTGGAAAGCCGGGGGAGTTGACAGATTATGAAATCGATCAATTGCACTCAGCCCTGACCGCCCGACCCCAGTCACCCACCTGGAGTCGCCAGATCCAGCATGTGTGGAATCTGCTCACCGCCGCCTATGCCTACCGGAAGTCTGATTATAAACTGTCCGATGCACGCCGAAGCAGGCTCCGGATCAACTCAGGTTCCGGCGGGAATACCGGTCCCACCAAGTGGGTCACCTTTTTATTCAAGCCAGCCATCCTGACCAGCCTCGCGGCACTGCTCGTCTTTGGAATATGGGTCCCGCTCGCCTGGAAAACCAATCAGCCCGAGATGGCTCTGATGTTTGACCATAACGATAACGATGTGACCCCCACATCCAGTCCATCTTCAGGCACTGCTTCAGAACCCTCGGGGATGGATGGAATGGATTTCGGGGCTTATAGCTATAGCAACGGCTCACTGGAGACAGGGGCGGCAGATCTTAACTATCAGGATGCGGAGGATCAACCCGTCATCGACAATTTTTCCGTCCAGGTCCGCCCAACAGCCAAACCGGCCATGCCATACAGGCGTTTATCAGAGGATGCCTCACCCTATTCGACGGCCATGGCTGAAACCCCGCG
>JAJOIW010000165.1 GCA_021209225.1 Verrucomicrobiota bacterium
CCTTCAGGGCGCGGGGTCATGTGATCCGGTTGCCCCAGGGTTGCGCTGCGCTCCACCCTGGGCTGTCACCGTGTGCCCCATCGGGGCACTTGAATAAACGCCTCGTGTGTCGGGAGGTCAGTGACAATTATAATTCACCGCCAATCACATATATTGATCACCGTTGGAAAAGCACAAATAAGCCGGAATCCCAAATCAGAGCAGCAGGATAAGAAAAAAATCACCCTGGAATTTGGGAACCAATGTCCCAAGCTGATCGCAACAGACAGACACAAAATTGCCTCGCCAGAGGCACAAATTCGTGTGCCCCGTTGGGGCACTTGGATAAATGTCTCGTGTGTCGGTTGGGGATAATTTCCATGAATGTGAGATGTGCGGGATGTTGTGCATCTCGGGGCGGGGTGTGGGTGGAATTAAGTGTCGCTGTGATTTATGTATTTTGTCGTCGTTGTTTTTGGCTTTCCTGCGGGCCTCCAGCAATTTACTGGTGACGCTGGATGGGGCTGGTTGATCGGAGGGATTTTTCGCCTCGGGTTTGGGTGATTGTATTTTTGGGTTTTTTTCGTTGCGGGGCAGGGGAGAATTCTCCGGTTCAGTCGAGGATGGCTTGACCCAGCTCTGAGTGGGCTGGATTTTCGGGGGTGAGAGATTCTCTGATTTCACTTTCCCGACCGATTTTTTCAGTTCAGTGAGAGTGGTGGTGGGGGCTTGGGCTGCCGGGCGTTTTTTTGTGAATGAGTTGATTGAATGACTTACCGATTGCCACCCAGTCGAGATCGATGCGTCGCAGGGCAATATCTGCGAGAAATATGAGGAGTGCCCAGATGACCAGTTGATCCCAGATCGGGCTTGGGGAGTAGGTGGTTTTCCGGCCCTGTGAGAAGGGACTTTGCTCCGGTTTTTCGGGATCAATGACCAGGCCGCCCCCCCAATCCGCCAAGCGGGCCAATAGTCCAGTGTCTGTGGTGGATTTCTGAAATTCAGGTGAGTAACTGATGCTGGTTCCGGCCATGGTGGCGGAGCGGACGGCGTTTCCCTCTCTTTCAAGAATGTTGAACTGATAGGAGCCTTCCGAGGAAACGGGAATGCTTGCCCGGTACTGGCCCGGGCCCAGCTGCGTGATTTCAAAGGACTCGGATTTCCCATTTGGTGCCAGGGCGATACCTTGCAGATTCAGGAAATTGAGATAATTGCCATCCGGATCGATTGCCTCAATCAGGACAGTGGCTTGAGATCCATTCTGGACAATCTGGACATCGAGGTTTGAGTTGCCGAGTCTGCGCAGGGACCATTGGACAATCTGTTGCCAGAATTGAGCGAATTGCGGCCACTGGATCCAATCGGCCGCCCACTTTGGTCTGGCGTCTGAGGTGAATGCGGCGACCCGGCCGAGTCCGTAGTTCCAGTAAGCAAAAATGGGGTCTCCTTTGGTGGAAAGGACGGGGACAGCCGCGCGGTCCTTGGGGACTGTGGCGACATATCCATTGAGTTGGGGCAGGGTATTGATCCCTCGGATGGGTTCACCCACTCCGACAATTTCCGGGACAAAGGATTCTTCGATGATGGCGGATTTCAGAATGATGGCGGTTTCCTGAAGGAAGATCTGGGGCAGGTCATTGGGGTCGGTGATGTTATAGAAGTTGCCATTTCCCTGTTCCGCGATGTAGACCATGTTGGCATCAGTGGCATGTCCTGCGATGAGGACGCTGCTGGCAGTGATGCGGGCATCGCGGATTCTCTCCATGATCCCTTCAGATGGGGGGGATGGGTCTCCATCACTGAAATAGATGATGTGCTTGATATTGGCCGACGAATTCTCCAGTGCCTTGTAAGCGAGTTCGGTCAGTCCCTGGAAGTTTGGCAAGTCTCCCTGGTTCATTCCGGCAATGATGCGGCGCATGGCTCTTTTGTTGCCTGTGCGATCGAGTTCGACGAGCCATCTTTCCGTTCCATCCCAGAGCAGCACTCCCAATTCATCCTCCTCGCCCAGAGCTTCCAGTGTGCCGAGGGCCATTTGTCTGGCGACGGCATTGCCATTGACAAACTCCATCCCATGCATAATCAGAACCAATGCGCCACGGGGAATGACCTTTTTACTGTCCAGCTCCATGGAGAGAGGCAGGAGGGATTCCAGTGGGGTCCCGCGGTAGCTTCCGGCTGTGAAGGAATCATCGCCACCGATCACAACCATCCCGACACCAAAGTCCTTCACCAACGATTCCAGAAGGGCCATCTCAGGCCTGGAGAAATGTCCCGCTCCCACATTGGATAAAATGATGGAATCAAAAAATCTCAGCATGTCGACATTGGCGAAAAGTTCCGATGGAGTTGTGATTGAGACATTGATGCCGCCGAGTTCGAGTGCTTCCAGGAGTTTGAGGTCCGAGTTGTTTTGCCCGGTCACCAGGAGTATTGTCGGGTCACCCTCGATGTATGTCTGGCCATAAGACTTGTTATTTTCTGTGACATCATCCTGGGCCGCATCAATCTGAACCTCGTATTCAAAGAATCCCTCCGTATCCAAAGTCTCCTGGAATGAAAAAGCATTTTCCCCCCGGGTCAGCTGGATGGGCTCCTGAGCGATGAATTCTCCATTGCGGAAGACCCGCATGACGGCTGGTTGGTCTGTGGTGGAGGATACGACGGACTTGATGGTGAACGCCTGGCTCTTTTTCAATTTTCCCGGCAATTGCAGTGGCTTGACCAGGACATCGTTCGAGCGGGATGCCCCCAGGGCCACGACATCCAGGGTGACGTCCTGGGTTCTGGCCGCGACGACCGATTCGCGCACATCCTGAATGTTGGCATTGCCATCAGATAAAACCACCAGCTTCTTCTGCCCATTCTCCGGAAATGCCGCTGTCGCCAGGCGGATTGCATTGCCCAGTTCTGTGGAATTCGGGTCAATGACTGCCTGGAATTTGCCCCATTCCACCGCGGTATTCGGCATCAACTCAATGCCGGCGTCTTTTCCAAAAACGATGACTCCGGCGCGATCGTCCGGTTTTTTTGTTTTGTTGACGGAGTTGATATAGTTGCGGGCGAGTTCCTGCTGTGGTTGTGGGACGCTGAGGCTGCGGTCGACCAGAAACAGGGACGTTGAGATTATCGTTGCGGGTCCGCCATTCAAAGCCGGCTAATGCCAGGCACAGCAATCCCAATACGACGAGACGCAGTGCCAGGGATATCCACTTCCGGTATGGCTGAATCGATGCGTCCGACTTGATGCAAAGCCAGACCGCCCACAAAACGGATGGCACCAGCCAAAGGAGTTGGAGTGGATCTGAAAAGTAGAGGTTATTCATGCGGATGCCTCCCGGATGACTGGTTCATGTGCTGGCTGTCGGAGAATTTTGTCCGATGAGAATTGCGTAAAAACTTCTGAATCCGATGATTCATGGCATCGGCCACATACAGGTTTTGCCCGGAGTCCAGTGCGATGTCCCAGGGGTTGAAAAATTGGCCGGGCTGGCGGCCGAGCGATCCGAGCATCGCTATGGGGATCCATTGCGGTGAGAGGATCTGAATGCGGCTGTTTCCAAACTCGCACACAAAGATGAAGCCATCGCGATCCACGAGGACATCGAATGGATAACTGAATTCACCTGGGCCGGTGCCTGGCTGGCCATGGGTTTCAAGAAATTCTCCCTGCTTGGAGAAGATTTGGATGCGGTGGTTATTGGAATCGGCCACGAGGATGGATCCATCCTTCAATTCAGCCAGGCCTTCGGGCCGGTTCAATTGTCCGGGGAGGGATCCGGCTGATCCTGTGGTTCGGCCGGTGAACTGACCTGATGGATCAAACCATTGAAGCCGGTCATGGCCACCAAAATTCAGAGACCAGCAGTCCCGTGCCATCCAAAACAGGAATGATGCTGCGGGGCAAGTCCAGTTCGCCAGGTCCTCGACCTTTTATTCCCCACTGTTTCAACAATTCCCCATCCCGGGAAAAATGATTGATGCGTCCATAATGTGGTTCAATGACCATGACCAACCCGTCCACATCAATTCCCATCCCTTTGGGACGGCCCAACTCAACCTCCGGAAGCTGCCAGGAGGACTTAAAGTGCCCATCCGATCCGAATCGCTGGATCCGCCCGGTCATGTCGGCCACAAAAACTTCCCCATCCGGCATAACCGCCAGGGATCGGGGTTTTTGAAATAACCCGGCCCCATTCCCGCGGCCCCCAATCAGGGTCACCGCATCAAAAAATTCATGGGCCGGGGAATCGGGAAGTTTATAGTGGTTCTGAGATTCCGGAGAGTGATTCCCGGGTTGGCACCCATTGGCGAGCAATGCCAGAAATAAAGCCAAAGGCATCCCATTGCCCCGGATTTTTTTCATGGGCCAATGGTCCCGGACATGCATGGCAAGCTGGGTGGCGCCTGGGACCAGCACGGCGACGAGGACCAGGATGGCGCAGATTCCGTGAACCATGCTGGTGTGGCCATAATGCAGTAGTCCAAAGACCCGCATGGCAGCCGTTTCTCCACCCGGAGGGATCACCAGGATCGGGGCTTCAATCTCCCATAAAGATAAGGGAATCAGCAGCATCATCAACAATGCAATCCTCGGCCTCACAATCGGCCACCCCACCCAACGGAACCAGGCAGGCAAGGACATGGGCATGATTTTATAATAATCACTCACCCGCCGCATGGAAACCTGATGCGGACTGATTCGCATCGCCAGAAATCCAAGTGGCATCATGCGCAAAAAAACAGTGAGCACCACCACCTCCGCACCCCAGGCATAGTGAATCGCTGAGGCCGTCGATGCCAGAATCCAGGATGCCACCAGGCTGATTGAAATCCCAGGGATAAACCACGCGACCCAGAAATTGCTGAGCCAGCGCCAGCGAAGAACAAAAATGCTGACGACCAGTGTCAGAATGGACGCCGCGACAGCCACCTGAATCGATGTCCAAACCGGCTGCTGATTGGATTGGTATGCTTCCGCAATCCCCGGAGGATTCATCAGGGCACCAAGCACCGGCAATGCCCCAAACCACAGCGACATCGCCAGCCCGCATATCCCCAGCAGGCCGGAAGCGGCAAAAAGCGGCAGACCCAGAACCCGACGGAACCCAGCCGGTGAAACAGGGGTCGCCCGATCCCCGGTCCAGCATGACTCCGACAGGCGAATCACAATAAAAAAGACGAGCGCCGGAAGGATGCCGTGCATCAGGGATGGGCCCAGAATCGACATCACCTCATTGCCGGCATTAAACTCCATCCACACCCACGACGACAGAACCCGAATGTTGAACAGGGACGGAATTGTCAATGAATTCCAGGAACTCACAAAAAGAATCATGGCCGCCATCATCACCCATCGCATGGAGCCATGCAGGACGTGACACCGAATATAGGGCCACCCCGATATCCCGCATGTCAATGCCAGCGCCGTCGATGAATCCTGCTTCCAGAATCCCTGCATCAGAAAATAGGCTGTCGGCCAGAGCCCCAGGGATTGAACCAGAGCACAGGCGAAAAGGCTGAAGACCTCCATGCCCGGCAGGGACGACTGGATCGACATCATCCACCCATCGGCATAAAGAAACGGGGGAGTCATCCATACTATCAGTGCCAGTCCGTCAAAAATTTTCTGCCAGAATGAATGCAGGCCAAAGCGGAAGACTGCCAGGAGAACTCCAGCAACAAGGCTGAGGCAGGTCACCATCGTGGCCAACATCAAGCTGTGCATGAGGATAACTGGAGACATGGTCTGAGCTATGGAGAGAGAAATGTTTGTTTCAGGAAGCGGGATGCGTCCTCAATGCCTGCGAGGACCGCACTCCAGTCGGGTTCAGTGACCGGCCTTCCCGAATGATCCGGAAGCCCATCAGCGGCTCCAGCCGCAATCAAAGCCTGGCTCACCTTCTCAGAAGCGAGATATGCCGCGAGTTCACCGGCTTCAGATGGATGTGGGGCACCCTTGACGATACTGATGGAATTGAAGATTCTGACATCCGATTGGGCATCCGGCCACGCGGCGATGGGGAATCCGCGTTCCTGGCCAACACGGACGTCGTCGGTATCCGTCAAACCAATCGCCCGTTGCCCTGAACCCACCAATTTCACCACGTGGGAATTGCCGTCCACCACGAGAGGATTGTTCGCCCGGAGCCCATGGCAGAAGTTTTTCCACGGGGTGTCACCCAGTCGATGCCTCAACACCTGAAATTGAGTTGCGGTTGTTCCGTAGAGTGGATAAGCCATGCATACCTTGTCCTTCCATTCGGGTGACGTCAGCGAGAGGATGGATTTCGGGCCGCTTCGATAGAAATGAGATTGGTGTTCACAACCAGCTGGCGGGATCGATAGACGGTGGTGGTGATGGG
>JAJOIW010000004.1 GCA_021209225.1 Verrucomicrobiota bacterium
CTGATTTTCCGTATTTGGAAATGACCGCATCCTGACCTTGCTTGAGGATATCTGGACGCAGTTTAACGGAACCCGGTTTGTATGAGCCATGCACGTTGCCGAAAGTTGCGGCAAAGAGGTAGCGCCCCACCCCGTTCAGGGCTTCATAGACCGCCAGCATATCCTCTGGTGTGGTGTAGAGCTTGGATGATGGGGTGTCATGCCCGCCGGCAGCTCCGTCCTCCTCACCACCCACAACACCTGCCTCCACTTCAAGAATAATTTCATTCGCAGCGCAAAGCTCAAGATATTCACGGGAAATCTTCATATTCTCATTCAATGGCAGGATTGAAGCATCGAGCATGTGACTCTGAAACAGGTTGTTTTCCCCACGGGCGCGGCGAGCCGCAGTCGCTTCGATCAGGGGTTTCAGAAATGTGGCCGCATCTCCTGGCTGGCAGTGGTCGGTATGGAGACCCACCAGAATGTCATACCTTTCAGCGAGCCTGTGGGCGGCTTCAGCTAAAACAATACATCCAAGCACGGCGTCTTTGATATTCAGGCCGGAGGCAAATTGTCCACCACCCGTGCTCATTTGAATGATTCCGTCGGATTTGGAATCGGCAAAGGCTTTGAGTGTGGCATTGATGGTGGTGATCGATGTGACGTTGACGGCTGGATAGGCGTAACTTCCTTTCTGGGCGGCGTCAATCATCGCCGCATACTGTTTTGGTGTTGCTATGGGCATGGTAATGTCTCGGGAATCAGATATTCAAAATCGGGCCAGTTGAATTAATTCTGGCCCAATCGGGGTGCTTCCTGGTTAGGAAACAGGGCTCACTTTACCCCAATAGTCGGACTTCACAAGCTCACTTTTCGATTAAAAACCGGGATTTTATCGTGGAATCGCCGGTGGCATCCGCTGAGGCAAAGTGGCGTCTGGACATCCATGCCCGGTCAAGCCAAAATGGCAGCGATTCACAAATTAGATTCGGACATGAACTATCATTCGGCATGGAAAATTTTGTTATGCGCCACAGTGGGGGCATTGGTTGTGACGGGGCTGGTATCGAGTGCTGGTGCCGGGGACAATTCTTCTGCTGATCGAAAGAAGCTATTGATCATTGCAGGTCGCCAAAGCCATGGACCTGGAGATCACGAATTCAATGCCGGGTGCATGCTTCTCAAAAAGGGCCTTCAAGAGTCGACACCTGAGCTCGATGTGCATTTGCACAAGGGAGGATGGCCAGAATCGGACACCGCATTTGAAGGGGCGGATGCTGTGTTCTTTTACATGGATGGAGGAGCCGGGCATCCAGCTATTCAACCAGAGCGCTTGAAACTGTTGAGTGAACTGATGGCCCGTGGAGTCGGGATGGGATGCGCACATTATGCAGTGGAAGTCCCGGCAGGGGATCCGGGAGAAGCCTGGAAAAACTGGATTGGCGGGCATTATGAGCATTTATTTTCCTGCAATCCATTCTGGTCGCCGGAGTTCCAGACCTTTCCTGAGCATGCGATTGCCAACGGTGTGGGCCCGTTTTCAATCCGGGATGAATGGTATATGAATATGCGATTCCGCCCTGAGATGGCCGGTGTTGTGCCCATTCTGGAGGCCCGGCCTTCGGATAAAGTCCGCCAGGGACCGTACGTGTATCCACGTGGCCCATACAAACATATCGTCGATAATTCAGGACGTTCTGAAGTGATGATGTGGGCGGTTGAAAGAGAGGATGGCGGAAGAGGATTCGGCTTCACCGGTGGCCATGTGCATCGCAATTGGGGCGAGCCCAATTTCCGCAAAGTCATGTTGAACGCACTCCTCTGGATTTCCCATGTGGATGTTCCAGCCGATGGTGTCCACACTGTGGTGACGGATGAGGATCTCAAATTGAATCTGGATCCCAAATAATGCCGGCAGTTTGAATTTTATTAAAAAAAGAGAAAATGATGAAGGATCAACAATTGATTGGGAAGCCAGCCCTTTTATGGGCGGCTGTGACTGGCCTTGCGGCGATGGGTTCGGTATATGCGGAGAATCCGGCCGGCACTGGACTGGAGGCGGCTTTGGCGCAAACGGCCAGGCTGGTTGTTCACCCGGACCTCGAAGTGTCCCTTTTTGCCTGTGAACCCATGGTGGTGAACCCTGCCAATCTGGATGTGGACCATCGGGGTAGAGTATGGTCCACCGAAGGAGCCAACTACCGGCTTTGGCAGAAGTGGGGCAAGCAACGTCCGGAAGGAGACCGCATTGTGATTCTGGAGGATACGGATGGTGACGGGCAGGCTGACTCCCACAAGGTTTTTTACCAGGGGGATGATGTGAATACAGCTCTGGGTCTCTGCGTGCTCGGCTCAAAGGTGATTGTCTCCCGATCTCCTCATGTCCTGGTTTTGACGGATACAGATGGCGACGACAAGGCTGACAAGAAAGAGATCCTGTTTTCCAACATCAAAGGGGTGGATCACGATCATGGGGTGCATGCCTTCGTTTTCGGGCCGGATGGCAAACTGTATTTCAATCAGGGCAACGATGGCTATCAGGTCGGAGGGCCGGATGGGACGATTATCACGGACATTTTTGGCCGCAAAGTGATGGGCAACCGCCAACCCTATCAACAGGGTATGGTTTTCAGATGCGATATGGATGGGTCAAATTTCGAAGTCCTTGGCTATAATTTCAGAAATAATTATGAGGTGGCCGTCGACTCATTCGGAACATTGTGGCAGTCGGATAATGACGATGATGGAAACCAGGGAGTGCGCATCAATTATGTGATGCAACATGGCAATTATGGTTACCGGGACGAAATGACAGGTGCCGGATGGGGCGATAAACGCACGAATATGGAGGAGGAAACTCCCCGTCGCCACTGGCATCTCAATGACCCTGGGGTTGTTCCAAATTTCATTCAGACGGGTGCAGGGTCTCCGACGGGTATCCTGCATTACGAGGGGAATCTCCTTCCTGAAGTCTTGCGCCATCAAGTGATCCATTGTGATGCCGGGCCTGGGGTTGTGAGAGCCTATGTGCGATCCGACGACGGAGCCGGTTATAAGGCTGGGATTGTCAATGTGCTCCAGGGTGGAGAGGACCGCTGGTTCCGACCATCGGATGTTTGTGCTGCCCCGGACGGTTCATTGTTTATTTCCGATTGGAATGACGCGGGTGTGGGAGGGCACTATATGGCGGACCAGAAATTGGAGACCATGACTGGCCGTATATACCGGGTGGCCCCCAAGGGACATTCTTACCAGGTGCGTCCAATGGATGTCAGCACGGTGCAGGGATCCATGAGAGCTCTGAGATCCCCCAATCAGGAACGACGCTACCTCGCCTGGAATTCGCTGAGCCAAAAAGGCAAATCAGCCGAAGAGGCCTTAGCCAGACTCTTCCGAAGTGGCCGGGTTACAGCCTATCGGGCAAGAGCCTTTCACCTTTTAACCCGACTGGACAATGGCGGGGATTACATCCGGGAAGCCATTCAGGATCCGGAAAAAGATATCCGCATCACAGGTATTCGGGCAGCTGTTTTGAAAAATGCGGATCTGGAAGCCATTCTGACTTCCCTCACTTTTGATCCATCCAGCCAAGTACGGCGGGAAGTCGCATTGGCACTCCACCAGAAGAAAGGCGGGAAGATTGCTGATATCTGGGCTGATCTGGCGAGCCAGCACACCGGAATGGACCGCTGGTACCTTGAAGCATTGGGGATTGCCGCGTCCGGCAATGAGGATGCCTGCTTCCTGGCCTACGCCAAAAAATACCCGAATCGACTGCACTCAGAAGCAGGCAGAGACATTATCTGGAGGTCACGTTCCGCTCACGCCATTCCATATGTTGTCGAAATCCTCCAGTCCAATGACATCCAGCAGAAAGAAAAAGACCGCTTTTTCAGATCTCTCGATTTCCATTCCGGCCCGGAAAAAGAAGAGGCTTTATTAAAGCTTCTGGCAGCTGAATAATAGAAATCAAACCAATTCCCATTCTTTGCAAAAGCTGCCGGAATTCCGGCAGCTTTTTTTCTGCTTATTCCCGGTGAGTTCATTGAGCGGGTTGCGCGTTCTCATCACTGCGGGAAGCATTCGTCCAGTTGAAATGGAGAAACAAAAAAATCCCAGCCAATGATGGTCCCATCGGAACGGGATCGAGGCGGGGAAATAGGATCGGATTGTGCCGGGAGGATTTTCTCCCTGAGGGAGAATCAGGATTTTTTAGTAGCAGCAGCCAATTTGCTGGCCAGGCGGCTTTTGATGCGATTGGCCGGGCTTTGGGATAAACACCTTTTTTGGCTGCCTTGTCCACTGCGGAGTAAGCGAGACGCAAAGCTTTCTGGGTCTCTTCCGCATTACCGCCTGCCAAGGTTGTCAGGAACCCTTTCTGGAGTGTGCGGGCACGGTTTTTATTCATCTTATTGATGGCAGTTCTGACACCCGTTAATCGTGTCCTCTTGATTGCTGACTTCGTATTCGGCATAGCTCGTTCTGGTTCCCACCGGATAAAATGGGAATGGCATACTAAAATACGGAAGCTTTATGTCAATCTCCTTCTGCAAAAAATTTCATCCCCGTGTTGCCTCACAAACAAGACACCATGGCGGGAGCCTGAGAAATAAGTGGGAAGAGTAATCCGGAATATCCTGAGAGGGTGAGGCAATCCGGCTGGGATGGGAATGGGGTTCCCAGGATTGCGGTTGTTCCAGGCTTCATCCTGGGCTTTCTCCGGTGGCCGCGTTTTGGCGGGAGTCTGCTGGACTAGAGGCGCGGCGCCTCTTTGCCGAAGGTGTTGGAAACCAATTGGCATAGATGAGTAAGGCGGGTTTACGGCGAAAGGTTCTGGTTTCACCTCGTGGAGTGCAGAGGAAGATCAACCCAAGACTGGGTTCATTTGAGGCATGTGCCCATGCGATGTCCCTTCGATTGTATGGGTTGGCAGCATTGAAACCGCTTTCTGTCACTCGATGTCCCATATCAGAATATTGTGCCCCGGCCCGGACAATCTGAATATCAACAAATTGCCTTATGTACGGAACATGTTCTCCATGGAAAAATTTGAAATCGAAGGGTCATAAATGATTTTTTCGAGATCGTCGCTCATCCAGAAATTAAATGTAACCAGCTCGGAGGAAGGTGATGCTGAATGAAATCTGCAGTGAAAAAACTATTTATCTTATTGGTATTGCCCGCTCTGATTGGGCAATTGCAGTCGGCGACAAATAATACCGGGAATTCCCCGGCATTTATCATGATCGATTTATGCACAAATGGACTTGGCGACAGCGTCGGAAACTTTGATCAGCCTCGGATGGAGCCGGACGTGTTTGACATTGGTCTGGATATCGATGCGGACGGGACAATCGATCGATGGCTTTCACAAGAAAGCGCCACGTGGTTTGGTGGCGGTAACAGTGACGCCATCTTCCCGGATGCTTTCCGAAGAATTTATTTTTTCCAACTTGATGAATATGTCGGCCGTCAGGCTAAAATCCGCTTTGTAGATAAGAGTGAAATATACTACATGGCAATCAATGCGGTGCGGGTGTGCGGAGCCGATGGAGTAATCGTCGGGAATGCAATAAAAAACGGTTTTTTTGAGGCCGAAAACGGCTTGGATGGATGGAACGTGATTGAATCATCCTTGGATGATGTGAACAAGTTGATTGTCAGCAATGGGACTCCGGGAAGCGATGAGGAATATGTCAACTACAGCGGCAGGCTCCTGTCCACCATGACTGATCCTCTATCTTTGGATTTCACTGAACAGGCAGTCGTCGAATCAGATGCTTTCACCATTCCTCAAGTAACCAGTTTCATCTTTGGAAATATGTCCGGTGGAGTCTCTGAATTTGTGAATATTCCTGAGGCCCTCTTTTCTGACAATCAAAGTGGTGTTTACATCGATCTTGGAACAATGGATTCTGACCCGGACGGTGCGTTTGATCCCGCCAATGACATTGCCCTGCGGGGCCAGTGGGGTGGTGCTCCAGGAGCTGGTCGCAATGATTTTTTTTTCCGTATTCATCAATACCTCCGGACTCGAGGGCAGACGCGCTCAGGTCGTGGCTTTTGATCACTCGGATAATTACCATGTTGCGCTCGATGCCATACGCATGAACTGGGATTGGCAGGAGTCCATTATTAAAAACGGTGGATTTGACCAGGGAGTGCCGACTCCAGAGAGCCATCCTGACGCCACACTCTGGTTTCAGGAAAATGGATCTGAACTCCCCTATACAGAGCATCCAAGTGGATCCATTCCAGGTTGGAAAGTCCTCATGAGGGAGGACGCCACTGGGAATGCATTTTTCTTTGATTCAAATGCCCGACGCGATCACATGACTGGCCGCACATTTGTCGGAACAGGTGGAGGCAATCTCGCATACACAGGTGTTGAGATTCGATCTGATGTCTTTACCATCCAGCCAATCCCAAATGCTTCAGAAAGCGTTTTTGTCCAGTTTGCCTCAGCCCAGGGCACCGATCGTGAAAGATATTCAGATGACGGATCGGAACGGGCGTTTGGAAGGATCCAGTTGATTGTCGACGTGAATGGCAATGGCAGTTTTGATGACGCGGAAGACTTCCACTACGTCCAGCGGAATCAGTCGATGGCACCCAATTACTCCAACAGCGGCCGCGACCTTTGGCACCATCCGGAATACCGGTTTTACATTCAGCCAGAACATCAATCAAAAATGGCCATTTTCCGGGCAGAAGACAATTTCGGCCCATTCAAGGCAAGCTGGGGATGGCTGTGTATTGATGACTTATTTGTCTGGGATGGGAAATCAGCTGAGCTTGCCTTTCCTAACAGCGATTTTGAGCTGGGAAGTTTGGAGAATTGGGTCCCGGTGATCCAAGGTGGA
This sequence comes from Verrucomicrobiota bacterium, assembly GCA_021209225.1. Lineage (GTDB taxonomy): Bacteria > Verrucomicrobiota > Verrucomicrobiia > Limisphaerales > JAJOIW01 > JAJOIW01. The sequence continues at coordinate 6,846 of JAJOIW010000004.1, forward strand.
GCCGGTTTCAATTCCTGGTTATCCGGGTCCCGCGAGTCCGTTGAGGCAGGCACAGCAACACATAGTGTCATGAACAATCGCAGTGTCGATATCGACGGGAAATTTGCAGCAGACACAGCCGCCAGAGAAACAGGCGGTGGGGATGGCGGGATCGGAAGCCTCACCTCAATTCCCTTTCAACTGCCATCCCTGACCACTGGGGGAATTCAGTCAATAGCTATTGTCTCCGAAAAAGTTGTCATTGAATTCTCTGGGACACTCAAAGCCGCAGATTCGATTGTCGGTCCATTCTCCCCAGTCCCCGGGGCATCATCGCCTTATGAAGTCACCCCGGATTCATCACAGAAGTTTTATTCGGCAGAATAACCTGAATTTTTCCAACGAGTCACGAGGCCAGGATTCCTGGCCTTTTTTTTTTAATTTTTCCGAAGGGGCAGACCTATCAGCAGGATCTGAAAGAAGACCCATGATCCAGGAACCGGAATGGATGGGATCAATGGAATTCCAATTCCGCAAGAATATCAACTGGTGAATCATTGCACGCATCAAACTGAGGTCATTGTGCGATCCACAGCTCAGGTGCTGGCAGGTGGAATTCAGAGTGCCTGCTTTGGCCCGGGATTGTAAATGTCAGCGAGACTCCTGCCTGATTGTGCATTCCAAACGGTCAGCGGATTGCATGACTGGGGGAAAATATTCCGGGGCATAAAAAAATCCGGGAGAGGACGGTGCTTGTCCCACCCGGAGTATAAATGGATTCCCCACCGTAATGCCGTGTATTACCTTTCCATTGAACAATGGAAATATAAGTGGATCCCCTTCTGTGCTTTCGGCTTCCTGTTAAGGCCTGCCGGCTGACACATGCGAAGTACGGGTTCCATTTTTTTACACTTAAGGTTCAAGGACATAGTATAATAATCACGAACATGGCAGGGAAATTTTTCGAGCGATCCGGTCTGCCTCCGGTCAGTAAATTCTTTCCGCCTCGAACCTATGTGACTTATCGTAGTTCGAAGATGGTATGAACGCAAGACTCACCCGGTGAATGCGCGTAAGTTTTTCCTGGTATCGGCCGAATGATTGGAAGGATTGAGATATGACGACTTTTGAGATTGCCGCATTATTGCTGGTTGTTGCTGCCTTGTGTGGCTTTTTGAATGAGAAGTTTGTGAAATTGCCGACGACGATTGGACTGATGGCGATTTCATCGGCGATGTCGATCGGGTTTTTGGTGGCGAAAGCGGTTGGCTTGGAGGTTGGCACTGCCGCGGAGATGATGATTGCCCAGATTGATTTTGAGAAGGCTCTGATGGAGGGGATGCTGTGTTTTTTACTTTTTGCGGGTGCCTTGCACATCAACCTGGGCGATCTGGTGAAGCAGGTGCGCATTATCAGTATCCTCGCCACTTTTGGGGTGATCTTATCGACATTTCTGGTTGGCCTGATGATGAAAGGATTGTTAGGGGTCTTAGGGGTTGAGATGTCCTGGACGTATTGTTTTTTATTTGGGGCACTGATCTCGCCGACCGATCCCATTGCCGTTCTGGCACTGTTGAAAAAAGTCGGGGCGCCAAAATCGTTGGAAACAAAAATTGCGGGTGAATCGCTTTTCAATGATGGGGTTGGGGTCGTGGTATTTTTATTATTGCTTGAGACGTTGACTGGCCATGTCGAGATGAATGCAGCCAGGATCGCCACATTTTTCGTTCAGGAAGCGGTTGGGGGGATTGGGATTGGGCTGCTTTTTGGATATGTGGGGTATAAGATGCTGAAACAATTGGATAATTATTCCATTGAAATTCTGGTGACATTGGCACTGGTCATGGGGTGTTATGCGTTGGCTCAAAGGCTGCATTTTTCCGGCCCCCTGGCGATGGTGGTCATTGGACTCATGATTGGCAATATTGGGCGGTATCTCGCCATGTCGACCAAAACCCGGGAGCACCTCGACACGTTCTGGGAGCTTATTGACGAGATTCTCAATGCCGTTCTTTTTGTGTTACTCGGACTGGAACTGGTGATTCTCGACCTGTCACTCCAGGCGTTTGTGATTGGATTGGCGGCTATTCCAATCGTTTTATTGAGTCGGTGGTTATGTGTTCTGGGGCCTATTTCCATGCTTCGGGCGTTCAAGCTTCCATTCAATCCCCATGCCGTCAAAGTCATGACCTGGGGAGGTTTGCGTGGGGGGATTTCGGTCGCTCTGGCACTGACTCTTCCGGCCGGAGACGAGCGGCAATTCTGGCTGGTGGCGACCTATTGTGTGGTGCTCTTCACGATTATTGTCCAGGGACTCACCATGAGTAAGCTGCTGCGGCTGGCTTCATCCGCGCATCTCGAATCTGATGCCAAGGCCTCAGTTGAATAATTGTTGTGCCAACCGGAAAATGCGGTTCTTGTAGTTCCTGACCGACACTCCATCCGTGTGGGTGACGGCGTCAATGAACAATCGCTTTTGCATCTCCAGGAGTGAATAGAGCGCGATGTCCGGGGTGCTCTGATGTCTTTCATTTCCAGCATGCCCATAGGCATCATGAAATTCTTTAGCCGTCAGGCCATTCATGGAGGCGATCACCAGGTCCAACCGTGGGTCTCCCCAAAGGGCATTGCCCCACCCGAGGACCCCGGTCAGCTGTCCATCGCTTTGACTGAGCACTTTTTCCAAATGCAACCCGGCATGGAGAAGGCTGGCGTTTTCCAATGTGGGTAGGGCATGGCGGAAGGTTTCCATCAATCTTTTGAGCGACCGTGCCTCCTCCGGCCCGTATACCTGTGAGGATTCCAATTGATCAATCATCAAATTCCACAAATGACAAAAGGCATCCGGCCAGGATGTCTGCAGATCCATGGTTGTCGATGGACCGGAAAATCCAAAGTGACTTGAGGTGATTGCGTGGAGGTCCTTCAGAAATTTTCCGGTGTTCCTGAGGAGGTTGGAATAGGCTTCGGGGCTGAAATTCTGTCGTGTGGCTGGATTCCCCGCAAGCCGGGTCGTCAGAATCCAGTCACAACGGAGACTGGGGTCTTGCTCCAGGGCGCAAATCACGCTGGGCACCGAGAATTTGCCTCGATTGTGCAGGAGGGACAAAGTGGCTGGTTGACGCAGGATGGAACCCATGTGCCAGAATAACTGGTTGGAATTCCCGCTTTGCTGATCCATTTTCAACGTCAGGGGCTGGGTCCAGCCATCCACCAAATAAGTGGTGAGCGGACTGCCATACCGGTCGAGCCCTGCCACTTCGCGCAGGTGAATCAAACCGGGATCACAGCCCAAATGGGTTGCGACAGTTGAACAAATCATGGTTTCAAAGGAGTTTGCCACGGGGCATTGTCAATCGGGGTATCCGGCGGATTGCTGCATGTCATTGAGCAAATCTATTTGCAGCGCGCTCAAATCTGCGTACGATGCAGGTCATGATTGCAGCTGCGGAAAACAGTGCCGGCTTTGTCTGGTTACTATGTTCATTTTTGACTGTGTTTTGCTTTGGAGTTTACGGAAACCTGCTCCACACAGGACAAGTCAGTATGAAAGACCCCAAGGTCGGTCGATACAAGGCATTTCTTATGGTGGGTGTGGCTTACTTTGTGGTAGCCGTCCTGCTTCCGGCGTTGATTTTAGTGCCGTCGAAGGATGGGTTCCAGTTCGAATGGAAAGGGGTGTGGTATTCGCTGATTGCTGGCGGATTCGGGGCTGTTGGGGCATTTGGAATATTGCTGGCGTTTGGCGCCCGCGGGACGCCAGTGGTGGTGATGTCGATTGTTTTTGCGGGGGCTCCGATTATAAATGCAGCTTTTTCCATTTTCCTCCATCCACCCACTGGAGGTCTTGGGTCGATCAATCCCTTATTTTTTCTGGGGATCATCCTCGCTGCGACGGGTGGTGGACTTGTCACATTCTACAAACCCCCGCCATCGACATCGCATCCGAAAAAATCCAAGGAGGGCGGCATTCTTCCGCCCCGGGATTTTGCCAAGTTTCTGGATCGCTTGAATACCCCACAGGTCAAGTCCCCGCGCATGGTCAACAAATTCCCTGAATAAATCTTTTTCTCGGGTGATTTACGGGAGGGTGAAGGCATAAAGTTTATTGCCGGATCGGGTGCCAGGCTTGCCTCCGCCACCTGCGGCGATGGCGATCCACTGTTTTCCATTGCATGAATATGTCGCCGGGGTAGCGTAGGCACCGGCGTCCAGTTGGAATTCCCAGAGATGTTCCCCTGAATCTTTATCGAATGCCCGAAAGCGTTCATCCATAGTGGCTCCGATGAAAACCAATCCACCGGCAGTCACAATGGGCCCACCAATATTGAATGTGCCAGTTGGTTGAAATCCCCTTCTTTCCAATTCCGGATATGTGCCCAATGCGACCTGCCATAGCATGGTCCCCTGGTTTAAGTTCAGAGCTGTGAGTGTTCCCCAGGGACGCGGGTTGACTGGGTAGCCATCCGGGTCGCGGAAATCGTGATGGCCAGTCGCTTGATATGGGATCTCGTCCTTCCATTGAGCATCCAATTCTCCTGGCTGGAGATGGACATTTTTTCCTGAAGCAAAAATGAAATCGGTGATGGCCTTTCTTTCCACATCCAGCAGATAACCAAATCCAGGCATGGCACCACGGCCGGCTGTCAATATGGATTCCACTTCCGGCCGCGACATGCGATGAGCGACTGATTCGAGGCTTGCGGGGGGTTTTTCTGGAAATTGGGCGGCGGCTATTGGATTGCCGTGGCAATTCGAACACATGGATTGAACTATCTGGGATCCCAACTGGAAGCTGGTGATGGACTCAACTGGTTGGGATGGTCGCATACTGATCCATTCCGCCTCATTACTGGCGTTCACATACAGGATGCCGGTTTCAGGGTCACTGCCGGACCGCCCCATTCCGCTCCCCCATTAAATTGCGGTAACACGACTGAAGGCACAATTCCCGGGGGAAGAAAAACTCCTCCAGTCCGCATAGTCCCGAGTCTTTCCCGAATCCATTGTGCAGACTCGGGTGAGAGTTCCGCTACTTTGGCCGCTGTGAATTCCTGCTGGGCAAATGCTGGTGGCGCTTTGGGAAATGGTTGAGTGGGCCAGGATTTCTCACCTGGAATATCTGATTGGGGCACGGGTCTTTCCTCCACCTCAAAGACGGGTTGCCCATTGTCTCTTCTGAGCACAAATGTGTGGCCCATTTTTGTCACCTGAGCGAGGGCTTCTATATCTTTTCCATCAATCTTCAGGTCAACCAACACCGGCGGGCAGGGTAAGTCATAATCCCACAAATCATGGTGCACAGTCTGAAAATGCCATTGGTAGGCGCCACTTTGAGCATCCAATGCCACCACACAGTTCGCAAATAAATTGGCTCCAATCCGATTTCCTCCAAAATGATCGTACGAGGCGGAACCGGTTCCGAAATAGACCCGTCCAGATCGGGCATCCAAACTGAATCCGCCCCAGGCATTTGCGCCGCCAGCAGATTTCCATGCGTCGGGAGGCCATGTTTCGTAGCCTGGTTCGCCAGGATGAGGAATGGTGTGAAAGATCCATTTTCTCTCACCAGTGTGCACATCGAAAGCCCGAACATGTCCAGGAGCGGACCGCCCAGGTCCCTCACCCACCCGGGAGCCGAGAATGAACAGATCATTATAAATGACACCTGGCGTATTGCAGGTGACCAGTTCAGTCACCCAATCACGGTCCAGACCTTTTCGCAGGTCAATCCGGCCATTCACCCCAAAGCTTTCGATCATTGCACCAGATTCCGGATCCAAAGCGAAGAGGTAAATTCCGGAGACCATGAACAGGCGCTTCACATTGCCATCCTTATCCCACCACAATGTCACACCCCGATTGACACCCCGACTTCCACCATGACGGACCGGATCCCAGGACCAGATTTCTTTTCCAGTGTCTGCCTCCAGGCAAACGAGTTCCATGATTGGAGAGGTAATGTAGAGGAAGTTCTTAAATATCACTGGATTACATTGAATGGTGGTGCCCGAACCACCGCCCCGAAATTCATATATCCATCCGGGCCTTAAATTCTTCACATTATGGCGATTGATCTCCTCCAATGTGGAATAATGGGTCGACTGTCTGTCCCCATTGTAGACACTCCAGCTGGTTTTTGAGAAATGTTCCCCGTCATCGGAAATTCCAACATGAACGAAGTGTAAATGACTTATGGCCAGCAGGATGCAGATAATTTGCATAGTCAGCCGGCATATTTTTCTGCGGAATCCTGAAATAAGCATGGCACCAAGGTTGATGTGTAAAGTGCTGGAAATCAACTCTATATAACCAGGAATTCAACAATCCCGGCATATCGGCTTTTCTATCCGGGAGAGTGTTATCCGGTATCGAATCTGAATATATGCTAAACATTCATTCCAGCATGTTCGATCTATTGACTCTAAGGACTGCAAGAAAGCCAGCAGCGCAGTGTGGCCAGAATGAAGAAAATTTTTACTAAAAATATGGAAATAATGAGTCAGCGGATTCGAAGTAAACAGATGCCAGTGCTCTTTGCATTGTCCATCCTGACGATGGTATGCAAGGTGGATGCACAGATACAACGTCCGGAGAATCTGGCCATTTCCTCCTTGAATATGCAACTGAATGGCTGGGCTGGAGGAAGTAATCCATCCTTGGTGAATACTGAATCAGCCGTCATTTCCGCTGGGGTCACTCCTGGGACAGTATCAGGGAGTCTGGGGTCGATAATCGATGGAAACCCGAATGAAGGATCTGTTGGTTACCACGTCGACTCAAACAGTGATGCCTCAGTGAAACTGGTTTTTAAAGCGCAGCAGAAGGTTCGTTATGTGGCCATTTCGCCTTCTGCCTCACATTGGTCCGATGGAAGCCGGATGCTGGATGCTAAAGTCACCATTCGCGACAGCAATGGAGCTGTGACGTATGATTCCGTCGCCAAAGCGCCGACGGTGCAGTTTATACCAGGGAAATTGAACACATCTTCGGGCACTGTTCTTCCTGCCTGGTATATTTATGATCTGCGCGGAACATACAATACTTCTGAGATTGAAGTTGCAGATGCGGACCTGTCCATCCAGGAAATTGAAGCCTTTAAGAATGAGGGAGGCAGATTATCCCCCCTTCAGGCACTTGAGTTACCCGGCTGGAATGGGGGGCTCTTCAGCGGATTGCTGAATGCAACCACGGCTACGATATCGAATCAATCTCAGGATACATCGAAAAACAGCGAACTTTCCAAAATCATCAATGGGACGCCCGATGTGACTGGTGGTTTCCAGACGACGTCAGCCGGCAAACTCGTTGCCCAGTTGAATTCGTCTGTATCAGCGCAGTATGTAACTATTTCACCCACCGCAACCAAATGGGGCGGGGTGAACAGTTTGTTGGAACACGCATTCACCATCAAAAATCAGGCAGGCGCTGTGGTATTTGATTCCCGATCGTCATTGTATTCCCGGTACTATGTTCGGGGTAAAGTATCCACAAAACCCTCTTACCTCATCCTGGATCTAGGGGTGCCTGTTGAAACAGCTTCGATTGAAATCCAGGCACCAGCACTCGACATCCAGGAACTGGATGTCTTCAGTACTTTCCCCGACCTGGCTCCATTCTCCCGCCCGGGCATAGCCTATTATGAATTTCCTTACCAGACTGGAAATCAGTGGCCTGCATTGACGGGGGCGATTTCTATCAACCGGGGCGTCTCGTCCACATTTAATCCAGATGTCCACATAGGGCAACCCAACTTTCTGCTGCGCTTTGAAACCCGACTGTGGCTGCCCGAACCGGACACGTATAGTTTCACCTTGAACCCCGCCACGAGAACCCGACTGATCCTCGACGGGAATAACATAAGCATTTCAGCTTCAAATGGGAACACATCCGGGATTCCGCTGACAGCTGGAATGCATACCATTGTCATCGACTATAAATCAGATAACCCATCCGATGTGTTGCAGATATTATGCTCACGGAATGGATCCTCTCCAGTTCAGCTCGACTCCAAAAATATCTTCCTGCCAGATGGCTTTGAGGCCCTGAATATCGACACCACAAAGTTACCACTGAAAGTGGGAATTGTTTATTCACCTGCAACCGAGCTGGCATATGGGGACCCATTCTTCATGCGACAGGTCTACGCTGCCTGCCAGCTTCAGAGTGTCATGGCAGGATTTCCATTTGACCTTGTGAAGCCGGAGGAACTTTTAAATTACAATGCGTTAACAAACAGATTTGGTGCCCTCATTATCCCATCCCTGGACGGATTCAGTGCACAGGATGCGGGAATCATATCCACAAACCTTCAGAAGTTGATGAATATCAATGGGGTGGGTATTGTCGCATCATCCGAATTGTTCTCCTACGATGCGGCGGGAAATTTCATGGAAAATCTGTCGACCCCACAAATGAATACAATCTTCAGGATCGAACCACAAACATGGGGCAATGGAGTTCAGGCCAGCATTTCAATTCCCGAAACCACCGATGGATCATCTGTTCATCCATTGCTCAAACACTATACGGACCGGGGCAAACTGGTCGATTTTCCCGCACTTTATTTTGCTGAATTTGTTCCAGTCGAAGGCGCATCAGTGGATGTCATCGCCACCATTGAAGCCAATGGCCGGAGTTATAACGGTGTCCTCGCCGGGACCCGCGGAAATGGGAAATTCGTCCATTTTTCAAATCTGGAAATATTAATGGATACCCGGATGGCATGGGCTGCACTGCGTTGGGTTTTCTCGCAGGATGCGAATGGAGCTCCATTCTATATGTCCCCTACCCGATCAGAGGGGATTTTCCTGGCCCGGAATGATATGGACCTTTCACGATTCTTTTTTGCATTGAGCCAGACCGAATTCCCACTTCTGGAGTTTCTTAAGGATTGGAAAGCAAAATATAATTTTGTCGGTTCCTATTATATCAATAATGGCAACAACCCAACGACTGGTGAGTTTACAGATTGGAGTGTTTCAAAGCCCCTTTATGACCAGTATATTGCTCTCGGCAATGAGATTGGAACTCACAGCTACACCCATCCTCAAAGAACATCAGATCTGGATGCCAACAGTCTCCGGTTTGAATTCGAGCAATCGAAAATAGAAATTGAAGCTGGACTCGGCAATACCGTGCTGGGGACAGCGATCCCTGGGGAAGACGAAAACCTGTTTGTGGTGGATGAGCTGAAAAAATATCTGGATTATATCTCCGGTCACGGATTCTATTCATCCTCAAACCGCCATTTCAATCCGAGTATCGGGTTTCTCACGCCCGATGACAGTCTGCTTTATTATTCACTGAATATGACTCCCGATTATGTTCTGGGGGATGTGATGAAACTGACACCTGAGCAAAGTATACAATTCTGGAAGGATGAAATGGCTTCCGCAGCGCTGGGAATGCCCAAGGGTGTCATCCAGTTCCTCTGGCATGATTATGCTGTGACGACCGCTCTTGCCAGTGGGAATTACTCTGTCGCTATGATTGAAGAAACCCTCAAAAACGCCTACCAGAAAGGGTATGAATTTGTTTCACTGCAGGACTTCATGAATCGATATCGTGCGGCCCGCAGCAATTCCCTGAATTATTTCTGGAATGATACAGATACCCTGACAGTCCAGGTTACAGGCGGAGGCCTTGGACAATATGCTATGGAATTCGCCAATAACTTATCCATTGGCTCAGTCAAAGATTGGTTCGCATATAATAATAACACGATCTTTGTTCCAGAAAATGGCGGCATCTTTGAGGTCAATTTCTCATCTGAACCACAGAGTCTGACCCGCATCAGCAGCCTCCCGATGCGAATGAAACTCCGCTCGACATCCGGCGATGGCTCGAATCTCACATTCGATGTCTACGGCGAAGGCAAAGTGGAAATCAGCCTCAATACATCAAATAACAAAAAATACCAGGTCATGGGAGTTCGCGATTTTGAATATGTGCATTCAGACCTGATCAGTATTGATCTGCCAACGATTGGTGAATACCGCATCCAGATACTCGAAACCGATAATATCCTCCCAATTACTCAGAATGTATCCATTGCCGGGGATTGGAATATGTCACACGATTTCGAGGTTTCCACAATTGATTTTGATGGCACTGTCGAAAGTGTTCAGATAACCCATGCCCCACTCAATGGAACAGTGAACTTTAATGGATTTGTTGGAACATTCACCCCAAATTCCGGGTTTTCCGGTGCCGACTCATTTGAGTTCATCGTCATTGACAACCTGGGGGCACAAAGCTTACCTGCCACTGGAGCGGTTAATATATCGCAAACCAATTCCTCAGACGGACTGGCAAATTACAACTTTCTCAACCGGGAATTCATATTGAATGGCCAGTTTGATGAATGGGAAGGATTGGAAAGTGCCTTGGTCGATGCGGCGGATGCAACCCAGCCACTGGATCAGTTGGACTATAGAGAAATCGCTCTGGCTCACGATGACACCCACTTTTATATTCGATATAGCAGTGAGAAAGCGGCTGCTTTGAATTGGGCTCACAATATTTATATCGATACTGACGCGAATCCAGGTACTGGCTACCAGTATTGGTATGTTGGAGGCGATATTCTGATCCAGGCAGGCAAAGCCTATAAATACCTCGGAACTGGCGCTGACTGGAATTGGCAATCCATGACAGATTCACAGATTGCCACTGATCCAGCCATGAAGCAGTTTGAACTGTCTCTCAACCGATCCGCCATAGCCGGTTCGCAATATATAAAACTTGTATTCCTTGCTGACAACTTTGCCTACCCGGGGGGCAGCACCTTTGATTTTGCTCCGGATGGATTCACCACGACAGGGGCCACTCTCGACTACTATTTTATCAACCCGAACAGTAATTTCGCTCCAGTGGCGACACCTGACTCTGCCGTCCTTCTCAAAAATACGTCGCGTCAGTTCACACTGGATGGAGTGGACCGTGAGTCGTCGAATCTGACTTACCAGATTTCGGCTCAACCACTGCATGGAACCCTGGATGGCCTGCCTCCCAACGTCACATACACTCCGTCACCTGATTATCTGGGAGTGGATACATTCACATTCCGGGTATCGGATGGGGATCTGGTATCGCAGGCAGCCACGATCACAATTCGAGTCATAGATCTGCCGCCTGGTAATGTATTCTCCAATAACGGAAGTACTGTCTTCCTGGACGGAAACCTGGATGACTGGAGTAACCTGGTCCCACTTCCGAGTGATTCTCCGGAAATCCTTGAGCAAGCGGCCGGAATTGACTGGAAGACTGCTTACCTGGCGAATGATGATTCCAGCCTGTTTGTTGCCATTCAGAGTGGAAAACCCATCAGTCTGAATTGGGGTTATATGGTGTTTATTGACACAGATTTGACTGCATCGACCGGGTTCCAATTGTCCGCGGTTCCAGGATTGGGATCTGAGTATATGGTTCAGGGAAGCGCGTTGTTCAGGTATACAGGAACTGGATTGGACTGGGCCTGGCAATTTGTGAACTTTAACGATCGGGGCACCAAAGACCACGTGTTTGAGTTCAGGATCGCCTTGTCTGATATGGGGATACTCAATCTCCCAGTCCAGGTTAAGATGGTGTTCTACGGCGATAACTCTGCTTTCAGTGGGGGGACGACCTTGGATCTCTATCCTGATGCCGGGTCCTCCTTCTCACCCGGATGGACCTATGAGATACGGACTCCATCACTCCAGCAGAACATTGCGGATCAACCAGTCCGGATTGCACCTGCTTACAACCACACCTTAAGGATATATGAACGGACACCAATGGCGCTCACCAGTTCTGGAGTTCCTGATGATGATACCTTGTTATTCAAGTTGCGCTTCGAGGCAAACCCCAGATCCACCTGGAACCTTGAAAAATCGTTGAATCTCAATGACTGGTTGCCCATCAATCGTTGGACCGTTTATGGAGCGGAGTCCAATATCATCCTCTCACCAGAGCATTTCCAATCCTCAAAAGGGGCATTTTTCCTGCGTGGAAAGCAATCCCCGCCGATTGGATCCACAAATAACTGACCCACAATTCATTTTCAGAACATCCTGTTCTCCAGGCCGGCTTTTGCCGGCCTTTTTTATTTTCTTTGCCGCTGATGATACGGGAGCAGATTATCAGAGCCATGTTCCCATGTCAGCAAGGGCTTCGGGTGAGGCGATGGACGAGTCACAGCCGCGAATCAGTTTCAGAGCGCCTGGAGGTAGAGGGATTCGAAATCAGCAACGGAAATGTCCCTGGGGTTGAAGTTTCGTGTCCATTGATTGTGGGCTTCAGCAGCGAGTGTGGGTATTGAGGAGGGGCTGATATGATGTTGGGTGAGTCTGGTGGGGATGTGCGCGATGTGAAGCAAATCGCTCAATGTTTCGACCAATATATCGACGGAACGGTCTGGATCATCGTTGCGTCCCTTGAGTGCGGCGATATTGACGAGTTCGGCGTAGATTGTTCTGGCTTCATCGAGTTGGCTGTTGAAGCGAACCACGTGCGGGAGCATGATGCCTACGGCTATTCCATGGATCATATTGAAGTGGGCTGTCAAGGGGTTTGCTGTGGAATGGGCGGCACCCAGCATACTGTTTTCGATGGCCATTCCGGCGTAGGCCGCCCCAAGAAGCATCTGACCCCGGGCCTGCACATTGCCGGGATCGTGCAGAACGTCCCGCAAACTGGTGACAGCGATCTGAAAGGCCCGTTGAGCATACATCAGTGAAAAGGGATTGCGTTTTTTACAAACAGCCGATTCCACAGCTGTGCGCAATCGCGTCAATCCCGGTGTGTGCCGTCACTGAGAGCGGCAGGGACAAAGTCAGTTCCGGGTCCAAAAGGGCCACCCTGGGTGCGGCTTTAAAATCCCCGCAGGCCATTTTCATGTGGGTTGTGGCATCGGATATCAGAGCAAAGGATTGGCATTCACTTCCGGTCCCAGCGGTGGTGGGGATCGCGACCATGGGAAGCATCGGCGATTTTGCTTTGCCAAACCCCCAATAATCTTTCATCTCACCTCCATTGGTGATGAGGAAATTGGCGCCTTTGGCGGTATCAAGTGCACTTCCGCCCCCGATTCCCACAATGAGGTTGGCGTTGTGTTCCCTGGCGATATTGCGGCAAAGCTCCACACAATCGGTGGTTGGGTTTTCGACCACATCGTTGAAGATGATGGTTTCAATACCTCTCGATTCCAGAATGCTGGTGGCCCGGTCGGGGTGGCCGGTTCGCATGAGTCCGGGATCGGTCACCACGATGGCACGGGTGGCTCCCAATTCTGATGCAATCTGGCCAAGGTCCTTTAATTTCCCATTTCCGAAAACGATTCGGGTTCGGGCCTGGTAGTCAAAGGATGAAGTATCGACGATTGATGGGTCGTATTTGTCCATGGAAAAAGCGGCCGGATGGACCGGCCGCATGTGGGTTAGGGTGTGTGATTCAGGCTGCGACCCGTTCGTATGAACGGCGCCGATAAAGGAATTCGAAAAGGTTTCCCTCGTGTGGTTGATCCCACGAGATCTTCATGGTGGATACCGGGCCAATATTGAGACGATCGATATGATCGGCATCCATGAGCCGGGTGATGAAGTGATTGTCTTTAGTAATCGCAGTCAGCACCAAAGTGGGCCCCATCTTCGTGAGCATTTCCGATTGTGGAACCTCCACAACACTGGCGTAAGGGCATAGAAATTCACGGTTGGCCAATGGATGATCCCAGGTTTTGCAGAAAACTATTGTGGGACGCAGGTAGGTGCCTCCATCCACTTCGACTTTCCGGGTGCCATTTCGATATGGTGCAGTCGACTCGAAGGCGCCGGGTATTTTCAGGTCTTCATCAATGGCGGAATCGATGTATTCGGCCATCATGGGATTGGCGAATCCGGAGAGTTTGGCGTCGGGATCATCCGACCGGGTGGGTTTCATGGGACCCAGACGTTGGGCAAGTGCATCGGCGATTTCGCGGGCGTATTTCGGCACCAGGACGGCCGAGGCGTTGATACAGCTGCGCCCTCCGTTGTCAGCGATGGATGCAGCCATGACGTCAATATAATCGCGCCAGTTTTCGATTTCATCCTCGCCGATGAGTATTTTTGAGAAGCCTGGTCCGTGGACCTGGACGGCGGGGTTGTTGGCATATTTGTCTGTGGTTTTTTTATCCCCGAAGATGAGGGCCCGACCACAGCCTTCCATGATGGCGTTGGCCCCCTCATGGTCGGTGGGGTAAAAGCCAAAGGCCTCTGCCGGGCAGCCCGCTGCAATGAATGCCTGAATCAATCGGTAGGGAGTCCAGGGTTCCTCGCGGCCTGGCTTGATTATGACGGGGATCCTGAGGGCGATGGATGGCAGCCACAGGGAATTGACAGCCGGTGAGTTGCTGGGCATCACAAGCCCCAGAGATTGAGTGGTGGCAAAGTAGGCCACTGGGACCCCGCCCTGCTCTCCAACTCCACTGTCCAGAATCGAGATGTCCAGGCCTCGGGTCAGTCCCCGAAGAATCGTGGGCATTTCCAACAAAACGTGGGCTATCTTGGTCATGTTGCGGCGGACCATGACGTGTGGCAAGCCACTGGTGGAGGAGAGTTGGCTGACGTATTGATCGGCGGATTGGGTCTCTCCACCATCACCTAATGGCAGCGTGCCCTCGGTGAAAAGCTCACCCGCCCTGGCACAGATCCGGAACAGTTCCTGGGTGGATAAACTCCGCAGCGCATTGCGGGATTGCTCAATGTCTCTTAGGTCCTTCCGTATGATCCCGGCATTGATCGAGCTCACCTCCAGGATTGTTTCCTTGGAACGATAATCCTGAACCGGGTTCAAGTTCAGGCTCCGATAGTTCTTGCCTCTGCGTATTGCAGGTATATGTGGTATCGCCATGTCGAAATTGAGAATTTGAATCCACGCGCCTCAAGGATTGAGTCAGGTGGAAAATTTTGAATTTGGTATATTATTGGTTTTTCTGGGACAATTGGGTTGATTTGCATTCGATACGAATGATCTGGCTATCGGTGTTATTGCCCCAATTGGTGCCGAACTCGATGAGGTACAGGCAGCCATCCGGGCCAAGTTCCATGTCCATGGGTCTTTTAAATGTCATATCCGGGCAGAATCTTTCCATAGATTCGATCGCCTGGTCCTGGTTCAGTTTCACTGTGATGATCCAGTTCCGTGACCATTCGTATATGAAGAGTGTATGATCCAGAGATTCTGGCAACTTTTTTGATGAGGTATTTTGTTCATCGAAATAATAAGTCGGACCCGCCATGGCAGTCCTGCCGCCGGGACCATTGACAACCGGGAATCGGGCTGAGGGAGAATGTGGATAAAAGATGAAGGCAGGTTGGGCGGGAGGCAGGTTTTGGATCCCGGTATTGTTTGGGGAATCATTGACAGGCGCCTTGGGAGAAAAGCGGTCGCCTTTGGTTTTGGTTTCGTAGTTGAAATCGAAATAGGCGCTGTTATTGCCCACGAAATAGGGCCAACCAAAGAATCCGGCCTGCTTCGCCTGGTTGACTTCATCAAATCCGGCGGGGCCGAAATCGGGATTGAAATTCCCGGCATCCGGTCCGACATCTCCCCAATAAAGTATGCCCTCTTTGGGATCGATCCCGATGCGGAACGGGTTCCGGCATCCCATCACGTAGATTTCGGGTCGGGTGTCTGGGGTTCCTTTGGGGAAGAGGTTGCCATCGGGGATGGTGTAGGTGCCGTCGTCTTCCGGGTGAATCCGCAGAATTTTCCCCCTGAGATCATTGGCATTGGAGGCGGATTTCTGGGCATCCCATGGGGATCGGCCAGCACGCTCATCGATGGGGCCGTAGCCACTGCGGTCTTTGTGTTGGGTGCCATCATGGAATGGATTGGTGTTGTCTCCCGTGCTCAGGTATAGGTTCCCATTTGCATCGAAATTGACTGATCCACCACTGTGGCAGCACTGCTCACGCTGGGAGCGCACTTTCAAAACCACTTTCTCGGAGGTATTGTCCAGTCTGCCATCTTTGAGCGTGAAGCGGGATAACCGGTTGTAGCCATATTTTCCGGACTCATCCTTCAAAGTCTCCAATTCCCCGTAGTAGAGGAAAATCCATTGGTTGTTTTCAAAATCCGGATGAAGGCTCATGCCGAGTAATCCGTCCTCAAGACCTGTGAATGGTTTGATTTCTCCGATCTGCTCGGTTTTTCCCGAATCGGGGCGGAAGACTTTGAGTGTGCCGCGGCGTTCGACAAAATAGACGGACCCATCATCGGCCACATCCAGTTCCATGGGGTCGACTAATGTATCCTGGTATTTTCCCTCGTCGTTTTTTTCGTCGCTGACGAGAACGACCTTGCGGAATGGACCTGATTCCTGAGTGCCCATGTGGGGGTTTTCATCCTCAGCAAATACGGAGGGTACTATCAGCCCGTTGCCTGATCCAATTCCCAAAACCAAGGCACCAATCAGCACTATGCGTTCCAAATCTGGTTTCATGTGTCCATGGTCCGACAATTCAGTGATTCCGTCCACGAGAAATTACCATTCTCAGCGTGTCAAAATGTTCCTTATTTTTCCGGAATGTCCGGGGACATTCCGGATTGTGCGGAATCCTGGGGCGTCCATTTCCTGTCCAGCCAGGCATCGATCGTCCGGCCTGCGCATGGCTCCCATAGCCCGCTGCGGTTCAAGCACGTCGAATGGATACAAATCATTTTATCGGACCTGATGGGATCAGGATGCCAAAATCCTTTTCCTTTCCCCGTCAACAATGCTTCAATGACCCTGTTATTGAGATGCCATGAATATAAAATACAGAATACCCTTGATAGTCTCTATTATAGCTGGGTGCATGTGTTGTGCGGCTGAGGAATTGCATATATTGAACTACAACATTCATCATGGCCGGGGTATGGACGACCAGATAAACCTGCCCCGCATTGCCGAAGTGATCCTGGAAACTCAGGCCCATGTGGTCGCCCTGCAGGAAGTGGATCGCCGGACCGAACGCAATCACGGGGTGGATACACTCCACGAATTGTCGCGGCTGACGGGGATGGCATATATTTTTGGAAGCAATATCCCCTACCAGGGCGGAGAATATGGAAACGCCTTCTTGAGCCGGTTGCCGGTCACTGCGTGGAAAAACCATCACTTCAGAATGTTGCGCGAGGGCGAGCAACGCGGGGTTCTCGAAATAGTGGTCCGCACCCCGGATGGTCGATCCCTCAAACTGTGGAATACTCACCTGGATTATCGACCTGACCCTGAGGAACGTCTATTCTGCATCCAGCAATTGGATGAACTCGCAGTCGACCATCCACCTGGGCATCCATTGATTATCATGGGCGACTTCAATACCCTTCCCGGACGTGAGACCTACGTGGCTGCGACCAGACTTTGGTCGGATGCCTGGGTGGTCGTGCGCGGCCAGGATCCTGGATTCACATTTTCGAGCACTGATCCGAATCGACGCATTGATTTCCAGTTCATCCATCAGGCTCCGGATTCATTCAAGCCAGTGGCCGCCAGGGTGCCATCCACCCTTGCCTCAGATCACCTCCCCTTGCTTCTGACATATGAATGGGTGAAATGAGTTCCTAAGGAGGACGAAAATGTCGGAAAAAATTCCTAAAAGCTCGAAAGAGGGGGGGAATAAAAAAATTGGAGCGAGTGATGAGGCTCGAACTCACGACATTCACCTTGGCAAGGTGATGCTCTACCAACTGAGCTACACTCGCAATTGGTAAAGAGAAGATTAGGGACTGAATGCTTTTATGGCAAGCCGGTAATTTTGATTTTTTTAAACTCAGAGGAGTCGGTATGCTGGAATGGGCATGGCAGAGGCACTTCAGGTATTATTGAGAGCGACGGCGGACTGGTTGCAGTTGGAGCAACGTCGCGGGATCCATTCCATCGTGGTGAATGAGGAGCTTTTGAGGAGCGTCGCACATAGCGGGGGAATTCACCCACAGGCGCAACCGGTCCGCCATAGCTTCAAGGAGCCGGTCACGATGGATTCAAAGAGCCCGAAAAGCCGGAAGATCACCATAGGACTGGAGACCTCACCCGAAGTTTCGCCTGCACAGAATCCGATCAGACGACCGGCCAGCGCCCGTTTGGACGACATGGAAATGTTGTCCCGGGAAGTACTTCCCTGCCAGCTTTGTCCACACTTGGCTCAATCCCGGAAGCAGGTTGTATTTGGGCATGGAAATCTGAATGCGGCATTGATGTTCATCGGAGAAGCCCCGGGCATGGAGGAGGACGAACAAGGTCTGCCATTTGTGGGGAAAGCCGGCCAATTGCTCAATCGCATGATTAAAGCTATGGGGCTGGATCGGGAGGATGTTTACATAGCAAATGTCCTCAAATGCCGGCCGGACACACCTGGCCAGGCGTATGGGAACCGGAAACCGACACCGGAGGAGATGGAGCGATGCAATCCATACCTGTTAAGGCAGGTGGAGATCATCCAACCCAGGGTGATTGTGGCACTGGGTGCCACCGCTTTGCAGGGATTGTTCGGAAATCCGAATGAGAGTATCACACGATCCAGAGGAAAGTGGCGCAGTTTCAGGGATATTCCGCTGATGCCAACCTACCATCCTTCCTATCTTCTGCACAAGGAGTCGGTACCGGATCAGGCCATGATCGAGAAGCGGAAGGTGTGGGAAGACATGCTGAGTGTCATGGAAAAGCTGGACATTCCAATCTCCGCCAAGCAACGGGGGTATTTTTCTCAATGATGCCCATCAGGCATCCGTCATCAGCTCGTTCGGTAAAAAATTGACCGCGGCACAGGCTTCAATGAACTTCTCCTCAATCAGCGAAAGCCGCTTCTCATTCCAAGTCAGGAACCCCCACTGCCGCATCAGTTTTTTTCGAGCAATCGGCAGGCATGTCATCTCGGCGGAGGAAATTTCCTTGCGGGCAATCCATGGAGCCACGATGCCTATGCCGAGGTTCAAGCGAACCAGTTCTTTTGTGGCCACCATGGATCCGAGTTCCATCACGTGGTCGAGTTCAAAGCCTTGCTGTTTGAAATATTCGGCCACCATTTGAAATGTGAAGCTGGCCCGATCATAGAGGATATACTGCTGGTCCGGGATTTCGTCGCGCTTCACTTTCCCCTGCTGCGCCCAGGAATGTTCTTTCGAGACCAGGAAGGAAAGCTGATCCTGAAACCACGGGCGGAATTCCAGCTGGGTTTCACTCTTCGGCTTCATGGCAATGGCAATATCCACTTTGCCCGAGCGAAGCAGGTTGATCGAGTCCTGAGAATCCCGTGAGTGAAGATTGATGATCGAGGTCGGAAAATCGGATTTAATCGACTTAAGCACGGATGGAAGCAGGTACTCGCAGATGGTTGAACTGGCGACTACCCGCAACCGGGGTTGTCCCCAATGATTGAGATTTTCTATCGATACCCGTGCCTGGGCCATCTGATCCAGAATTTTTTGTGAGTAGATATAAAGCTGTTCGCCTGCCTGAGTGAGGAGTGCTTTTTTGCCCAACCTGTCGATTAATTTACAGCCCAAATCCTGTTCGAGGGCCTTCATGGAATGGCTTACAGCGGACTGGGTCAGATTCAGTTCTTTCGCTGCAAGAGTAAAATTTTCATGTTTAGCCAGACAAACAAAGGCTTTAAGCTGACGGCTGTCTATAGTGTGATTCATCATAATTCCATCGACAATGAAGTCGCATGAAGAAATCAGCATTATTTAAGCCAAACAGGACTATGAGTTACTTTTGTAGAAGAAATTCCTGAAGTTTGTGGATGGTGGATTGAATCGCAAATGACAATGGCGATGGGATGAGGGATCAGAGGGACGGGGTATTGGAGTCGCGGAGGATCTGGAAGAGAGCGGAGCCCAATTGGTGGTGTGCCCTGGGAGTATGAAGCCGGCGCTGCCCATCCAGCAACCAGACATCGGGAAGGATTTTAGGCGGAAAAAGCTTAAAAAATGGGAGGTTCTCCGCTTGATTCGGATCAATGGCATAAGTGGCGCAATCGGGTTGGGATTTCAGGTATTCGAGGAACTCGTCAGCTGAAATGGGCTGTGAATCATGAGGCACGTGCACGTGCACGATGGCCAGGCTGTCTGGGGAGTTGGAGTTGGATTTTTCGGCGAGTGCGAGCAGATCCTGAAGGAGGGATCGGGTCGGTTGATTCATCAGGGACCAGAAAACCAGGGCAACCGCCTTGTGCGGAAGCCGCGTCAGAGGAAGCGCCTGGGAATCGGATTGGAGAGGAGAAGTCCAGATCAGGTCCACTTTATTGCCGATAAACTGGTCCTGCATCAACTCGAGGTGCAGGACCTCATCCATTGTGGACAGGGCAGTGGCGGCATCATGAACCAGTTCAGGGGTGGGTTTGAGCTGGATAACCTTCTGTATGTGAGAACGGGCTGCCTCCAATTGACGGAATGAAAATAATGAAGCGGCAAAGTCCAAGCGCAGGCTGGCGGATTCGGCGGCAAGATCCGGGGACGCTGAGGAGTTGTCCAGGACTTCCGTGATACGACTCATCACGCGCTGGAAATCATTGGTTTGACGGAGGGAATGGTATATCTGGAGTGGGGTTCGCAGGAGATCGATGGAGATGATTTTGGAGGGAAACTTGTTCAGGAGTTGATCGGTGCCCGTTTCCAGAGCATGAGCCATCGCCAGCATGCCGTTGGGTCGCTCACGCAGAGCGGCCTGCTGGACTGCCCGCACAAGTATCTGGTACTTTTCCTCCAGGCTCACGGACGGGTCGTTCAAGGAGCCCAACACAATGTCGCTGAGTCTTTGGACCGCTGGCTGGAAATTCTGGGAGGCGAGCTGGGTGACCCATTGCTTTTCCAACTGGCTCACTTCACGGGCGAGTGCATGTGAAGGCGACTGATCAACGAACTGGCGGGCAACCTTTGAGGCTTCCCACACCGTGCCGAGAAATTGCTCTTTGAGATGATCAATGGTTTCCTGGTCGATCTCATCCGGGAGGTTCTGCACCCGGGATTCGAGATCGAGAATGGTCTGTTGAGCGGCAAGAACCTGATCGTATGTGATGGATGGCTGGTTCCCAAGATCCGCACTCGGGGCCACCTGGATAGGAAATGCGCTGGGGGAATTCTCAACAGCTGCCTCCAAGGCCTGACTGGTTGGTTGAGAAGTCACGGGATTGGAATTCTCAGAGCGCTTGCATCCCGGCCCGGATAAAGCAAGGACCAATCCGCAGATACAGAAGGCCTTTCCGGAAAGTGAGGAACGCATACTATGCTGTATTCGGGCTGCCAGACGGAACTGAATCAGATGTTGCATGAGTTTGAGAATGCTGAAGGCGTTTGATTTTTGCGAGCAGGATGAGAAGTCTCCTGGGATTCCGGATATTATAGACATCGGCTTCCCGCAGATCATCCGGCGGGTTCTGGATGGCCAGACCCAGGGCATAAGTGAGAGCGTCCATATCCCGCTCAGAAAGTGGCGGGGTGATTTGCGGGGATTGAGAGGATTTAGCCTGGATCCGGGCCAACTCAACGAATGGGGCGCAGGGTTCGAGGCATGGGATGACGGACGGTTGGTCCGGTGGATCGGGGGGGGATGGATGGACCGGACCATTGACGGGACTTGAGACAGAACCTGGCATCGCAACAACCCGCAACAGCATCACTGAGATCCTCGGGTGAGATCAGCTGGGTGACCCGATACATACCAGTCTGTCGCTGGGAATAATCCCAATAAGTTTGAGCAGCTGAGGATCCTCGCTGGGAGAAGTGGTAATAATCGGCAACAAACCCGGGGTAAATGGTGTCGAGCGCATCCACCAGATGTGCTCGTGAATCGGTTGTGAACCACCATCCCGGAATTAAATCAGGCGCTGACTTGATGGGACGAAAGCGGCCACTTGAATTGTGAGAAGCCATCGATCGCAGCTCTTTGATGGAACAAACCCGGAGATCAGCCAGATCAGACTGGCGGTCAGCGACATGGAGCAGGACCCAATTCGCTGCATCCTGTCGGAGCACGATCTGGCCGATGACAAATTCGCCATCAACCTGGTTTAAGAGGTGGTCTATTGCCGGATGATAAAAATGCATAACGCGGACGAATTTTAGCCTGAAAATGAAAATTAAAAACCCCGGAGGATAAAAATCGCGCCGGGGATGGGAATTTACCGGGAGTAAGCAGGAATCAATCGATAATTTTGAGCAATTCCACCTTGAAGATCAGAGTGGATCCACCGGGGATGAGGCCATTGCCAATGTCACGATTCCCGTATGCCAGATCGGATGGGATCCATAATGTGGCGATTGAGCCTTCAGGGAGAAGCTGCAAGCCTTCAGTCCAGCCAGCAATGACGCGGTTGAGTGGGAATTCCGCTGGCGTATTGCGTTTGTATGAACTGTCAAAGACAGTTCCATTCAATAGCTTTCCCTCGTAATGCACCCGAACTTTGCTGCTGCCGGATGGTTTGGGTCCGTTGCCCAGTGATTCAATGCGGTACTGGAGCCCGGAAGCAGTTTCGACCACTCCTTCATTTGATTTATTGCCATTGAGGAATTCCTTTCCAAGCCGCATGTTGCTCTTGGACAGGTCAACGAGTTCGTCAAATGCCTCCTGATCATTGCGGAAAGCCTGAGCTTTTTCACCAATCCGCTCGATTGTCACCTTTTCAATCGTGTCTCCATTGGCAATCTGGTTGACGACATCCATGCCTGTGACGACCTTTCCAAAAACTGTATGCTTGCCGTCAAGCCAATCTGTTGATTTGTGAGTTATGAAAAACTGACTGCCGTTGGTGCCGGGTCCCGCGTTGGCCATGGACAAAATACCAGGTCCTGAGTGCCGCAATTCCGGATGGATTTCATCGCGGAACCGATAGCCCGGGCCGCCACTTCCATTGCCGTCCGGGCAGCCTCCCTGAATCATGAAATCCGCAATGACCCGGTGAAAGGTCAGACCATCGTAGTAGGGCTGACCAGCCCGCGTCCCGGTCTTTAATTTGCCTTCAGCCAAACCGGAAAAATTGATGACAGTCAGGGGTGTCTTCTCAAATTCGAGGTTGAGAAGAATTTCTCCTTTATTGGTTTTAAGACGGGCATAAAGACCATCTTCAAGTTGGGAATCATTGTCTGATGCAGGCACTGTTTTTGGGTTTTGGGATTCAGTTGGTGGCGATGTCTGATCGGATTCAGAATTCTGTGCCTGAGTGCTGGCCATCCAACCTCCGCAGGTCAGAGCCAGGACATATAGGTATGATCTATGAATCGACGTCATTTTCATAAGTAATGGATAGCAGAAACTGCCCGAAGGTCCAAATGACTTTTGCTTCAGGCTGAAGAAAAACCCGGCTGGGATATCCCAACCGGGTCTGAACAAACAAATGACTGAATGATAATCTCAATCAGAAGAAACTTATGGCACCACCCGGAAGAACTTGGCTCCAGTGGCTACAGCCTCAGAGTATGGGCTGGAAGCACCGGTAACATCAGTCCATGGGCCGTTGATGGTCGGGGCGGACTGGAGTTTTCCGGTGTATGTGATGGAGATATTTCCACCACTGAGCGCGACGCTGGAGATGACAGCATCCACTGGGTTCACAACTTCAATCAGGGAGATTGGTGAAGCAGTCGTGTAAGCATTGAATGCAGCATCGTCGTTCGGGTCGTTGATGAGGTGACGAACTCCAGATCTGTCCATCGTCCACCATTCGACGTTTGCTCCGCCCCCACCTTCAAACCACAACAAGCGGAATGGGTAGATACCAGGCTGAGGAACGATGAAACGGAAGAGTGTATCCGAAGCACCACGCCCTGCGTCGAAGAGACCGAGTCTCATGTCGTCAGCGCTGATGGCTGGGTTTTGTCCGTGGGTCACAAGGAATCCATCGTCTGAGTTCACTGCCATGGTGACAGGTCCAGCGGCTGGGAATTCAATGTAGGTGATCACTTCCCAGGTGATGGAATCAGTGCTGGTGGTGGACATCAAACCGGCTTCAACCATGCCCAGGTCATTACCGAATCGACCAGCGGCCGATCCATCCCCGTCCTGGTTGTGGTTGATGTAATCGACGACAACATCATCGACTTCGAAATCAATGACACCGAAGTTGCCGGCGATCTGTTGTTCAGCGAGGGCGATGGTGGTTCCACGGTTGGCACCAGCGGAATCCAAGCCCTGGCGTGCGGAGAGAAGCATCCCTGGGTCACCGGCTCCCGTGAGAGGTGCGGCATACATCAGCGATGGAATGTTTTCGGTCTGGAATGTCCAGGACTGAGTTTCCTGAGCGCCTCCGGTTGTAGAGTAGCTGACTGAGACGGAGACGGATCGGTTGAGTCCGTAATTTTCCGAGCCACCGGCGAAAGACACATTTGTGGTGTCCCCGGTTTTGACCACAGTCGCAGTAACGGTCTGGCCATTGACTTTGAGCACAACAGATGCAGGATCGACAGCATCAGAAATACTGTCGCGGAGATCGAAGCTGATACCTGTGCTGTCTATCTGAACTCCAGTGGCTCCATTGGCTGGAGATGCTGCCAGGATGGTGATTCCATCGTAAGCAGGCTGATAGCCCCAGAGGAATTCAGCAGGAATCGGGAGAGATCCGTTAGCCAGTGCCTCTGGAGATCCATCGGCAGAGAAGCTCCAGGCAACGGCCGTGTTGTCACCGCCGCCACCTTCGGAAACAATCGCTTCCACGTAGTAGATCTGATCCGCCTGCAGGCCAATCGGTTCGGACTGGTTTCCAGCCTGGTCGAATTCGCGGATTGCGTTCCAGTTAGGTTCATTGGCGATCATGATGGAGTTCTCTGGGGAATCATCGCTTGAGAGCCAGAGTTCGGCATTGTCATCGTTGGCGATACCGAAGATATAATCACCGGTTTGAGATGGTTTGATGAAACCGAAGATGACCTGAGCATATCCTTCAATCACATCTCCAGGAGGAGCGACGTTGATATCTCCAGTGGCTGGGGATTCAAAATAGGTGGTTGAAGTACTGCGGCGGGCGCGGATATCGCTGATGTTTGCTCCGGTTCCGTAAGCAGCAAAGCCTCCCGGATATATGCCTTTTCCGCGATCTGCAGCAGGGTAGAATGCAAGATCACCTGGGGCGTGGTTGTAGAAGAGAACAGACAAACCACCCTGGCGCAACTGATAGGAGACGAAACTTCCACCACCAGTGACAGGATTGGCGGCATCAGCCATGTCAGTCACGCCACTGACGGCCACAGTGTACTTGGTGGCGTCAGCCTGAACGGCAGTCGTGATCAGAACACCATTCGCTCCGTTCATGGCAACAGACTCAATAGCGAGTGCGCCACCAGGACCTGTGATCGTGTAGTTGGCGGCATTGGTTGCGGAAGCCTGGTTGACATTTTCGCTGAAAGTGATGAATACATACTTTTGAGCGGCGGAGCCAGAAACGAGGTAATTGTTGGGGGCGACGGTGTCAGGAGCGACCGAAACCTGAACAGTGCTGGATGTTGCTTCACTGAACCAGTTGGAGGCAACCACATAATATCCGCCTGCGTTGGATGGGTGAGCGGCAAAGCTGTAGGAGCGTGAGGTGGCTCCATCGATCATGATGGGCTCGCCACCACCGGCGGGAACGCGGTACCACTGGTATCCGCCACCATTTGGGTATCCCCCAACGACAACAGACATAGTGACGATCTCGTGCTCATTTGCAGAGGCGCCGACGGGCTCTGTGGCAATATTAATGTCACCGACATCTGGGCCGAGGTAGTTGATGCTGACATCGTCAAACCAGTGGGACTGCCAGGCACCGCCAGTGCGTCCACCGAATCCTGCCTGAGCATTGAGAACACCTTCCCATTCCACGTCCACACGATCCATGATGGTGACACCGTCGTAGATCACGGTGGCAAATCCGTCGATGCTGAGATCGACGGAAACCGGGAACCAGTCCTGACCGCGGTGAATCGAAGGAATACCTGCGGCGTTCGTGGTTGGAGCACCACCAACGGTGACTTCAGGAGTGGCCACGAATGCACGGGACTGGTTCTGGTATTTGATTTCAATACCGACACCAAGGTCGGAACCACCGGAAGACCAGTTGTCGAAGGAGACAACCAATCCAGCAGGGGCATTGGCTTCCCCGCCGGCATAACCCTCTTCAGACTGAGGATATGTGCCTGTTGGCATATCATCGGCCACGTTGAAGGAGAAACCGTCCGCCGGGCGGCCAGATGTGTCACCGATGCGGGCCTGGAATTCGAAAGTCACCTGCTGGATGTCGCGGCGCTCAGTCAGGAGAGCAGCACCGAGTTGATCTCCAACACCGTCGGTGATCTTGAGGTAACCGGAATTCCCTACACCACCGGTGTCGCGAACTTCAGCGGATCCATAGATTTCCAGTTCATCCGCGTTCAACCCACTGTTGAAATCGTAAATGACAGGAATGCCCCCTTCGAAGAGGAGGTTTCTTGTGGTGTCTTCGATGGTGTTTGGAGTTGCTGCCAAATCATCAATGCCAGAAACGTCCACGGTGATGGTGTCACCGCGCTGGAAATCGAAGTTGGCGAGAATGATGACATCGGTACCATCCCCTTTGAGCTGTGGGTGATCGGTCAGGATCTGGGCACCTGCAGGAAGGGCGGCACCATCGACGCGGTAGTTGGCTGGGTTAGTCGCCTGAGTCAGGTTGATTTTCTCACTGAATGGGACAATCAGGGCATTCGGGTTTCCACGATGGTCGATAAAACCAACAGCTGGAACATCGGTGTCTGGTTCGACTGTCAATTCAAATTCCTCGGTGAGGGTACCATTGACAGAAGCACGGTATTTGTTGCCGTCGTTGGCCATAATTGCTTCGACGGAGATGAGTGGTGAGACGGCGCCGGGGATGTCAGTCCACCCACCGGTACCTGTGTTGATCTGCCACTGAATGGTGGCTTCCCCATTGAAATCGAATTCAACAATGAAATCCGTGGTGCCGCGTTCGGGAACCAAGCGCTCGAGTTGAGTGAATTCATTCGGATAGGTAATCAGGCTTTCAACTTCAGAGACACCATTGATGCCCATGGCGAATGAGGAGACATCCCGTTGCACGTATGCGGCTGGAAGCACAGCCGCTGGACTGCCATCAAGTGACCATCCAACCTGGACGAAATCTCCACCGCCGCCCTCTTTCATGAGGACTTCGAAGTAATATCCCTGACCCGCTACGAGGTCAATTGGAGCAGAGGCATTCGCGGTGAGTGCGTTACAGCACCCAGCTTCCTGGACGATCATACTGGCGTTGCCACGGGTATGATCTGTGCTGAGCCAGATCTGGGAAGCATCATGGATCGGACGTAGAAAACATAAGATCCGGTTGCGGGAGGATAGAGGACGCCAGTCAGGGCAAAGCCATAATCGTTGAGTCCAGTGTCACCAGTGCCAAAAGGCTGGGGGTATTCGATAAATCCAGTGGAGGTTTCGATCACACCGGAGATTCCATTTTCACCAGCCACGGCGGTGACTTTTTCCACGAGTTCCGGAGAATTCGGATACTGCGGGTCGTCCAGAAGGTTGGCTACGGCAGTTCCACCAATGGCGGCGCCGCCCAATCCTGCACTCCCGTAGATACGCATATCCACGGCAGCTTGAGAAGCGAGTGGGGCCACAGCGATCATCACGCTGAAACACCACGTCAAGGTTGTAGTCAGTTTATTCTTGTTCATCAGTTTTATTGAGTTAGGAGTTTGTCAAAAGCCAGGAATTGATCAAACCAGGTTCCTGGACATGATAAGCAGCCCCGAAGCGGGATTTGCAATAACGTGACCAGGAATTAGTGGGAATATTACAAATCCTGAGAGAAATATCAACTGTTTAACTTTTCAGAATGAACCTGTGCACCGGAAAACACAGGGGGGAAGATGCGGGAGAATGGGGCGAAAACAGCGGAAAAGGCAGCTTTTATGGGCGGGGAGTGGAGAAAACCCGTGCGACAATGCGGTGTCGGTGGGAAAAAAGTAGATTGAGATGGATGGTGAGGAAGGCATTTGCGAGATGTTCCATCCATCCGGTCAGGGGCAACTCGTATTCAATATGGTCGCTGTATTGGGTCGAGGCACTGCTTGAGGACAAGTCCGGGGAGAACTGATGGGTATGTTTCCAGAACTTGAATGGGCCGATGGCTTGTTGGTCGACAAAGGACTGGGAGGGGAGGAATTCGATGTGATTGGCAACCCAAGTGACCGGTATGGGCCCCATCCAGACGCGAAGGGAGACACGGGTGCCATTCTGGA
>JAJOIW010000066.1 GCA_021209225.1 Verrucomicrobiota bacterium
CGGTTCACCATCACTCTGGCTGTCAATGGATTCGTGGGTGACGTGAGCCAATGTGCCAGGTGGAGACGACCACTGCGTCCCTCAGCTTCCGGGACTTTCTCACCACCCAGTATCGATAAAAATCGACGTGGCACTAATCTATCCGGCCGGGCCGGGTCTCCTTTGAGCTGGACTGGAACGTTCTCAATGACCGGGGCCTCCGCCACCGCATAAGCCATGGGGAGAGGGAGCGGACGTTTTTTGAGTTGGTCCCGGGATTTTCCAGCTTCGCGGAGTGCCTGGTTCAGTTCTGGTTTCTGGGATTCACTGGCTGATTTCAGGTCATTCTCCAGTTTTTTAATGGTCTGTTCCAGGCGATTGATTTCGTCGTTTCTGTGGTTTTGTGCCTGAGTCCATTCCTGGGGTGAGGCGAGTGGGACGAGGTCCCGTTGCTTCTGATCCAGTTCGATGCCGGGCCAGGGGTAGCGGGTGCTGTGGAAGATGCCAAAGAGGCCGTAATAGTCGTCGATCGAGATCGGGTCAAATTTATGATCGTGGCATCGGGCGCATTGGACGGTGAGTCCGAGGAAGGATTTGCCCAGGTTATCGATGGTGTCCTCGATGGTCAGGTGCTGGGGGTAGTCGTCCACCCGGGACCCGAACCGCCGCGCATTGGCAATATATCCAGTGGCTATCGTTCTCTGGAATTTGTCCGTCTGATTTTCCGAGGTGACCAAATCTCCGGCAATCTGGTCCCTAATGAAAAGATCATACGGGTAGTCCCGGTTGAGGGCATCAATCACCCAGTTGCGGTAGAGGAAATGCTGTGGGATGGGGAAATCCGAATTATCCCCTGCCGTATCCGCATAGCGGACGACATCCAGCCAGTGCCGACCCCATCGCTCACCGTAGTGCGGGGAAGCCAGCAGCTTCTCGACATACGCATGATAGGCATCCTCCGATGGATCCCTGAGAAATGCTTCGATGTCCTCAGGCGACGGGGGGAGTCCGGTCAGGTCATAACTGAGCCGGCGCAATAAAGTCGATTTCTCCACATCGGGTGCTGGAGTCAGGCCGTTTTTTCTCCATTCCGCCAGCAGGAATCGATCGATAGGGGATGTTGGCCAATCCCCATTTTCAACCGCTGGCGCCTGCGGGTTGCGGATAGGCTGGAACGACCACCATTGACGGGCTTCCTCCCAGTCAATCGTGGACTTTTTGCGGGCCAGAGCGACGGTATCCTCCATGCGTGGATCTGGAGCCCCCATTTCAACCCATTCCATCAAGGCTCCAATCTCGAATTCAGACAGGGTGGTTTTCGGGGGCATGGAAAAATCGGCATCGATTTTCCGTATGGCATGGATGAGCGGGCTGGAATCCGGGTCCCCGGGGATGATGACGGGGCCGGATGCTCCGCCAGCCATCACCCCAATCCGCGAATCCAGAACCAATCCCCCTTTGATTTCCCGGGCTTGGGAACTGTGGCATTCGTAGCAATGCTCCGCGAGGATGCCACGCACCCGTTTTTCGAAAAATTCCACCTGATCCGGGGATGGATTGGCGACGAAGCGCTTCAGATTGGGGTCGGGGATGGGATCCTCACCCATCCAGATTTCGAGTCCAGACAGGTTTGCGGCTCCATGGCCTGGCCCCTGGGCGGTGATCTGTATCCGTCCCTGGTCAGCCTGAGTGAGCCACGGCCCCAGTTTTTTCCATTGACCAGCTGATCCACTGTGGAATTTGTGGATCACGGTTTTCCCATTCACCCGCAGGTCGAACTGCTCCGAATGGTTGTCTTCCCAGACATACAGGAATATCTGAACCGGCCCATCCGGGACAGCCTCCAGGTTCAAATCCACTTTGCTTCCCCAATAACTGCTGCGCAGCATGGTCGACCGTGAGGGATCCGTGATGGGGTGCAGTTTGACTGATTGATTTTCAAAGCTCTTTCCACTGGTGGAAAAATTCTGTGCCTTGTGACCCGACTCCCATGCATGGCCATCAATCATTAATTCCGGGCCATTGCAGTTGATTCCCCGGTAAAATTCCGACGCTCCCTGACAAACTGTGCCGGGTATCGCTGCCATCAGGCTCATATGAAGGGCCAGGTATGCCCGGGCCAGCCTCCCCATGCCCCGACGCAGGATCGGCTCGTGATACGATGGATTTATAGAAAAATGTGCCAAGGGTCCGCTTCTTTCCATGCTGGATATTCCGTTGATCAATCCCATCCATACCACACGGGACCGAATCGTTCAACTCCAAGCATCCTGCAGGTCCGAAGTTGCATGGGACATGCAGCGGCTGACTCCGCTGGATTCAGCGTCGATCCGGTTCCTGGTCGACACATCAGTCATTCCCTGTATTCTTTTTCATGTGAAGCGGGTGAATCCAGTGGGCGGCAAGCGGAAACTTTTCATAGTGGCCATGCTGGCCCTTGGAATGATTCAAATGACCAGAGGAAATGGAGCGGCAGGAGCGGCTGAGGCATCGGATCAATGGTTTCGGGATGCGGTGTGGTATCAGATTTTCCCCGAAAGATTCTGCAATGGGGATCCGACAAATGATCCCACACCGGAAAGCTGTCTTGGAACCTGGCCGGATTATGTTCCTGAGGGATGGTCCGTTATTCCCTGGACATCGGATTGGTATGCCCGGCAGCCCTGGGAGATCCGGACGGGTGAGGACTTTTACCACACTGCCCAGCTCCGCCGCTATGGAGGAGATCTGCAGGGGATCATCCAACGCCTCGATTACCTCCAGGACCTTGGCATCAATGCCATCTATCTGAACCCGATATTTGATTCTCCTTCCCTGCATAAATATGGGGCGCGGTATTTCCACCACGTCGACCGGCATTTTGGCCCGGATCCGGATGGGGACGCCCGCATCATTGCCTCCGAAGATCCAGCCGATCCTGGCACCTGGCAATGGACGTCCGCTGACAAGTTGTTTCTGCAGCTCATTGATGAAGTGCACCAAAGGAAAATGCGCATCATCATTGATGGCGTTTTCAACCATGTGGGCATTCCCTTCTGGGCTCTGGATCGGGCGCGGAAAGAAGGTCCGGAAAGCCGGTTTGCCGATTGGTTCCAGATCACCCGCTGGGATGATCCTGAGACCAATGAAGATGAATTCGATTATGAAGGCTGGTTCGGTATCAAAGACCTGCCTGTCTTCCGGAAACCCCGTGGCGGAATGCCCGAACCAGTCAAACTTCACATCCAGGCTGTCCTGAGTCGATGGATGGATCCCGATCAGGATGGCAACCCAGCCGATGGAGTGGATGGATGGAGACTGGATGTCGCCGAGCACAGACCCTTGGTCTTCTGGAGACAATTCAGAAAATGGGTCAAAAAAAATCAACCCCGCCGCCTACCTCACCGGCGAAGTGTGGTGGGAGGATTATTCCCAGCATAAAATGATGAATGCAGCCCCCTGGCTAAAGGGAGATGTCTTTGACTCGGTCATGAATTACCGCTTCGGCGACCATGCCCTCCGCTTCTTCGCCTCCGGCGAAATCAACGCAAGCATCCTTGTCGCTGAATTCAACCAGCTCCACCACGAATATGGCTTCCGGACCATACTGAATATCCAGAACATCCTGGGCAGCCACGACACTGCCCGGCTTGCTTCCATGGTCGTCAATCCCCAGTTCCGAATCGATCACGGTGCCGACCTCAAAAGCAACCCAAGCTACAAGGTGCGCAAGCCGAATTCCAGCGAACGCCAGACCATCAGGCTTATTGCCGCCTTCCAGTTTCTTTCCCCGGGTGCCCCATACATCTACTATGGAGACGAACTCGGGATGTGGGGAGCGGATGACCCGGATTGCCGCAAACCCATGATCTGGCCAGACATGAATTTCGAGATGGAATCCGCCCACCCATTCGGCCGCCGCCGGGCGGCGAACAAGGTCGAAGCCGATTCCTCACTCCATGACTTTTTCAAGTCCTTGATTGCCGTCCGCCACAATTACAAGGCGCTCCGGCATGGATCACTCGAATGGATCCGGATTCCAGACAACCCCCACGCCATCGGATTCATCCGGGCCACGGGTGAAGAGAAAATCCTCTGTCTGTTCAATGCCGGCGCTTCACCACTGGTCGCGGAACTCAAGGATCCGCTTCATGGTGCCACCTCGATCATTCCTCTTTTCCCCGGCCCTCAATCCCCATCGGATGCCATGAATCCCCGATCATTCCAGGCGTGGCTCCTGCAATAATCTCCCATCCATGCAGCCCCTGGCCGCACCTCCGGGTCCAAGTGCCGGATGAGTTCAATCCTGCGGATAAAAACCAGGGCGAATGTGGAGCGCGGCGGCCCCCGACGCTATGGATGGATTCCATCAGCTCCCATTGTGCATCATTCGCATCCAATATTACTTCAGATGCTTGTCTTCCCACTCCTCCAGAACTTTTAAACTCTGCTTTTTAAATTTTTCTGGCAAGGATAGCTGCTTTCTGCTGCTCTGGCTGCAGAAGCACACTCTCAAGGTGATCATTGGCCCAACGCGCAATCTCCACCAGTGGGTCGATCAGTTTCTTGCCTCCCTGCGTGAGGTAATAAAGTTTGCGTGATTTATTTTCCGGATGATCAATGAATTGAAGCAACCCGGCATCCTCCAACCGCTGGATGCGCTCAGATAGTATATTGGTGGAAATCCCGACCACCGACTGCAGAAGGTCTTTATATTCGTGTATGCCATTCAGAAGCAGGTCACGAACGATAAGCAGTGTCCAGCGATCACCAATAATATCAAGCGCATGTGCAATCGGACACTCAGTGCGATCACTATGGCATTTTCGAGCAGTCACACTTTTCCTCTATTTAACCACTTGCATTTTAAAACTGGTTTGGTAATTTCCATAATACTTGCATTTCACAAGTGGGTATGAATTGAATCATGAGTATTAAAAAAATCACATTAGCGACAATATCGTATATTGTTCTATCTATGGCAATTGCCTTTCCATGGCACATGATCTGGTTTCATGAATTATATCAAAATATCGGGGCGGTGACACGACCAGAACCCATTATTCCTCTTGGGATGCTTGCCATGCTGATTCAGGGAGTGGTTATCGCCTATTTATATCCATTCTGGTATCGGGGTGGCAATCCTGTTTTTCAAGGAATCAAGTTCAATTTTATTGTTGGTCTTCTGGTGTATAGCGTGATGGGTTTTGCCACAGTTGCAAAACGAATATCAACCCTGTTTCCACGTTTCTCATTTATCACACGATATTTCAATTCATCCAGTTTTCTGTCACAGGTGCTGCGTTGGGGTTGATATATGGTAAGAAAGACTAGCCATGCCATACGATCCAAGACTTGCTCATCGGGTTGATGAATTCAGGACAAACTGAATTGGACTTGTGCCAAAGAGAATGTTTGGAGGAATCGGCTGTCTTTTAAACGGTAACATGTGCATGGGCGGTTATAGAGATTAACATATGACCCGTATGGGCCAAGATGCTGCAGTAAGATTGCCTGAGGAGAAGCATGCGAATCCTATGGAAACCAAGGGCAAACCTTTGAAAGGTTGGAAAAGGTTCGCCGATGGAATGCCCGCAATGGAGTCAGGGCCGTTTTTGGCAATGTCTCAACAGCATTGCCGCAGGATGATTGCTTACTGAACCGCCCAATCGGCGCAGAGCAGTTCCGCCTGCGCCAGCACGGTCTTCACGGCTTCCTCCTGCAGATCCGGGGGATACCCATACTGGTTCAGGATGCGTTTCACCATGACTTTGATTTTGGCCCGGGCACTCTCCCGCAGGGTCCAGTCGATAGTCACGCTTTTTCTGACCTGGGTGATGAGTTCCGCCGCGATGAGCTTGAGTTTATCGTCCCCCATCGCCTGCACGGCACTGGCATTTGTGGCGAGGGCGTCATAAAACGCGATCTCGTCATCCGTTAGACCCAGGTCGACTCCGCGTTTGCTGGCGGCCTCCATTTCCCTGGCGAGTTGGATCAGTTCCTCAATGACCTCCAGCGTGCTGATGGCGCGGTTGTGGTAGGCGTTGAGTGTCTTCTTCAACTTCTCGCTGAAGACCTGGCTCTGCACCAGGTTGCGCTTGGAACGCACCTTGATTTCGTCCTTGAGCAGCTTCTCCAGCAATTCGGCGGCCACATTCTTGTGTTTCAGTCCGCGCACTTCGGCGAGGAATTGATCGCTCAGGATGCCGATGTCAGGCTGCTTCAGCCCCGCCGCGGTGAAGACGTCGATCACCTGACCCTCGGTGGTGATGGCCTTGCTCACGAGTTGGCGGATGGCGGCG
>JAJOIW010000068.1 GCA_021209225.1 Verrucomicrobiota bacterium
AGAAGATGGATGTGATCGCAGCGGTCGGATACATCGATCCCAACACACCGGTCGAAGTCATCGAGGTCAGCGGAAATCGCATCGTCGTCCGCAAAATCGATTCTCCCACCCAGGCATGACCGGGAATATGACCGCGGATTCAGCTCAAACCGGGCTTGATCTTACAAAATTCTCATTCATCATATCACACAACAGTTAATCAGAATCGGAATCAATCAGAACATGGATCCAATTTTCATACTTTTTATCGTCGGCGGACTGGTGGGGTTAGCCCTGTTTGTCTGGAGTTTGAGTTTTCTCAATATTTTCATACGTGCATGGGTGTCCGGAGCGTATGTCAGTCCGATTGACCTGGTGGCGCTTTATCTGCGGAAGGTGCCAGTTGGGTATATTGTGGACAATCGCATCACAGCCAGCAAATCGGGTATAGTGCTGTCCATTGATCAATTATCGACCCACCATATGGCTGGTGGAAATGTCAAGGAAGTGATTCTGGCATTGATCGCCTCCCAGAAGGCGCAGATTGAATTGAATTTTGATCGTGCCTGTGCGATTGACCTGGCGACAAAGGGAACGGATAAGACGGTCCTGATTGCGGTGAAAACATCGGTGAATCCCCGGGTTATCGACTGCCCGGCTCAAACATCCGACAAGCGGACGATTGATGCTGTGGCCAAAGATGGGATCGTGATCAAAGCCAAGGCGCGGGTGACAGTCCGCACCAACCTGGACCGGTTTGTGGGTGGAGCCACCGAGGAGACCGTGGTGGCACGGGTTGGAGAAGGGATCGTCTCAACCATTGGTTCATCCGACACCTACAAAGAGGTGCTGGAAAATCCCGACCGCATCTCCAAAAAAGTGCTTAACAGCGCCCTGGATGCCAATACAGCATTCGAAATATTGTCCATCGATATCGCGGACCTGG
Organism: Verrucomicrobiota bacterium; assembly: GCA_021209225.1. Classification (GTDB taxonomy): domain Bacteria; phylum Verrucomicrobiota; class Verrucomicrobiia; order Limisphaerales; family JAJOIW01; genus JAJOIW01. The sequence continues at coordinate 926 of JAJOIW010000068.1, forward strand.
ACGTGGGAGAAAACGTGGGAGCAAAATTGCAGGCGGAGCAGGCCGAAGCCAACAAGCTGATTGCCCAGGCACAGGCGGAAGTCCGCCGCGCGGCAGCGGTCGCGTTGGAACAGGAAATGAAAGCCAGAACCCAGGAAATGCGTGCCAAAGTTGTGGAAGCGGAAGCTCAGGTCCCATTGGCTATCGCTGAAGCCTTCAAGGCCGGCAATCTCGGTGTCATGGACTACATCAAATACAAAAATGTACAGGCGGACACCAATATGCGGGAAGGCATTGGGGAATCGACCAAAGACAATTCCAAGAAGAAGTCTGAATAATTGGGTGGGCTGTCCGGAGACGGGCGGCCTGACAACATTTTTTGTTTAATGGATTGGGGCTGAGCGAGGCCGCCTTTGATCAGTATTGTTTGAAAGAGCACGTGTTATGGAAGATCTGATTCCGCTTCTGATATTTGCCATCATCTCAGCCGTTTCGCATGTCATACAGAAACGCAAACAGGACAAGGAAGAGGTGACATGGGAAGAACTTGAGACCAGATCGGCGACGCAGGATGGACAACCGGGGCCACCTCCGGTTGAAAATCCGCCGATCCCGCCGATCATCCAGCAACCGTCCTGGGAAGCCTGGGAAAAAATGATCCGTGAGGCTCAGGAGAGAAAGGCGCGCGAAGCGGAGAGGCGGCCTTCGCCTGAACCTGTTCCCTCATCCAGAACCATGGAGCCACCGGTCGTTCCGCAGCGCAAACCAGATCCAACTCCGACGAAACCCATCACCGTCGACATCAATGCCGCCTATAGAAAGGCGCGACTGGCAAGAGATGAGGCACAAGCCGAACTGGAGAGCGCACAGAAGAAATCCGCCTCAATGGATAATCCCCTGGCCCCGATGTTTGAGAATTCCGAGGCAGCCTATTCCCAGCAATCAGACCTGTGGAGCAATCCATCGAAACTCAAGGATGCCTTCATTGTATCGCTTATCTTCGATAAACCTCTGGCGTATCAGAATTCCAACGACGTGACACGATGACCATTCCCACCACCTGGGAATGAGGAAATGATGGTCCTTGACTTACTGCCTGGGATTAGGGATGGAGATGTTGCGTTTATCATAGGATCGATTGATGAAAACCTGTGTTACAGCCCGATGGAATGGGAGGCCGAGTGATGTCCGTGGATTTTGCGTGTGGGCACGGGATCTGAGGCAGAAGCTGGACGGGAACCCGTCACTGGCCATGGTGTTCTGGACACCAGAGTATTTTGCAAATGCGTCGGACCTCTGTGAAGAACTCCAATTGACACTTCGGATTGGTCATGTCATTGGATGTTCGTCGACCAGTTTGATATCCAACCACCAGGAATTCGAGGGGCAATCGGGAATCACGGTTTCGATTCACCATTTTCCAGGCACTGAAATCAGATCCTATCATGTGGAGCCGGAATTGATCCGTGAGGGGAAGCTGAGTTCCTATTGGGAGAGTCATTCACCGTTTACTCCGGGCACAACGAACAGTTTCATTGCCCTGATTGATCCTATGACAGCTGATATTGAGAGATGGATTGGGCTGTGGGATGAGGCATTCGGGGGGAAACCCATCTTTGGTGGGCTGGCAGTGGGATCCCCACAGGAAATGCGTAGCCAGCTCTACCTCGATGGCCGGTTGAGAGAGAACGGAGCCGTTCTGATTGGCCTGGAAGGCCAGGTCGAGATGCGGGGAATGACATCCCAGGGATGCCTTCCCATTGGCGAACCACGCCCGATCACGCGCTCCCACAAAAATATCATCGAACAGATTGGCAATGTATCCGCTTTCAAAGTTTTATCTGACACGTTGAGGAAGCTGCCACCTGAGCAACAAGTCAAGCTGCAGGGCAATCTGTTTATGGGCTTAGCATTTAATGAATATCAGGAATCCTTCAAAGAGGGGGATTTTCTCATTCGAAACCTGGTTGAGGCGGATCCTGTTTCAGGAAATCTGGCGGTCGCAGCCACACTCCGGTCCGGGCAAACCATTCAATTCCAGCAACGCGATTCATCCACTGCCTCCCGTGAATTACACAGTCTGTTGAAAAACCTGTATCACTCCATACGATCGATGGCAACCCATGGATCATTGCTCTGCTCGTGTCTTGGTCGAGGATCCGGACTATTCAAAAGCGAGAATCACGATGCCTCGACGGTCCGTCAATATTTCCCGGATCTTCCCATCAATGGATTTTTTGCCAATGGGGAAATCGGGTTGGTTGGGAACAGGAATTTCATCCATGGATATACAGCGACTCTGGGCATCTTCTGCTCGACATCGCATTCCAGCTAGACTCATCCATTCATTCAGAACCATATGATTTCAGGCAAGGCTTCCAGACCGTACCCCATCCTGCTCAACCCATTTGACATTCGTGAGTGTTTGAATCTGGACTGGATTTTCCCGTTGAAGCAACCCACTGAACTGGAACTGGGATCCGGGGATGGGGCATTTATCCTCCATGCAGCGAGGACAAACCCACATCATAATTTCATTGCCACCGAACGCCTCCTCGGGCGCCTCAAAAAAATCGACCGGATGGCATCGAGAGCACAGCTTCACAATCTCAGAGCTGTAAGGCACGAGATCTCCTACCTGATCCGATACCTCATTCCTGAATCCTCAATCCATCGGATTCATGTCTATTTCCCTGACCCATGGCCTAAAAAACGCCATGCACGACTTCGATTGATTCGTCCTCCATTCACGCGCTGGGTTGCCCGGATTCTGGAACCGGGAGGTTGTCTATTCACCCGGACGGATGACCCCGCCTACGCTGAGCAGATCCGACTGGTTTTCGCTGGCGACCCGGAGTTCTCACCCATCCCTACCCCACAGATGCTCTCGGATTATAAGACTGAATTTGAGAACCATTGGAATAAGCTGGGCATACCCACGAATTATGCCGCCTATCAATGGTTCCCGCTCGCCTATCCGAAAGGCTGAGAGCTTGCTCCTGGTTTTTACGGGCAATTTGCAGTCTGACTTCCGGCCAGTTGAAAAGCATCGAAGGAAGCTTAGGTTGCCTGACATATGAAGAAATCTCAGAAGCAGATCCGTTCAGGTGGGGATGCTGCAGGGAGCAGAAATGATCCGTCGTGGCACAGCATGAAAACCGAAGCGGTGCTGGAGGCGCTGGGATCCGATGGAGATGGGATTTCCTCACAGCAGGCAGAGACCTCGCGGAAACTATATGGGCTGAACCGTTTGCCTGAGCCCAAACGAACAAATCCGGTGCTCAGATTTTTCAAGCACTTTCAAAATATACTGATCTACACGCTGCTTGGGTCATCGGCAATCACCGCATTCCTCGGGCATTGGACGGATACTTTTGTGATACTGGCGGTGGTATTCGTCAATGCGGCAATTGGATTTGTGCAGGAGGGAAAAGCGGAGAAAGCCATGGATGCGATTCGAGGCATGCTGGCAAACAAGGCGTCGGTGATCCGTGATGGTGTGAGGCAGGCGATTGACAGCGAGTGGCTTGTCCCGGGGGATATTGTGCTGATCGAGGCAGGAAATAAAATCCCGGCAGACCTCAGACTGACTCAGGCACACGGGCTGCATATCCAGGAATCGATCCTGACGGGTGAAAGTTTACCTTCTGAAAAACACATCCAGCCGGTTGAGGTTGCAGCACCTACGGGAGACAGGAAGTGCATGGCATACAGCGGCACCATAGTGACAAGCGGTTCGGGATGCGGCGTGGTGGTTGGCACCGGTGCAAAAACAGAAATTGGCCGGATCAGCTGCATGCTTTCGGGTGTGTCAACTCTGACAACTCCCCTGGTTCAGCAAATGAATGTCTTTGCGAAATGGCTGACGATATTAATTCTGCTCATAGCCGGGGTATTGCTGGTATTTGGCTATTATGTGGAGCATTTTGAATTTTCTGAGGTATTCATGGCGGTGGTCGGTCTTTCCGTGGCCGCCATACCTGAAGGACTCCCCGCAGTTCTGACAATCACTCTGGCCGCTGGCGTACAGGCTATGGCCAAACGGCGGGCCATCGTGCGCCGACTCCCCGCCATAGAAACCTTGGGATCCGTGTCCGTTATCTGCAGTGATAAAACCGGGACTCTCACGCGCAACGAAATGATGGTGGTCACCGCGGCAACGGGAAATCGGGAATTTTCCATTGAGGGCAATGGATACAGCCCCGAGGGCAGCATCCGATTGAATGGCGGGATTATCCGTGGCGATCAATTTCCGGATCTGTGGGATTTGGCCAGCTTGTCCATAGTCTGCAATGACGCAGCACTTGTTCATCGGGACAGTGATCAGGTGTGGCTGGTCGAAGGGGATCCCATGGAAGGCGCCCTCCTGGCCTTCGCTGCCAAAACCGGCATGGATCCGGAAAACCGCCGGGCTGAATGGACTCGTATTGATACCATCCCTTTTGACTCCCGGCATCGCTTCATGGCGACTTTGAATCATGATGCCAGACACGGGCTTGTCCAGGCAGCCGTGAAGGGTGCCCCGGAACACATCCTGGAAAAATGCCAGCATCAAAGATGCATCGACGGCAGCACATCCCCCATCCAGACTGACTTCTGGCGGGTGATGGCTGACGAACTTGCAGCCAAAGGGCAACGCGTTCTGGCACTGGCGGTGAAAGTCCTTCCCAGGGAAACCCGGACTATTTCCGTGTCCGACATTGAGAATGGACTGGTCCTGGTCGGGCTGGTGGGATTGGTTGATCCGCCAAGACCAGAAGTCATTGAAGCAATATCAGAGTGCCACCGGGCTGGAATCCGGGTGAAGATGATCACCGGGGACCACCGCGGAACGGCTGCTGCAATCGGAAGACAGATTGGTTTGAAAAATACGCAGAATGTCCTGACCGGTGTGGATCTGGATACCATGGACAATCTGAGCCTGGCTCAAGCGGTGGTGGAGACCGACATATTTGCGCGCACAAGCCCTGAGCATAAACTGCGGTTAGTGATGGCCCTGCAATCGCATGGAATGACAGTGGCCATGACCGGGGACGGAGTCAATGATGCCCCTGCGCTCAAACGTGCGGACGCTGGCATAGCCATGGGTTTGAAAGGAAGTGAAGCCGCCAAGGAGGCCGCCGAAATTGTGCTGGCGGATGACAACTTTGCGTCCATTGTTGCTGCGGTCAGAGAGGGAAGAACAGTGTATGACAACATCAAGAAAGTAATCAGCTGGACCCTCCCGACCAATGCCGGGGAAGCCTTGACTCTGATCGTTGCAT
>JAJOIW010000018.1 GCA_021209225.1 Verrucomicrobiota bacterium
AACCTGTTGTGAATTCCAGCTCCTCCAGGAAAATGCGGATTGGGGTCAAGGCAGAGAAAAAAATCACGTACGACGGTGGGGCATACGATTGTGAGACACTGATAGTGGACCCGATCAGCGGCAATCTTCTGCTGATAACAAAGGAGCTGAATGGGGCGACGGTTTTCCGCATAGAAAAAGAGGATTTCTGGGATGGCTCCTCAAAGTCGGTGACAGCGGTCCATGCGGGCCGGATCCCCACAGCTCATGCCATATCCGCAGGGGACATTTCAACCGATGGACAAAAAATCATCCTGCGCAATGAATATCTGGGATGGCTTTGGCACAACTCATTTCAAACGCCTGAACTCACCCTTACCCGGATAAACCCGAATCCAATCATGGTCCGGGGAGATAAGCAGAATAAGAATGGAGAAGCTATTGCCTTCCATCCGAATCGAACCCACTACTATTCGGTCAGTGAAGGAAAAAACCAACCGGTCTACCTGTTCCGGTTACCGCAGTAGTTGCAGGTTTCCATCCATGCGACTGGGATGGATATTCAACTGGATATTGGCATGTGAGAGATGAAAATGCGGTGAGGATCCGGGCTGATGGAGATCCTGGAGGTGAGTGGTTTAAGGATGGCAGATCGGCGGGAGTATGTTACCCTGAGCTGTGGTGAATGGAGTGATTGATATGAAAAAAGGCAACAAAGTCTCACTGGTCGATGTGGGCGACTCGGACTATGCCGATAGCGGTGCGGTGCGGGTTGCGGTCTTCGAGGCATTGGACCAACTGGCACTGGCGGATGATTTTTTCCCTGAGCGAGCCCGGGTGGTATTGAAACCGAACTGGGTGAAGGAGCATGATGAACGCCAACCTGGACCTGATTCCTGGCCACATGTTGTCACTCATCCGCTCGTTATTGAATCGGTCGCCGCCTACGTGGGTGAGCGATTGCCGAAAGGTGGTTCCGTGATCATTTGTGATGCCCCTCAAACAGATTCCTCCTTTCAAAAATTGAGAGAATACTGCGGTCTGGATGCGATGATCAGTCGGCTGTGCAAACATTACCCGGATGTGAGTTTTGAATTGTTGGATCTCAGACCCGAGGAATGGAATGCGGTGGATGGGGTGACGGTTTCCAAAACCATGCTCAACGGGGACCCAGCGGGAAGCACACATGTGACCCTGAATGAAGCCAGTGAATTCGTTGGCTTCCAGGGACAGGGCAAATTGTTTGGCGCCTCATTTGATATGGAGGAAACGAATCTTCGCCATTCGGGCACCACCCATGAATATCTCTTGTGCCGCACCCCCATGGAGGCGGATGTCTTCATTAATATACCCAAACTGAAAACACATAAAAAAGTGGGCTTGACCTGCGCCTTGAAAAATCTGGTTGGCATCAATGCGAATAAGAACTGGTTGCCTCACCATACGGAAGGCACACCGGACGACGGCGGGGATCAGTTTCCCGCCAATACATCCAAGGCCCGGCTGGAACATCAATGGATGGGGCGGATCAAACGGTTTCTCACGGGAAATCCCGGGTGGTCCCGAATATTCGTACCGTTGAAAAAGGTTGGCAGAATGTATTTTGGGGACACTCAGAAAGTGGTGCGTTCGGGCAACTGGTATGGCAACGATACCTGCTGGAGGATGGTATTGGATCTCAATAAATGTCTTTATTTTTTCGACGGAGCAGGCAAGCGCCGCCACAGTCCCCCGAAATACCTGGCTGTGGTGGACGGAATCCTCGGAGGAGAAGGCAACGGACCCATGGCTCCGGACCCGGTCAAATGTGGAGCCATCATCGCCGGGACGCATCCGGTTGCAGTTGATATGGTCGCAGCCAAACTCATGGGCTTCAACTACAGACGCATCCGCATGCTGGATGGAGCCTTCCGGATTCAGAAGCTTTCCTTTGTCGGATTTTCTCCCGAGGACATTGAGATCCTGAGTCCATCGCCCAGCTGGCGCGGACCATTGAAGGATTTTGTTTCCCCGTTCAACTTCCGACCTCATTTTGGCTGGGAGAATCACATCGAGGAAGATATCAAAGCCACTGTTGAATGAGTCTTGAAGATCGATTATATCCACTTCTCGGGGCATACCAGAAAATGCCGCTGGGTGTCAGGTCGGCCATTGGATCGATTTACCGATGGATTCCGGGACGCCTCAAGTGGGGCAAGGCGTACCAGGATTTCCGATCATTGACTTGTGAGGTGGAAACGTGGTCACCGGATCAGGTTTGGGAATACCAATTCAAACAACTGAAACGGACTCTGAACCACGCGGCCAATTATTGCCCATACTACCATGCGCGCTTTCTGGAAAGGCAGTTCAATGTGCAGAAGTTGCGTGGGCCGGAGGATATGCAGCAATGCCCGATGCTGGAGAAAGTGGATTTAATTGACCACCTGCCTGCTTTGGTTTCAACAGATATACCTGAAAAGCAAAGGCTCTACATAACGACTGGGGGATCGACTGGTGTGCCGGTCGGGTTTTATTTGCACAAAGGCATCAGCCGCCCAAAAGAACAGGCGTTTCTGGAGGCGATGTGGCGCCGGGCCGGATACGAGGATGGGGATCGACTGGTCGTGATTCGCGGCCATGTGACAGATTCCCGGGCGCGCGGACGGATCGATTCCTACGACCCAACGCGTGATTGGCTCATGCTCTCCTCCTACCACCTGACAATCAATCGTCTGGATGACTACCTTGAGGCAATTGAAAATTTCCATCCCGATATTCTCCATGCCTACCCATCAGCTGCCTTGCTCATTGCGGAATACCTTGAGAAAACCGGCCAATCATGGCGCACGCCCATCAAGGCCTTGTTATGCGGCTCCGAGCGTCTGACAATCCCGCAGAAAAGACTTCTGGAGAAAGTATTCCATTGCCGGGTCTATCGATGGTATGGCCATTCTGAGCGGGTGGTTCTCGCAGGTGAGGGGCGGGATTCTGAATTGTTTTATTTTTTCCCGCAGTATGGCCTGGTGGAATTCGGGCCTCAAGACGAGCATGGTTACCAGGAGGTGATAGGGACATCATTTCATAACATGGCGATGCCACTCATTCGTTATCGGACTGGCGACTATGTCAAATTACATAATGGTCCGGGGGATAGAGAATTCTTCTGGCCGACTGTCAGCGAAATTGCTGGCCGGGATCAGGAATTTCTGGTGAGTGGCGAGGGACGGCTTATTTCATTGACGGCTATCAACATGCACAGCGACATATTTGATGGACTTTATGCGGTGCAATTCTTCCAGGACACCCCGGGAGTGGTTGAATTTCACTATGTCCCCACCAGGAATTTTGACCACTCACGACTCGCATCCATTGAATCCGGCATACGCGAAAAGCTGGGGGATGATTTTGCAATCTCAATGAGGCAGGTGGCGGAAACGGACAAAACAGGCCGGGGAAAACATCGCTGGGTGGTGCAGAAACTCCATACCGGCCCATCCGCATAATCCGTATTCCGGCCAATATTCAGCTTCACTCATGTCCATCTCCATGACCTTGAAATTTGAGAATTGCCGGACCACCTATTCGAAAGAGTTCACCGGGGAATTTCAGCAGGATGAGGTCACTGGAATGATTGGGCCATCGGGCAGCGGCAAATCGACTCTCCTGAAATGCCTGGCAGACATCATTCCCCACACAGGCGGGGTCCGCTGGAAATCAATAGACCAGGCGGAGACGGACGCCAATCAATGGAGGAGGTGGGTGCGCTACGTTCATTCCGAGACATTGTGGTGGAGTGAGAAGGTGGCAGATCACATGATGGAAAGTTCAAGGACCACTCAATGGATGAAAGCATTAGGCCTGGACATGGAACTGATGCAGGCCAACCCGAAGAATCTGTCGAGTGGGGAAAGTCGAAGGTTAGGATTGGTGCGGGCGGTGATCGACATGCCGGAAGTCATCCTGCTGGATGAGCCGACAGCCAATCTGGATGAGGAAAACCGGGATCGGATTGGCACCTTCCTGCATCAGTTTCATGCAGACCATCAGGTTCTGATGGTGATTGTCAGCCATGACCTCGAATGGCTGAAAAAGTGGGTGGACAGAACAGTTCCTATTGATGAACTCCAGGGAAATGGAATTTAGAGAATGAATGGAGATTTACAATATTGGCATCTGGTTGTGGGTGCCACGTCGATGCTTCTGCTGGGTGTCAGCTTTTTCATTCTGCGCATCGGATTATTGAGGCCGTTGACCATATCGACGATACGCATGATATCCCAACTGCTGATATTGGGGGTTGTGCTTGAATACCTGTTTGAGACGCGGTCGTGGATGGGGACACTTGGATTTTTAATATTGATGATTTGGGCAGCGACCCGGGAGTCGACCGGGCGGCTCAAATACCGGCTCCAGGGGATAAGGAATGTTGTGGTGCCATTGGTGAGTTTAACGCTGGCGGCTTTGCCCTATACCTTGATGATGATATTCATCATATTCCGGCCAACGCCCTGGTATGATCCGGCATTGATCCTTCCAGTATTCGGGATGATTCTGGGGAATATCATGAACACTATCAGCCTGGCACTCAATCAGTTTTTCCACCAAATGAATATTTCCTCCGCGGTGATTGAACAGAGGCTTGCACTGGGTCATCCCTTGGATTGTATTACTGCATCCTACCGGCTGGAAGCCACCCGGACTGCCATGTTGCCGATTCTGAACTCAATGGCAGTGACGGGAATTGTCAGTTTACCGGGGATGATGACCGGGCAGATACTTGCGGGAGAATCACCGGAGCAGGCTGTCCGCTATCAGATTCTCATCTGGTTTGGAATAGCCAGTGGAGCTGGAGCTGCCTGCCTGGCCGCACTGCACCTGGCTCTCCGCAGCATCAGCGACCACCGGGGCCGACCATCCCGCATCCAGACGCAAAAAAATTGACCCGGCAGGATTTGCAATTATCGAACCAGCCGGGTGGCCCTTTCCTGCATCCACTGGATATCCAGGTTATTGGGAGAAACTCTGTCGTAGGGAGTGTTCACGCCACGTGTGAATGGGGCGACAGTTCTCGGGTCACGCCAGCGTTTGGTTTCTGAGTGACCATCAGCAAACGAGAACCCTCCCCCGCCATTGTGATAGCCTGCAGGAATATCCACAATGCGGAGGCGGTTTGGAGAACCCCCATAACCCGTCATATCCACCACAAACATGCCATCATTGATGCTGTCCTCCCGCTCGTCGAGGAAGACGAAGGTCCGGGCTGGACTTGGATCACGCATGTCGGAAAGTTTGCGGTAAATCCTCCAGTTGCCGCTATTCTCAGACCAGCCCATTGGCCGGTTCTCTCCCCGGCCCCCCACCCAATTCAACATAGACATACTTCGAACCCGCTCACGCGTCTGACCATTGGCCACGATCGTGCTTTTGTCCCCCGGGCATTTGAATATCTTTGGATTGTTCCCGGTGTAGCGCCATAGGATGCTTCTTTTAAGATTGGCTGAGATGTCCCAGTTCTCGCGGTTTGCGGCAGAGAAATCCAGCCATCCCCCGACCCATTCATACGGTCCGTGTTTGACGTGGGGCAGGATGTCATCATTGTCTTCGACATACATTCTCCATGCCATCATCAACTGCCGGTGATTATTCAGACACTGAATGCCCTGGGCTTTGGTTTTGGCTTTCGCCAATGCTGGAATCAACATGGAAGCGAGAATCGCTATGATGGCAATGACGACCAGCAGTTCGATCAAAGTGAATCCGGAGCATCGAACCGTCCGGGTATGCACTTTGTGGGATCTGGGAGAATACCTGTTCACGGAATATGGATGAATGCCATGTATGGCCAGACTATCACGCGGGGGTCATATTTGTGTCACAATATATATTGGGAGGCTGAGATTGAATCCCCGGGATCCCATTGGAATCATCAACCATCAGTCATGGCGTTTTTAAAAATAAATACAGGCCGCTGGTGTGACGGCCTGTTAAACTATCTATGGCATCATTCAAAGTTTTCAGGAACTTCAAATGAAATTTCAAAGTCTGAGTGAATAATCAGAAGGTATATGAGATCCCTGTAATCAGTCGGAATCATTTCTTCCCGACCAGCAGCTGGTTGGTTATCGTAGTTGTCCTGCAGAACTGCCCGGAGAGACAGATGTCCGT
>JAJOIW010000030.1 GCA_021209225.1 Verrucomicrobiota bacterium
TTTGAAAGCAGATTGAGCAGTATCTGGCGGGTCCTTCCCGGATCGCCCTTCACCAGGGCCGGAACGTCTGGGCAAATATACAATTGGAATAAGAGGCCTTTGCTGCGGGCCTGATTCTTGAATATACGAACCACTTCATCGATTTCCTGGAGTAGATTGTATTCTATATGCTCCACCTTGAGCCTGCCTGCCTCCAGTTTGGAGAAATCCAGTATTTCATTAATGACCTGCAGGAGGGATTTTGAGCAGGCGGCAGCCGTATTCACATGTTCAATCTGCTCTTCTGTCAGATGTTTCTGGCGCAGCAGGCACAGAGAACCAACAATTCCATTGATGGGAGTTCTTAACTCATGACTCATTGAAGCAAGAAATTCGCCTTTGATGCGTGCCGCTTCCACCGCCTTTTCTTTGGCGGCCTCCAGTTCGGTGGTTTGTCTTGTGAGCTGAGCGTTTTTGAATTTTTGTTTGTTCTTTAACCTCGAGAATCCGGTTTATCAATAATTGGCGTTTATTGGATTCGTGAATTTTCCAGAGAAACAAGCCCACGAGTAGACTCAGGGACAATGATGTGGTGTAGTTACGTTCGGTCTGGAGTCCTACAAGTTCGGAGTAATATTCGGGACGGACGGTTAAAAGACAGACCAGAGTGGCCCCATGAACGGAGTTGAAACCGGATAAGGGCGTCATTATCATCACCCCGTCTTTACTGGAAAAAGTCAAATGTTCGTCCCGGATTGATTCGAGATTTGCCTGATTTTCCAGAATGAGGTCCTTATGACCGGAAAAAACAGATTGGGTGGTGGAACTGAATGGGGTGAGCATTTCGCCACCACTGGTCATGAATGCAATGTCAATATATTTATCATTTATAGAAATTTTATCGATGATCTGGGGTATGTGGTCAAAGCGGAAACGCGTGCTGATGATACCCAGGACAGAACCAGATGCCGGGGAGATGACTTGCTGTGAGACGCCGATAGTGAGCCCTTCATTCTGGCCATTGAAAAAGATCTGACTGAGCTGGCATTCGTGGAAGGCACCAACACAAATGGAATCCTCCGGGCTTGGGGCGTCCAGGGATTGTCTGATGATCCTGCTAGTGGAAAAATCACAATCCGATAATCCGGGGAAAATTTTTGTGTCGTAAGGATGCCCCTCATGACTGATCGTGTTGTAGGCCTTGAGTTCAGCATCCGGTGAGAAGAATGTGATGAGTTCAACTTCCGTGCAGTTGACAATTTTCTGATTGAACCAGTTTTGAATTTCGGGCCATTTTTCCTGCTCGATAAGGCCTATCAACGTGGGATCCCGGGCGACCATACTGGTGCGGGCCAGGGCTGGTTCGAGGTGATCAGACACCCGGCCAAGGATCACCTTGGAGTATGTTGCCATCATTTCAATTCCCTGATCATGGAACGAATGGGATTGCTTGTCGCGCGAGAAAACACTGAGAGATAAGACAAAAACTGCGCTCATGAAAAGCAGCACGGAAATTCTGCCTTTTTTGAAGCAAGCTGGTCCCAGCAGTTCTTTTTCCAGTTTGAGGCGCTTGTTCAGTTTTGAATTCATTTCTCCAGAAACTCCTTATCGGTTGAAACCCATGATTTGTTAAAAGTGGCACAGGGAAAGCCGAACTTCTGCATGAAAAGTGGACAGAGGTATATCGTGAAGCTGGAAATTATGCTGAGATTGCAATTCGATGGGATTCCACGCCGGACGCCAAGCTGTACCGCGGAAGGATGACACTGGGTATGCTGGTGTAGTCCTATTGATGTGAGGATGCCTCAATCTTTCATACCCTTCTTCATTTCCTTGGCATTCTGAGTTGTTCTCAAATCTGAATCCTTTGGATTTCAGTGAGACTCGGATCATCATGCCGACGGTCCTGGAGTTCAGTTGCCCGTGAGGATTCCTCTGGCCTACTCCAGCGTCAGAGTTTTCACACTGCGCTGCTGACACCGGCGAGCACTTCCCGCTGGACCGCCTCACGCGTGGAATCATCATCTTTGAGAGCTCTCCAGGATACGAGTTCCACTTCACTGGATTGACCTGTTTGCGGATCAACCTGCCTCACACGCGGCCGGTTCAGTGACTTCCTTTTCCCTTGGATTGTCACAGTGGCCTGGGTGCTTCCAGCGCGGACATAGGAGCTGTTTTCCAAGGGACGATGACTGGGACCGCAAAGCATGGAGCGTTCCTCTTCAAGAACATGGAGCAGGGCCTGGTAGGCGATCCGGCGAATCGGTTCCTGAAAGATCTGACGGAACTCTTCAGGAGCTTGACTGAACACGCTGGGGATGGTTTGGTTGTGCGTGGGCAGTTTCTCTCTCTTTGTTTAAATCACCCGAATTCCAGGGGATTCGGAAGAGAAACTCACCCGCTGACTTTTAAAAGATTCTGGGGCCCTTCCATGTGTTGCATCGAGAAATTTGCAATCAGCACGCATCACAATAATAATGTGGTTGGAGTCAATGAAGGCGTTTTCTTTTCCTCAGATGTTTTATCGCAAGAGCGATTAACAGACTCTGAAGTTATTAATAACTTGAAATTATGTAAGAGAAATAGTGTTAATATCAGAGGCTGTTATACGGAGGCTATGCGGGGCCCGCTAATATCAATAGGCGCCACCCCAGATTCTAATATATGTTTTGAAGGCACCTGTGGCGATGCGCCGTTCCCTCTGCCTGGAAGGCTTGGCGTCAATCTTCCAAGGCAATTGATAACTACCAAAGATAGACCCAGTAGAAAGATTAAATTTTAATTTGTATAGTTTCAAAATGAAAGCCAGTAATAAATTGTTAAAGATCGCTATATTATTTATACTGATATTATGCGTATTCATATTAGGTTTTCTGGCTAGTTACCCAGTGCATAATTTTGCATGGGGAGCATATGACACGGCAAAACTCAGAAATAATATCAAGAATGGATATTATAAACCAGGAAAAGAGGAGCCCGTGTTGCACGTTCCAAAAGCACAGTTGACTATTTCATATACAAACACAGCCGGAAAGAGAATATTAGAACGCCTTTATATGGATGCAAAAGGGTATATAGTAAAAATCAGAGTCGAGAACGGTTTAATTGAGTCAGTTGTGTATCCAAAAGATTCTGGCACGGGAATATTACATGAATGAGCAGCGCCGCACAGTGAAGCGAACACTGCCCATGAAAAATTCCCTACTTATTTTTGTTTTGTGCGTAATTGCTTCCTCATGCCAACGCCACCCTGCCGTCACGGTAATTTGGGAGCTGCCTAGTGGCATTATATACAAACGTTTGGAAAATGTTGGCAACGGGGTGCGTGCGCTGTCTTTGGCTCGCCAGCGCCAGAGTGACACGGGTTATTCCAGTATGATTATAGTGCCACCTGACATTCTATGGTGCGAGATCCGAGGAAATCAAATCATTGGTGAGAAAGCCTCGTTTCCCCCTCTCGCGCAGTGGATGAATTCGAATGATTGGGAGCGAGCCGGATTCTTTATTCTCAATCCATCAGCCATTAAGCCCCAAGCAGCAACTGAAGATGAAATGCTTGGGACGGCAATATCATGGTTTGCGACCAAAGAAGAGTTGGAGAAAGCTATCGAGCTGGCGTCCCGTGCGCCTCAGATCCCTTGAGTTTCTGGGCGCTTCATCTTTATGCATGTTTTGGGACAACGCCAAGATTTGCATAGTCGCGAAGGGAACAAGGTATTCTTAACTTTTCCTCCCAGATATCAAATTATAGAAAGATTACTTCTTCGATGTTTAAAGAACCTAAAAATAGATGGACTAGATATTTTAGGCGCATTCGATTCAGCTCTTGATATGTTACATTAGAAGACAATGCGAGGAATCATCATGCCTTCCGGAGGCTTAGGGTATTCTGTAAATATGTGGGTTGCCTTACGGGCACTCCGGAGATTGGGATGCCCGCTTCAGGTAGAGTGCTGGTGCCTGAATGAACACGAGCTTGATCCCACGTTTTTAAACCTGGCTGCACTATTCGATGTGAGTTACAGAGTCGCGTCTCAGGAGTCTGTAAACGAAGTGAGGCCAACCCATGGCTGGGAACTCAAAGCCTACGCTCTGGTTCATAGTGCCTTTGACCAGGTGATACTTCTGGATGCCGACAACGTTCCTGTGCGTCATCCCGAATTTCTTTTCGAGACGCCTCAGTTCAAGGAGACCGGAGCGCTATCTGGCCCGATCGTGGGCGGATTGCTGAAACCAACCCGATCTGGGATATCTGCGGTGTTGAGTACCGCGACGAGCCCGAGTGGGAGAGCGGTCAGATCGTGGTGGACCGGACCCGTTGCATGGATGCTCTCAACCTGGCCCTCGAATACAACCGCAATCGGGAGGTGATTTATCAGCACGTTCACGGGGACAAGGAAACCTTTCATCTGGCTTTCCGAAAAACCGAAACCCCTGTCGCCATGCCTGAGAAGGGTGTCCGGCACGAACATGGTGTGCATTTTCAGCACGACTTTGAGGGCAATCTCCTGTTCCGGCACCGGAGCCTGGCCAAGTGGAAGCTTTTCGGAAAAAACCCGCGGATCCCCGGCTTTCAGTTTGAGGAGGAATGCCTTGGTTATCTGGATGAGCTGCGCGAAAAGTGGGACTTCAGGTTTCCTGAGCTGACCCGTTACCGGGCGGACGAGGCGTCGGATGACAAGCGGCAGGAGGCGGAGGACCTGAAGAAAGGAGAGTGGTGGGGCCGGATATCTGGCGCGGTATGACGCGACCAAAGGGTGGATTTCCAGTAAAGGTTGGAAGGGTATGAGAGACCTCCCTGTCGTCATCCTCGCGGCTGGTCGCGGCAGTTTAATCGAGGGTCTGGAAAGGTCATGAGAGAATTCCTCGATGTGGGCAGCCACGTGCATGGAGGTCACGCCTTGAATGGGGAGACCTTTATAATCGACCCAGCTGAAGAAATGGAGAGGGTTCCGGAAAATACACCTTGCGGGTATTTTTGTTGCGTATCTGGGCGGCAAAGAACTCGAGGAATCGGTCAGCCGCGCGATCGCCTTCATGGGCGATGCACAGGGGGATATCCCGCCAGGGATATTTCGAATGGCGGTGGAAATTCCGGGAAAGAAAGAAATTCCACAGACAGCTATTTTCTGGCAGCAAAGCGGATTATGGCTCGTGCTCTTTATTCCAATCTTTTTTCCATGGCTTGGACGTATGGTCGATGGCATCTCGTTTAAGTATTTCCCGATAAAGTTCCCGTGAGTTTCAGGCAAAGCAGTGGTGGAAGATCAGGGGGACCCTGTCACCACGGCTTCCGAATTGGGTGTCCTGTTTGTGAGGCAACGGGCCTCTTTTTCTTGTCCGGGAATTTTCCTTCGGTGTCCTCTTCAATGAGGCAACCCGGCCACCAAATCACCTGAAATAAACGGTGGAAATTTGTGCAGTTCCTAATTAACCTGAGTGAAATTCTGAGCATTATGGGAAAAATTTTTAACAACATCATTGAGACAGTTGGGGGCACACCTCTGGTTAGATTGAATAAAGTGACAGCGGGACTTGAGGCGGAGATTTTACTGAAGTGCGAATTTTTCAATCCATTAGGCAGTGTGAAGGATCGGATTGGAATGGCGATGATTGAGGCAGCCGAAAGGGATGGCAGGATATCTGCGGATACGGTCATCATTGAACCAACCAGCGGAAACACAGGCATAGCCTTGGCCTTTGTGTGTGCGGCCAAGGGGTATAAACTGATTCTGACCATGCCGGAAACCATGTCTCTGGAACGCAGGACTCTCCTGGCGCTGCTTGGGGCACAGCTGGTATTGACGCCTGGTCCCAAAGGAATGAAAGGGGCGATAGAGAAAGCCCATGAACTGGCGGAACACACGCCTCATGCCTGGATTCCGCAGCAATTTGAAAATGCGGCGAACCCGGAAATTCACCGGAGAACAACGGCAGAAGAAATCTGGAATGATACCGATGGCAGGGTGGATATCCTGGTGGCTGCCGTGGGAACAGGTGGCACAGCTACGGGAATAACAGAAGTGCTCAAGCTGAGAAAACCCGGATTCCAAACTATCGTGGTGGAACCAGAGGATTCTCCAGTGATCTCACAGACCCTCGCCGGTGAACCCCTGACCCCGGGACCCCACAAAATCCAGGGAACAGGCGCTGGATTTGTCCCCCGCATCTCTACTTGAAAGATGAAGCTGGAAACCAGCAGATTTCCGAATGCATCAAAGTATCCAATGAAAATGCTTTGGTCATGGCGCGCCGGCTGGCAAAGGAGGAGGGGATTCTGGGAGGCATCTCAACAGGCGCAAACGTTCACGCGGCGATTGAATTGGCGCGCCGGGCGGAAAATAAGGGGAAAGTGATTGTGACGATCGGGTGCTCGACCGGAGAAAGATATCTGAGCACAGCCCTGGCGGATGAAGCCCGCGCTGCTGTTCAAAGCTGACAGATTATCCCCAGTCAGGCCCGGTAACAAGCTGCTCCCACGGGCAGCTTTTTGCTTGATGGATCAGAAATGGCGAACTGATTTTCTCGCGATAATTTCATTCAGTTCGTGGGAAGAGTGGGCTAGGATGGGGCTTTATGAAGCTGGAAAGTCCATTGGATTGGGCCATTGATCAGTTTGCTGAGATTGGGGTGGATGCAGAATTGGCCCTGAGAAAGCTTTCGGGTCTGGCTATTTCGATCCATTGCTGGCAGGGGGATGATGTTCAGGGATTTGAAGGGGGATCGGGCATTCCCGGCAGTGGCCTCGCTGTCACCGGAAATCACCCTGGACGTGCCAGATCCATTGACGAACTCTGGAACGACCTGGAAAAAGCATTGTCGCTGATTCCAGGAAAGCATCGAATCAATCTCCACGCGTCCTACGGGGATTTCCGGGGTAAGCCAGTGGAGCGGGACCAAATCTGTGCCGACCATTTTGACGCATGGATCGATTGGGCAAAGACGCTTGGGGTGGGATTGGATTTTAATCCCACATTTTTCGGGCATCCATTGGCGGCGGATGGTTGGACTTTGGCGCACAGGGATTCATCCATACGGAAATTCTGGATTGATCACGGCATGGCATGCCGCGAAATAGCCAAAGTCATGGGACAAAGGATCGGGTCACCATGCATGAATAATATCTGGGTGCCAGATGGATACAAAGACACTCCCGCAGATCGTCACAGTCCAAGGCAAAGATTGACGGAGTCACTGGACCATATTTTCTCAAAAGATTTCGATCCGGGGCATATTCTGGATTCAGTTGAATCGAAGCTGTTCGGGATAGGCAGTGAATCCTATGTGGTGGGCTCGCATGAGTTTTATTTGGGGTATGCGATCACGCGCCGGAAATACCTTTGCCTGGATGCCGGGCATTATCATCCGACAGAAACGATTGCGGACAAGATCAGCAGTATAGCGCCATACGTGCCCGGACTATTGTTGCATGTGAGCCGTGGAGTCCGATGGGACAGCGACCATGTGGTCAGTCTCAATGACGACCTGCTGGAAACCGCGAGAGAAATCTGTCGCGGCGCCCGCTTCGATTCCACCCGCATTGGTTTGGATTTTTTTGATGCCAGTCTGAATCGGGTGGCCGCTTGGGTGATCGGAACGCGGAACATGCTGAAGGCTTTAATGATGGCACTTCTCGAGCCAGGATCCAGACTTGAGCAATTGGAAATGCTGGGTGATTTCACTGGCAGGCTGGCCCTTATGGAGGAAATGAAATTAATGCCATATGGTGTGCTCTGGGAGCATTACTGTCGATGCAACAATGTCCCTGGCCGCAACGGGTGGATGGATGAGATACGATCCTACGAAAAGGGAGTGATGAATCTCCGCCATTGAAAGCATGATGTCCCTTCCACCATATGCTGTTGAAATGGATGGATTAAGTAAATCCTACGGGGGGGTTTATGCCATTCAGGATCTGACATTCTCCATAGAAAAAGGAACATTCCATTCGCTGTGCGGTGAGAATGGGGCAGGGAAATCGACCCTGATCAAATGCTTATCCGGCAATGCACAACCGGATCGTGGTCGGGTTCTGATTGATGGAGTGGCACTGGAAATGGGATCTGTTCTGAAAAGTATCGGTTCCGGCATCGCTGTCATCCACCAGGAAACTACAATCTTTCCCGATTTAAACCCGATCCAGAATATTTTTGCCGGCAGAGAATGGGTGGGGCCTGGGTCCATGTTAAAAAAGAAATCCATGGCTCAGGAGGCAGGGAAATGGCTGGATCGCCTTGATCTGGAGGTGGATTTATCCCGTCCCTGTGGCGAACTGCCATTGGCTCAGCGTCAATTGATCGCCATAGCCCGTGCTCTATCGATGAATTGTCGCATTCTCATTCTGGATGAACCGACGGCATCCATGTCAGCGGGTGAGTCGTCCAATCTGCTGCGCATGTTGAATTCCCTGCGCGCGGAAGGTGTGACCATACTTTTTGTCAGTCATCGATTGGATGAAGTGATGGAAATGTCAGATAACATCACGGTGCTGCGGGACGGGAAGCATGTGGGGACCCGCCAGAAGTCCCACATCGATAAGCCGGGCCTCATTCGATTGATGGCAGGTCGATCGGTGGAGGTTGAGCCGGGTCGGACTGAGCGCATCCCCTCCGTGTCGATTCCGGCACCAGTGCTGGAGGTGCAGGGGTTATGTTCCGCGGGGACATTTCAGGACATTGAATTCAGTCTTCTTCCTGGGGAGATTGTGGGGTTGGCTGGTCTGGTTGGGGCGGGCCGATCCGAATTGGCTAAAGCAATTTTTGGTGTGGACACCTATTCTCAGGGAAAAGTAAAAATCAATTCACGACCCCTGGAGAAGGGCAATGTCCGGGAGTCTATCCGGCAGGGTCTGGCATTCGTCCCTGAAGACCGACAGCATGAGGGGCTCATTCTGCCGCTCTCTATAGGGAGAAATATGAATCTGGCCATTTCCAATATGCTTCCTGGCATGGGAATTCTGGATAAGACTTCGGAGAATCAAAGGGTGGAGAATTTCAGGAAGGAACTTGGTATCCGCATGCAATCAGGTGAGGACCCGGTTGAATCGTTATCCGGGGGCAATCAGCAGAAAGTGGTTCTTGCGAAATGGCTGGCCACTCAACCCAAAGTATTCATATTGGATGAACCCACCCGGGGAGTCGATGTGAGGGCCAAATCACAAGTCCATCAGATCATCCGGGAGCTGGCCCATCGGGGGCTGGCTGTCCTCGTCATCTCCTCAGATTTTCCTGAAATTCTGAGTCTGACAGATCGCATACTCGTGATGTGCGAAGGGAAATTGACCGCCCAACTCACCACCCATCACGCGACTCAGGAATCCATTCTCAGGCATGCTTTTCCCCAATCGGAAACCATATCATGAAGTCTATGACTCCCATTTTTCAAAGGACTGTCCGTCATCGGGCATTCGGCCTGATTTTCATGATATGTATTGCGGTTGTTGGGGTGGGGTGTTTTGAGCGATCCTTTTTAACCTGGGCGAACTGGAAGGACATCCTGGTGCGATGTGCTCCGACGGCCATCGTTGCCTGCGGAGTCATGACCGTCATATTGACAGGGGAGATTGATATTTCCACTGGATCTCTGATGGCATTGTCAGCCTCCGTGATGGGAATCGTCATGTCGGGTGATCATCTGGGTTGGAGTCCATGGATAGGGGTTCCGATCACTATCCTGACCGGGGCATGTGTCGGCGCAGTCACTGGTCTGCTTGTGGACCTGGGGGAATGTTCCATCCATCATTGTCACTTTGGGTTGGCTGGCGAGTTTCAGAGGACTGACCACTTTGCTTATGCGTGGGGGGAACATCGGAAACCTGCCTGATGGGCTGGTGGAGGCGGCCAAGCGAGGGTATTTGGGGATTCCATTGTCCATCTGGGTGGCAGTAGTCGTTATAAGTGCCACTGGGTTCATCCTCCATAAACTGCCACTGGGCTGGAGAATCAAGGCGGTTGGCAGTTGTCGGCATTCCGCAGAGATGCTTGGACTGAATACGCGCAGGATACGATTTTTCACCTTTGTATACACAGGCATACTGACAGCTGTTGCGACACTGATCGAAGTTCCGAGGTTGCCTCGGATAGAAGCGGGTATTGGGGTTGGGTTTGAATTGCTGGTCGTGACCTGTGTGGTTGTTGGAGGGGTTTCCATATCTGGCGGGCGGGGAAATTTATGCGCGGTAATGTTCGCTGTGCTTCTGATGACGCTCATTCGTCCCATGCTCACTTTCTTGAATATTGGCGATGCGGCGGAGAAGTGGACGCGGGCGGTTCAGGGCTGCTTTATTCTGGTGGCTGTGGTTTGGGACGCCATCCATCACAAATGGAATGCAAAGGAGAATTCCAGATGAAATGTCCGACATGGAAGGTTTCTCAGGAGGCTGCTTTGGTGGCATTACTGGGTATCGTCATGCTGACTGGGGTTTTATTAATTCCCGGGTTTGCTGAATGGAGGACGCAGATGTTTCTTTCCCGTCAGGTATGGGAGATCGCGTGGATTTCCATACCCATGACGTGCATCATCCTCACCGGGGGAATTGATCTCTCCGTTGGATCCATCATGGGATTGAGTGCAACCAGCTTCGGGTTGACTTTTCAGAAAACCCAGAACCTCACATTGGCCTGCCTGGCTTCTTTGCTCACCGGGCTCTTTTGTGGTGCAGTCAATGGATTATTCATCGCCCGGTGGAAACTTCATCCATTGATTGTGACCCTGGCGACATTTGCCACATTCCGCGGGATAGCCGAAGGTGTGAGTCAAGGCCGGTCCTTTTCAGGATTTCCGGATATATTTTTCTGGTTTGGTCGTGGAAATATTGCAGGCATCCCACCGGCAGGCGTGGGATACATCATACTGACTGGAATTGCATTGCTGGTGCTTCATCGGTTTTATGTGGGTAAAAATTTATATGCGATTGGTTTGAACAGAGTGGCATCAGGATTTTCCGGGGTCCCGGTCAGAATGACGGAATTTTTTTTTATATATGGGATCCGGACTGGTATCCGGGGCGGCAACAATCATCTATATTTCCAGGTTCAATACTGCCAAGGCGGATGCAGGGATGGGGATTGAGCTGGATGTGATTACGGCGGTTGTTGTGGGTGGGACCTCCATATTCGGAGGAAGGGGAACGCTGATAGGAACGGTATTGGGGGTGATGCTCATTCATGAGACAAAAATGCTTGTGGGGAGATACTGGCAGGTGGAGGAACTGAAAACAATTCTGGTGGGATTCATGTTGATTGGGACAGTTTTATGCCATCGTTTTTTTGCCCTGCGCCCGGTTCGCTCCAGACAGGCGGCCGGCACATCCATCATCAGGACACCATAATTTATGAGACTCATCAGTTTATTCGGGATAGTTGTATTTATCTGCCTCGCATGGGGGCTCTCAGATAATCGTCGCAGATTCCCATGGCGGTGTGTTTTAAGCGGATTGGGACTTCAGATCGTTTTTGCATTGTTTATATTAAAATCCGCACCGGGACTGGCAATATTTGAAGGGGCACGCGAATTATCGGCAAAGGTTCTTGGATTTGCCAATGATGGAGCCGCGATGGTACTTGGGCCATTGGCCAATCCCGAATTGTTGGGGCAGGTATTTGGTGCTGAGAGGGGATTTATTCTGGCGGTATCTATTTTTTCCACCATTGTATTTGTGTCAGCCATTTCATCATTGCTTTTTCATTGGGGCATATTGCAGCGCGTTGTCCAGGGACTGGCATGGGTGATGAAGAGCACGATGCGCAGCAGTGGGAGTGAAAGCCTTGCGGCTGCAGCGAATATATTCATGGGTCAGACCGAGGCCCCTCTGGTGGTGAAACCATATCTCAGCAAAATGACCCGGAGTGAGCTGATGTCACTTATGACGGGAGGCATGGCCACCATCGCTGGATCCGTTCTCGCCGTTTATGTTTCACTGGGAATGGATGCTGGCCACCTGATTACCGCATCTGTTTTAAGTGCACCTGGAGCACTGATGATGGCCAAGATATTCACTCCGGAAACGGACCTCAGTGAAACGCCGCGGGGGCGCAGGTGGCAAGGGAACGAACCGCCATCAACAGTATCGATGCTTTATGCCTTGGGGCACGCGATGGGATCATGCTCACATTGAATGTGCTCGCCATGCTGGTGGCATTTGTAGCCACGATCGGATTATTCAACTTTATTCTTGCGGCACTGACATCGCTGTTTTGGAGTGATGGACTGACTGTCCAGAATATTTTCGCATGGACCCAAGTTCCCTTTGCCTGGCTGATGGGGATTCCGGCTGAGGAATGTTCAGTCATTTCCAAAGCGCTGGGCGATCGGATTGTGTTTAATGAATTTCTGGGATATCAGGCACTGACCACCATGGAGGAGGGTCTATCAGATCGAGGCAGAACTCTTGCAGCGTATGCCTTGTGCGGCTTTGCAAATTTTGGCAGTATCGCCATACAAATCGGAGGCATAAGCCAATTGGCGCCGGATCGTCGGGTGGATCTTGCCAGATTGGGGTTGCGATCCATGGTGGCGGGGCTTCTGACCTGTTATTTGACCGCCGCCATTGTCGGAATCATTCTCTGAAAATCATTTTATCAATCCATACATAACATGAATATCCTGGTCAAAATTGGGCTTTATCTGGCTGTTGTTGGGGTCACCGCGTTTTTTGCCTGGATGGGTTATCAGGAATCCCAGGCGATCCTGGCCCAGCCAAACCGCTTTGACAGCGAATTAACATCCGTGCAGGGAGGACCCGCACGCGATGCGCAAAGCCTGATGGGAAAGGCCAGGATTCCAGTTCAGTGGTCTCCACAAACACTCCGGTGGGGGATGCATCCCTGAATGACGGGAAGTCTGCCAGTGAGGCATCTGGAAATATCAACCCGGCAGGCAGCAAACGAACGGGCAGCCAATCAAAAATGATTCAATGGTTTTTGCTGGCGGCTGTAGGGCTTATCGCCACCGCATTTCTGATTGCCCGGGATGTGGCGGTGTTTTCAGCGGAAAAAGCTGTGGAGTTTGTGTATAATCTGGAGGGCGAAACCACTAAAAGTGAAAGTTATGAAGCGGCCGAGCAAGCCTGTTCGGAGGGAAGGTATCTGGATGCTATTGAGCTGATGAAGGCCTATTTCGCGGCCAACCCCCGGGATGTTTTTGCGGCACGGCGGGTGGCTGAGATATATGAAAAGGATCTTCAGAATTTTTCAGCGGCGGCTATGGAGTATGAGGATATTCTTCGTTTGCCACTTCCGGCTGTTCGTTGGAGCTGGATGGCCATTCACCTGTGCAATATCTACACAGGAAAACTGAACAACCAGGACAGGGCATTGGAACTTCTGCAGCAGATTGTCATCGAGCATCCCCAAACCCCGGCCGGGAAAAAAGCCCGGGAAAGATTGGAGATGCTCGGATATGAAATTGAAATTGTGGATGAGCCGGATGCGGCCCCGGAACCTGGCTCAGGCGCCATGCCGAAAGGTTTTAAACCGCGATCCTGAGCCCCCCAATGGATTGGAATATCAGCCGTGATTCAGATCAATAAACTGCTGGAGTCCTTCATAACCGGGATGATTTTTCTGCTCCCGCTGTCTGGCCGGACCTCTGATCCAAGTTGGGATCAGTTCCGTGGGCCGAATGGGAATGGAGTCAGCGAAGAGTGCAGAATACCTGAACATTTGTCCAATAGGACTCCAGCCTGGAGAATCGCATCGGGATCAGGTCATTCGTCCCCATGTCTCTTTGGGAA
This sequence comes from Verrucomicrobiota bacterium, assembly GCA_021209225.1. Classification (GTDB taxonomy): domain Bacteria; phylum Verrucomicrobiota; class Verrucomicrobiia; order Limisphaerales; family JAJOIW01; genus JAJOIW01. The sequence goes on from JAJOIW010000030.1 coordinate 13,712, forward strand.
TTGCCTGATTCTGACCTCCTTTGAATCGAACCGCTGGCACGTCCGGAGCTATCAGCAGGCAACAGGTCAGGTATTGTGGGATTGGTCCGTCGAAGCCCGCGAAGTGGAGCGGGGTCACCGCAACGGGAGTCCAGCTGCCAGTTCAGTCGCTATAGGAGAGGATGGTGAACTGGTGGCGTACTCGGGAGCCTTCGGGTTGAGTCTGCCTATCTCCCGGGGGGGGAGTTACTTTGGGCTCTGCCACTGCCAACACCTGTCACACAGCATGGAGCCGGGACCTCACCGGTGCTGGCTGGCGATCGTCTCATTCTTTGCCTCGACCAGGACATCCATTCTTATATTCTCTGTGTGAACCGGCATACCGGGCACGAAATATGGAGGAAGAGTCGGCCAGGATTCCGGCGTGGATTCTCCACACCACTGGTGTTGAATCACCGGAACCAGCCTATGGGAGTTCTGGTCGCGGGCACATTGCGCGCGGTCTGCTACGACCTGATTGATGGAACTGAGAAATGGTCTGTTTCCGGACTGCCAAACGAACTGTGCGCGACCCCGGTTCTCGCGAACAATAAAATTTTCATCTCTGGATGGACAGCGGGGGCAGGGGTCTCCAGATTGCCGGATTTCTCTGAACTTCTCCAGATCGGAGATGCCAATCACGACGGGGTGCTTTCCCGGGAAGAAGCGCCAGCGGGAAGTCCAGCTCAAATGCATTTTCCCTATGTGGATGCTGATAAAGACGGCGAGATCACCGCTGGAGAGTATGAATCCCTGATAGAGATATTCCGCAAATCTGAAAATGCATTACTGGCGGTCGAATGGGATGGGGAGGAGAAAAAGGCTTCCCCCCGCATTGCATGGAAACAGCAGCGCGGACTTCCCTATGTTCCATCCCCGCTTGCCTACCGGGACCACCTGTACCTGGTCAGGAATGGAGGAATGGTCAGTTGTTTTCAGCAATTGGATGGCACCATTGAATATCTCCAGGAAAGACTGGGGACAGTTGGAGATTACTATGCTTCGCCCGTAGCTGGAGATGGGAAAATTCTCTTCTGTTCTCAATCCGGAGTCGTGACCACGATTGAAGCGGGCGGTGATTTTCGGGTATTGGATACCTGGGATACGGGTGAACCCATCTATGCCACACCCGCTCTGAGCCGGGAGTTTATCTTTGTGAGAACGAACCAATCCTTGATGGCCATCCCCCTTGATCAATGATTTACGTTAAGCGGGCGGAAGTGGATATGCCCTTTCCCGCGGGATACGTTCAGATCAGCCCGGAGACAGGTGGATAAGGTTTCTGTCTTTTATGGTTGGCTGGTTTCCAGTCCAGCTTTTTCCCATCCGGAATACCCGCCATCCAGGTGGTAAATTTTTTCAAAGCCCAACGACTTGAAAACCGTCAGCGCTTGCGTGCTGCGCCCGCCGGACTGGCAGTGAATCAAATACTTTTTATCGCGGGACAGCTTTTTCAGGTTGTCTGAGAATTCGCTGGCACGGAAATCAATATTGATCGCAGCTGGGATCATTCCTTTGGCGACCTCCCCTGGAGTGCGGAGGTCCAGAACAACCACGTCGGGATTCTCCACCAACAGCGTCGCCGCCTGGGTGGCGTCCACATGAATTTCCTCCATCGCTTTTTTCGCCTGGCTCACCAGATTGCTGGTTGTTTCAGCGACTGACTGTTGGACAGAACTGAGGTCTTCAACTGGGCGGGAATTGCCGGCTGGCATGGGGGGAACCGGCAGTATCCCAGGTTTTTGCGCTGATTCCGCCATGGTCTGGCTGGATGGGGCGGCCTGATTCAATGCCGGGGCAGGGGTGGATGATGTCACTGCCTCGACGGACACTTCATTCGTACTTGTCCCCAGCTCATTTCCAGCTGATGAATCAGTGTTTTTGCTGCAAGCACTTCCAACAATCAGAGTAGTTGTCAGGCTGAGCCCAAGGATTATGTTTTTCCCATTTATATTCATCACTTCAGATATTTTCGTCTTCATCATGCGATGAGTTTTCGGGGTGTAAAGCATGTTTGCTGGGAACCCGGCAATTTTCAGCGCATCTTCAATGATTTTGAGCAGAAGGATTGTGCGGTGTGGCACCTCTGTGCAGGTTATCAGTCGCACTGGCGGGGTGATTTTCCAGGTCTCTCATCTCTGGATTCGGGATAACCACATGAACTGTGTCCCTTTCAATGCATCGGACCTGTTGGAAATCGAATCGGGAGCAGCCAATTTTCCCTGCACCTCCGGAACCTCCACCCCACCACCGCTTTCCTGCCCGAATACATCCATGCCACCACCGGGCCGCGAAATAAAATTCCAAACATCCCCAGAATAAACAAAAAAACACCTGCGGCCGTCCATTCTGCCAGGTGTCATTTTTTATGTCCTCCGTTCTCCATTGATCCGTCTGGAGAGATTTTTGTGAGGTTTTGGCGACAGAATGAGCACGAATGCCACGGATGGATTTCCCACCCTGAATCCAGGATGCGAATTTTACAGGAAATTCATTGGCTTAAGGCTTTGGTTTGTTGTTTATTGGTTCATGCCTGCGCTGGATTGTCCGACATGTGTCCGGATTTCAGCGCAGGCAAAAAGATCAGGAAACAGCTGGGTTTGACATTGGCTTTTGAACCGATATGATCCTCGCCGTTTCCATGCCTGACCAGGCCGTTTGAACGAAGACAGCCCAACAGAAATCAAGTTACCGTGGCTAGCTCTGACGATTATCTATTAGAAAATTTGGTCGAGCTGGGATTTGTGACCCAACAACAGGTCGAAAATGCCCAACTCGATGCGGACTCCACCGGCGATGGTGTCGTCGACACACTCGTTAAAAGCGACGTGTTGCGCACACTCGACCTTGCACATGCCAAAGCGGCCTACTTCGGAAAGGAGTATGTCAACTTAGGTGAACTGAGACTGAGCGATGAAGTGATTGCTTCGGTGCCCAGACACCTGGCAAAAAAATACCGGGCAGTGCCAGTCTTTGCAACAGAAGGGGAAATTACGGTGGCCATTGCTGATCCGTCGGATCTTGAGGCTATTGATGGCCTGGAGCAGAGTCTGAACGCCGTCGTCAACGTCAATATCGCCACGGAGCAGGACATCGAAGAAAGCCTCAACCGGTATTACGAGTCCAACGACGAAGGGGTTGCCAAAATGATTCAGGACATCACTGAAGGCAACGTTGGTGAGATGACCCTGTCTGACATTGGCAATCTGGCAGATGATGGCGGGGAACTGGATGCCGATACTCCGATCATACGCCTGGTCAGCCAGATTATACTGGACGCTTACAAGATTGGCGCCTCGGATATTCACCTGGAACCAATGGAACATGAGTTCCGCATCCGATACCGCATTGACGGGGTGTGCATGGCGCAGCCCAGCCCTCCGAGACGTCTTTTTCCCCCTATCATCAGCCGCCTTAAAATCATGGCGAAGATGAAGATCGACGAGAAACGGATTCCCCAGGATGGTCGTATTCAGACGCCTGTGGCCGGTGGGAAAACCATCGATCTCCGTGTCAGCTGCCTTCCCACCTCCCACGGTGAAAGTATCGTCATGCGTATCCTCGACAAAGAGGGACTGAAGCTCGGCCTGGCTGAACTGGGATTTTTTGCGGATGACCAGTTGACTTTTGAGCGTTTGATCAGTCTGCCGGATGGCATTCTGCTTGTGACCGGTCCAACGGGATCAGGAAAAACCACCACACTTTACTCCTGCCTGAACTTCATCAACAAACCCGACAGAAAAATTATCACCGTTGAGGATCCGGTGGAATATCAGCTTGCTGGAATCAACCAGGTCCAAGTCAATAATGATATCAAGTTCACATTCTCTGCGGCGTTGAGAGCCATGTTGCGACAAGCCCCGAACATCATTATGCTCGGGGAGATCCGGGATTTGGAAACCGCATCTATTGCTATGCAGGCATCCATCACGGGCCACCTGGTTTTCTCCACACTGCACACGAATGATGCTCCCAGTGCCGTGACCCGACTTGTCGACATGGGGATCAAGCCGTTCCTGGTGGCTTCCGCGGCTCGAGGCCTCATGGCGCAACGACTGGTGCGGAAAGTCTGCAAAAGTTGTGCAGAAAAATCTCTTCCACCCAAGGAGGATCTGGAAATGCTCGGTATCAATTTGGATGAAATCGAAAATGCCAACTTCACACACGGCAAAGGCTGCTCGGTCTGCAATAAAACCGGTTACAAAGGTCGATTCGGTCTTTTCGAGGTTTTTGTTCTCAATGACGACTCCAGGCGCCTGATTTTCCGGAATGCAACCGCCAACGAATTGCGCGCCCACGCCAGAGCAATTGGAATGCGGACACTCCGGGAGGACGGCATCAGAAAGGCCATAGCAGGCGCAACGACCACACGTGCCGTCATCCGCGCTACCGCCACCGACTCCCACTGATAAAAAAAGCTGTCGTCGCAATTTATCACTTTTTGACTTCAATAATCAGCATATAGAATAAACGAGTATGGGTTACCAAATGTCCGATTTATTGCACCTGATGGTTACGCAAGGTGCTGCCGATCTCCACCTTCGGGTCAACATTCCACCTGTTATCCGAGTTCATGGCACGTTGGTCAAAGTGGATGGTCCTCAATTGACTGATGAAACCTGCGAAGACTTGGTTCGCAGCATAGCATCAGAGGACCACATCCGTCAGGTTCGCGAAAAAGGAGGCGCCGACTTCGGTTTCGCCTTCGGGACCATGGCACGATTCCGGGTGAGTGTTTTCAAGGAGCGTGGTCACTACGGTATGGTGTTGCGGCAGATACCATCAGAAATGTTGACCATGGAGAAAATTGGTCTTCCGCCGTCGGTCAAGGAGCTTTTATGGAAGCCAAGGGGCCTGGTTCTGGTCACCGGACCAACCGGTTCCGGCAAATCGACAACCCTGGCATCCATGATCAATATCATCAACCAGGAACGGGATGACGCCCACATCATCACTATTGAGGACCCCATCGAATATTACCATGACCACAAGGAGGCGGTCATCACCCAGCGGGAGGTTCACGTGGATGTGCCGAGCTTTGCTGAAGCCTTGCGCCGGGCATTGCGTCAGGATCCGGATGTCATTCTCGTGGGAGAGCTCCGGGATCTGGAAACCATTGAGGCGGCTATCACGGCTGCTGAAACCGGTCACCTCGTGTTCGGAACCCTCCATACCACAGGCGCCGCCAAGACCATTGACCGGATAGTCAACGCATTTCCCACCAACCAGCAGGAACAGATCCGGATCCAGCTCTCCACGGTGACCCAGGCGATCATCTCCCAGCTTCTGTTGAAACGCGTGGACAAGCCAGGCCGGGTTGCCATATTCGAGATCATGGTCAACACCCCGTCCATTGGGGCATTGATCCGCGATAATAAAACTTTCCGTATCAACTCGGACATCCAAACCGGGGCAAAATATGGCATGATCACCCTGGATGGATTCCTGATTGAGAAATACAAGGAAGGCAAGATCTCCCAGGAGGATGTGATCACCAAGTCTCAGGACCCCACTTCAGTTATGGCAAAACTTCAGGAGCTTGAGGAAGAGCGTGCCCTCCAGGAGGCCGAAGGGTAAAAAACCCGGGAGATTTCACCATCCATTTCAGACCATCACTCAGAAACCCGAACCAGAAATTCACGACCATGGCCGACTTCAGCACCATACCAGTTCTTAATCTCTTATACGAAATGGGGCTAGCAGATGATCAGCAGCTCCAGGAGGTGGCTGACGAATCAGAACGCACCGGAAAAAATCCCATCCAGACCGCCGTTGACCTGGAAATCATGGATCGGGACTCCATCATGCAGACAGTGGCGGACTCACTGTCCACCGAATATATCAACCTCGATAAACAGGAGCCCTCAGAAGAAGCGATCAAAGCGGTCGACGCAAACACAGCGCAGATGTTTCAGGTGCTCCCACTCGAATTGTATGATGACACGCTGCGGGTGGCATTTGTCGATCCACTCGATCCGTCACGTCTCGATGAATTTGCTTTCACAATAGGCAAGGAAATTCAGGTGGTGGTCGCGGATCCCAAGAAAATTGCCAACTACATCGATAAGTATTATGCCAAAAGCAAAGGGGCTGGCTATGGGGACATTCTCAAGGAGATGGGAGATGCTTATGCCCACAATGACGCCTTATTGGATGAGTCCTCCGCTGCGGTTATCAGTATGGAGGACGCCGATGCGACCGATGTCACCCGCCTGGTCAATGCCTACCTGATTCAGGCGGTCAAAGACCGTGCCAGTGACATTCACTTCGAGCCCTTTGAAGAGAACTTTCAGATCCGCTACCGCATTGACGGAGCCCTCGTGCAATTAAAAGCGCCGCCACACCAACTATCCAGCCAGATTGCCTCGCGCATCAAAGTGATGGCTGACCTGAAGGTGGATGAAAAACGCAAACCTCAGGATGGACGTATCCCGTTGAATCTGGGGGATAAACAGGTGGAGTTGCGGGTTTCCACGCTGCCAACTCAGTTTGGGGAATCTATTGTGCTGCGGGTTCTGGATAGGACATCCCAAAAGCTCGATATGACTGTTCTGGGGATGCCGGATGACGTATTCAAGGGAGTGGATCTCATTGTCAATCAACCTAACGGCATTTTCATCGTCACCGGGCCGACCGGATCGGGCAAAACCACCACTCTCTATTCCTGCCTGCAGCGGGTCAATGACCCGGGAAGCAAGCTCCTGACCGCCGAGGAACCAGTCGAATATGATTTGGACGGCATCATGCAGGTTCCGGTGAAGTCGGGCACAGGTATGACTTTTCTAGCGGCTCTCCGAGCCTTTCTTCGTCAGGACCCGGATATCATCATGGTTGGCGAAATGCGGGATCTGGAAACAGCCCAGATTTCCATTCAAGCCTCCCTGACCGGACACTTGGTGATGACCACTGTTCACGCGAATGATTCCGCGGGAACGGTCACCCGTCTTGTCGACATGGGAGTCGAACCCTTTCTTGTGTCCTCCACGCTGAGAGGCGTTTTATCTCAGCGCCTGGTGAGAACTATCTGCAAGCGCTGCCGAACTACTTTTGAACCCACTAAAACCCAATTGGATGCCCTCGGTTTGGCCCTTTCGGACATTGAAGGAAAGTCCTTCTATTTTGGGAATGGATGCAGTGGGTGCAACGACACCGGGTATCGGGGCCGGAAGGGCATCTACGAGCTACTGAAGATTTCTGAGAAAATTGCCAACCTGATCAATGAGCGGGCGCCCACACTGGTCATCCGCGACAAAGCTGTTGAGGAAGGAATGCGCGGGCTCAGACAGGATGGGATCAAAGCCATTCTCGAAGGGGAAACCACTATCGACGAAGTCCTCAAATACACCTGATGCTCAGCTTTACCATTGCTGCAAATCAAGAATTCTGCTAAATTACCTTCACTCAATACAAAACATGCCTAAATTCAGTTATGTAGCTCTAGATGCGGCCGGGAAGGAAAAAAAGGGCGAATTGGAAGTCCCCTCCCAGAACGACGCAATTACTGCCCTTAAGAATATGGGCATGTATCCTACAAAAATTGCCCCCTTGGCTGTAAAAGCCGGGGTCGCCAGGTCGGCCAAAAAATCCCCGGCCCGCGGTGGGGGCAAGGCTGGAGCCAAGAAAGGTGGATTTTCTTTTCCTGGGGCAGGGGGGAAATTCACCACCAAGCCGTTATCTATTTTCACCCGCCAGCTGGCTACCCTGCAGGAAGCAGGCTTGCCGCTCCTGAGGGGGCTGAAGGTTCTAGAGAAACAGGCCGTCAAGCCAGCTCATGGTAGAATTATTGGGCAACTGGCCAGTGCAGTCGAAGGCGGTGCCACATTTTCCGAGGCCTTGGCACTCCATAAAAAATCCTTCAACAAGCTCTACGTCAATATGGTGAAGGCCGGGGAGATTGGTGGTGTGCTGGAGCTCGTGCTCAAACGTTTGGCCGAGTTCATGGAGAAGGCTGAGAAAATCAAGGGGAAAGTCGTGGCTGCGATGTTCTACCCGGTGGCTGTGCTGGTGGTTGCGGTACTTATCCTCGCCATCCTCATGGTTTTTGTTATTCCCAAATTCAAGGAGATCTTCGATGACATGCTTGAGGGAGCCGCCTTGCCGGCCTTCACGGAAATCGTTCTCAAAATCTCCGATGCCATCCGCTTTCGAATCCTCTACATCCTTGCTGGCGGGGTTGGAATCTGGATTGCTTTCATCATTTTCAGCAAAACCAAATTCGGTCGGTATGTGCTGGATTTGGTCAGCCTGAAAATTCCGGTGACAGGCCCGGTGCTGAGTAAGGTTGCCATATCGAGATTCACCCGAACCCTGGGCACGCTGGTATCGTCGGGCGTTCCCATCCTGCAATCCCTGAACATCGTGAAGGAGACAGCGGGAAATATGGTGATCTCCAATGCGGTCGCCGGAATTCATGAAGCAGTCAAAGAAGGGGAACCCATCACCCGCCCGCTCGAAGCGGCCAAAGGTGGTATATTCCCTCCTATGGTCATCAGTATGGTGGAGGTTGGTGAACAAACCGGAGCTCTTCCTGAGATGCTCCTGCGGATCGCGGATCAGTACGATGAGGAAGTCGACAATGCCGTGGCGGCCATGACCTCACTCATTGAACCGATTATGATCGTCTTCCTGGCTGTGATCGTGGGATCGATCGTTATTGCCATGTTCCTCCCGCTGATTGTCATGATCGAAAAACTGGGTGGAAACTGATTCATCCACCCTCCCAGCTGTTTTCTTCCCAAGAACTCGCCCAGCTTGATTCCCGAGCTGGGCTTATCCTTTAGGGATCGGGCCCCTTATGTCTCACTCCCGGTTATTTCCCTCTCGCATTCTTAATCGCCGGAACGCCTGACTGAATCATCCCACTGGAAATTTTCTCTGATACTTTCGTCTCAACGGTGGACAAATCCCTTCGATGTCATTACATTGTATAGACAAAACCGAAACTTATGGAGTTTGACTGGAACCAACTGCCTTTTGATCTGACGGAAAATGGGTTGTCGATGGTTGAGATTGAGGAATCCTTCGAAGATCCATTTTCAGTCAAGATACTGCCCGACAGTTCGGCGTTTGGCTCGAGATCCAGATATTTCAACATTGGTCGGAGTATGAATGGGAAGAATGTCATCTCTGTCTACTCGACCAACGGAAAGATCATTCGCATCATCTATTCACGCGAGTGCGTGCATGAGGAAGCTTATTTTTACCTTAAACAAATGAACGAATCGCTCATGGCTTGAATCCGGAGACATGGATGTGAACCACTGAGGGACAGATTATTTGACCTATCCAGGATATGGCTGAACCACAATTTCAATTTCAGGGCAGGGAAGCGGGCGACTCACGTCCTCCTGTGGCGCACATTCATCCCATCAAGCAATGGGAGGAGGTTCCATTCTTTCAGGATGAAATTGCTGAAGCCGCGTATTGGTCCATGAACCGGTTGTCCGTGGGCCTCATGGAATCATCTGCTATGGGATCCAAATCGTCCCCGGGAGAATCGGTCACCATTTCTTTGCGCATCGATGCAAAAATGTTAGCCCGGATCAAACGCATGGCACGCACCCGGTTTCTCAATTACCAGAGTATGATGAAGCAATGGCTTGCCGAACGCATGGAACAGGAGCTTCCCAACAATCCGGGGGAGTAAAATCTTATCAATCTTTGCTTTGAAAATGTGAATAACTTCTGATTATGATCCGGTCCGTTAAAAATTCCAGAATGAGATATACAGCTGAAAAACGCCACAGTGGCTTCACCCTGCTTGAAATGCTGGTTGTGATTGGGGTGATTTCCATCCTGGCGGCGATGACCGTTGGTGTCATCAGTATTGCAAAAACCTCCAGCACGGAAAAACGCATCGAAGGCCAATTGAATAAACTCATCACTGCAATTGAACAATACAAAAGCAAGACCGGATTCTATCCACCGGACCACCAGACAAAAACTGTCAGCGGCCAGATCCGTTACACTCAATACGGCAAACCCATCGTCAACCCAGTTCTGAATCCCCTCTATTATGAGCTCAATGGAGTGCTTGTGGATCTGAATACAAAATCCTATCTCGCGAATGGGGATCCCGCTGAGTACGCCCTGAATGATAATCAGGTTGTATCCTGGTTCGGCATGAGTGGATTCCAGAATTCCGCTAAAGATCCAGCCAGCTTGAAAAGTTCTTTCGATGGATTCAAGCAATCGGATTTGGTTCAGGTGGATGGAGCCATTGTCAATGCGGCACCGAAGCCGCAAGGCAGGGTCACGTTATTGTCCGTTCCTTCGCCATGGCCGAAGCAGTTTCAGGACCGCAATCCTCTCGGGAACACATCGTTGAATGTATGGTATTACAATTCATCGAACCCGACCAATAATCCTGCCACTTTTGACCTTTGGGCTGAAATGCCTATCGTCAATGAAAGTGGACAATATGAGGTGAAGCGTATCGGAAATTGGAAAACGGAGTGATATCCAGCCGGACGTCTCATGGTCTGCATCAGGAAAGAAATTTGTGCGGACAATCGATTGACCTGAAACCGACCTGACATCAACATCCATTACTTATATTTAAAAATGAAATCTGGAAACATTAACAAAAACATGGGAAGCCGATCTCAGGGATTCACCTTGATTGAATTGCTTGTGGTCATTGCCATCATTGCCATTCTGGCCAGTATGTTGATCCCTGCCTTGGGGAAAGCCAAAGACAAAGCGCGGGTTGCGCAGGCCACCAGTGAGATCAGCAGTATCAAAGGGGCGATTGAGCAGTATTTTTCCACCTACAGTCGGACACCCGCCTCGAAAGAAGCCAGAGCCGCTGTCAATAACACCATCACCGATTTCACCTACGGCACATTTGACCGGGCCATCGGAGGCGTCCTGACACGTCCAAGACCCACGACCCCAATGCCCCAAGTCTATACCAACGTGGGATACAAAGAGAGCAATGCGGAATTAATTGCGATCCTGACAGCTGTCGAACAATTCCCCAACGGCCGCCAGACACCGAACACGAACAACAATCTCAACCAGAGAAAGACCGTCTTTCTCAATGGAAAAAACGTTTCAGACAATACACGCCCAGGCATCGGACCTGATGGAGTCTATCGGGATCCCTGGGGAAATCCGTATATCATCTCCGTGGATCTCAATTTTGACGGGTTTGTTCAGGATGCATTTTACAGCCTTCCTGGGATTTCCCGACAGTCGGGAAATATTGGTTTCAATGGACTGGCGGTCCAACCGTCCACACCCAATCTCGGATTTCTGCACAAGGGTCGGGTGATGGTGTGGTCCATGGGGCCGGATGGTTTGGTTGATGGCACAGTTCCAGCGAATGCTGGAGCCAACAAAGATAACGTCATCAGCTGGTAATCCGTTTATCCCAACGGTCATTATTCATCAAACAAGCTGGAATCTCCTCAAAGCAATTCAAGTCTTCAGTGGATTCATAAAAGTCAGGAAATCTTCATGCACGAATCTGAACAATACCTGCCCCGGAATCAGAACCAGCCCATAGGCTGTTCGACGGGCGTGGAGGACATCCATCCCTGCCGATCCCTGAATGGCCAGAGTAAGCGGGCATTCACTCTTCTGGAGCTTCTGGTGGTCATCAGCATCATCGGGATACTGGCATCCATTGCTTTCCCTGCCTTTTCCGGTCTGGGACAGAGCAATGCCATGGATGGGGCCGTCAGACAGGTGCTGGATGATCTTTCGTATGCACGTCGGTTAGCCTTGTCCACCCGATCCACCGTTTTATTTCTCATGGTGGCGGATGATCCCAACAATGATATTCCCTCTCTGGCAGGTCTCAAATACCGCTCATACGCCATCTATTCCCGATCCAGTGTTGGGGATCAGCCGGGCAGACCGACCGAAAAATTCCTGACCGAGTGGCGCACACTGCCGGATGGAGTGACCTTTGAACCGACCAAGCTCGGCTACTTTTCCCTGAACAGCTCCACTCGCACCCGGACCGTTTTCAATTCCGGAATTGCCCCGACAAACCGCCCGCATCTCTACCTTGGGGAAACTCCCCAGAACATGCTTCCTCAAAACATTCCGTCGTTTCACAATCTGGCCATTCCGGTGGATACCGAGTGGAATAACACGAGAAGACAAGTGCCTGGCCGGTTTGCCTACATCGCTTTCCAGCCATCCGGGCAATTGGCTGTTCCGTTTGATGAATTTGTCCGCCTCAGAAAATCCAGTGTTGTCTATCCCAAAGACAATGCGGGCCGATTCCTTTCCACTGCCGTCACAGATTTAATTGTTGATCAGACCGATCCGGGCCGCTTCATTCAGATTAACTGGCTGACCGGCCGGTCGCGCGTTTTTGAAGTACCAAACAATGGCGGCTAATCCTGCTCAAATCCACCCCATTTACCCCATGAACCCATATCCGCCAGTGTCAGAAATTCAAATGATGAGGAGCCACAATCATCGTCGGGGATTCACGATGATTGAAATAGCGATCAGTCTGGCGATTGTCGCAGTGGCCATGGTCGCCATTCTCGGCATTCTGCCAGCCGGCCTGAATGTGCAGAGAGAAAACCGGGAGGATACCATCATCGACCTGGAAGCTGACTATTACCTGCAATTGATCCGCAGCAGTGGCATGCAGTTTGGGCCACTCTTTGTCGCCGATCATGTCGATCAGATTTCAGTCACAAGAACCAATCACTCCACCCGCGCTGCCAATACTGTGCTGTATAACCGCACCCGGACAACCGGTCTGGGATTTTCCTGGAACTCCCGGCAGGTGATCCGCAAGTTACTCTCCACCCCCAGTTGGGATCTGGGCACTGTGCCCTCAACGCCCGATGCAGTATTCACCCCCGCCCAAGGACTGAGGATCATCGAGGAAAATGAAGTGCGGGCCATCGTGCGCGCCATTCCTGGAAGGGCTTCAGATCTCTCCCCAGCGTATTCCGATTCTGCCTTGCGTTATGAAATGAAAGTGAGCATTCATCCGGCAGTCACACCAACTATTTTTTCAGGATATGGCCAGGACAATACCACATCCACGGCATTCAATAACCTCAATTCTGCCGGGCCTGCGGGGCAGGGGGAGTTATTACGCCAGGCGGCCCTCAGCTCAAATCTGTGGGAGGTCGAATTGGAGATTCGCTGGCCGGTGAATAACTTTGATCCAGCTGCCGGCACATATTCTTTGGGACGCAATTCACGCACTTACAGGACGTATGTCGCAGGCACTCTGGAACAGGACCCCCGCAGTCGAAATTTGTTCGTCTTTAACCGCGGCCAATACCAAACCCAATAATCAGGCCCACCATGAATCCTTCCCATCTTCATCCCAGAACCAGAGTTAAGAATCCGCGAGCAGGTTTCACACTCCTGGAAATGCTCATGGCTGTGACCATAACAACCATCATCACGGTGGCCCTTTATTCTATTTTTGATCAGACACAGAAAGCCTTCCGTGCTGGAATTGCCCAGGTCGACGTTCTGGAAGCTGCCCGCGCCACCGGAGAAATATTCGACCGAGATATTGCTGGATTGACAGTCAATCCTCTGGAAATCTCACTCGGTCGAGTCGCTCTGCCCACCAACCTCAATTTTAATGATTATCCCTATAATGTGTGGATAGATGCGCGATCCACACAGAACTGGCTGGGCACAATTGCCGCCGGGACCACAGTTTTCCTGGCCCAGCAGAACGTCGTGTTTTTCACCCGCACCAATGATGTCGTCACCATGATTGGTTACTACAATTTTCCGATGCAGCTGAATTGGGCAGGCGGGTCCCGTCCGCCCACCATTCCACAAATATCCACCCTGTACCGTTTCACCCGCACCTTTCAGGCATCGCAAATGACAGAGGCACTTGTGCGCGGGCACCTCGCCACATTCCGTGCCGGACCACTCGCTTCCATCAATGATCCAACCCGGCCATTCCAGGAGATCGTGCGTGGGGTCATCCACAATCGTTGGACTCCATTCGGATCCAATGGTCAGTGGTGGCAGAATGCGGCGGATCCATTGCTTGCCAAATTCAATCCTGGTTCGAATTCCTTGAGTGGATTGACCGGAGGCGGGGCCCTGGTTCCGGCTCAGATGGAGTATGAGTTGATGATTTTACAAGACGATATCATGCAGCAGCTCATTGCCCTGGCGGAATCCAATACCGCCCAGGCCCGGAGCTTTCTCGAATCCAAACTGCCGGAGATCCACGTCATCCGCAAAAGAGTTTCCACCGCCCTTTATCAATAATGATGAATCCTTTCCACAATAGACAGGGCGTTGCGCTCGTCACCACTGTGATTATGCTCTCCATAGTCACGATTATGGCAATTGCCTTTCTTGGTGTGACACGCCGGGAACGCGCATCTGTCATTGCGTCGACTGACTTCACAATCGCCAAGCAGATGGCTGTTATGGCTTCCGAGCGGGCTGCGGCCGAAGTTGTCTCGCGCATGGTTCGCGACAATGCCCTTGGTTCCATCGACTTGCTGGTTTCCACAAATTATTATAATCCGACCGGATTTCTGCCAGGTGTGGCTAATGCCGGGAACGTCAACTATTTCCAGCGCAACAATGGGGCAGATCTCAATAATGCCGACCTGATACAGAATATAGCCAACCTCCAGATAGACCCCAGACCGCCGGTCTTTTATCAATCCATTGTCAATCGGCGGCCAACCAATGAGTTCCGGTTTTTTCTCGACATCAATCGCAATCGTGCGTTTGAGGACACCGGCGTGATTCAACTCATACGCAATGGAAGACTCTCGAATGAATTTCAACTTTTAAGCGGAGATCCACAATGGATTGGCGTTCTGGAAAATCCGGATTTCCCGCACTCGGCCACAAACCGGTTTATAGGCAGGTATCTCTTCTATGCTCTGCCGACCGGACGCAGTCTCGATATCAACTATATTCACAACCAGGTGAAGCAGGCGAATCTGGGTGGCCAGGCGACTGCCGAGGGCTACTATCGCAATCAAGGGGCAGGGGCCTGGGAGATCAACCTGGCTGCATTCCTGCATGAACTCAACACGAATTTCTGGGATTATAACTATAATACCAACCTGGTGGGCTCGAGTTTCGGTCGAGCGTTCACCGATTCTCTGGACCTGATGCTTTATCGATTGACGAACATCACCACGCGAACTGGAGGGTATTTGTCGTTGAGCGAACCCATCAACCATTTTGCCAGCACTGTCAATAAAGTGGGATTGATCGATGCGTTCCGGGACGATGGATCCGATAACTTTGGGGACGGACTGCTCACCACGGCCACTGGAGATGAGGATGAACCTGTTGCCCGAAAGTGGTTTGGGTCAGATTCCCCACAAATTTATTACGATCCTCAGGAATTGTTCACAGCTGGCCGTCCCTATTCTCTCACTTCCGGGGACACGTCCCGCGGCGGGTTCGCCTGGCGCATGACCGCCTCTATGACCAATCTCCTGAACAACGATTCCGAAAACCGCTACACATTCTATAAAATGTTGAGCCAGCTGGGTGTGGATTCACTCCCAGCCAATCGAGACCGCATCCATCTCAATTACGACAATCGTTCGCAATTGAACCGATCGGTAACATTGCCTGTGGGAGACACACGCTTCAGAACCTCGGAGTTCCTCCCCTGGAACCCACAGATCCAGTTCCTCGAAGTGGCGGATCGCATGCTCAAAGAACGATTCCGCATTCTGGGACGATCGCCGAATGACATCTCCATTACCAACATCTCCATCTATCCGAATTTCAATTACGGCCCGGAAATTCATCAGGTTCTTCAGATGTGCGCCAATATTGTGGATGCCAATTACCACGGCAATATCACAGAGAGCCGCCAGATTCGTCTCAGCGACAATTCCATTTTCACCTTTCCTATGGTATTCCGGCCTGTTTTTGGCAGACTTCCCGACAGTTCCATCGCCATTACCAACTGGCTGATGCTTGGGGAAAGAGGCCTGGATTTCATCACCAACCAGCCCTGGTATGATCTGTCCCGCCAACAGGATGTGTCACAACTGCAATCCAGCCTCAACCCCAACGGCAATATCTACGGCGTTCCATACGTCATCGCCGCCCGGCAGAACGTTCCTAATTTCAACGAGGTTCTTTTTGAGACCCATGCCACAGTCACACGCAAAGTCATTGCCTCCAAGCGGTCGCCCTTTGAGACCTTCGACCGACCCAAAGTTTTCCAGCAACTCCATTTTCTCAGCCTCTCAAATGTTGTCGGTCTGGAATCCTGGAATTCAGCCCGGACAGCATTCCCTCGGGAAGTGACTTTGGGTGCCACGAACATCTTTGGTGTCGGAATCTATAATCAGAATGGCTTGATCCGTTCACGTGAATTTCTCCGAAGCAATGTCGAATCCATTCCTGCCGATGGGTGGCCAGGATCCAGTGATGCCACCTTCACCACGACGGCACAGAAGGATGCTTCATTCAGAATGCCTCTCCTGGGCTATTTTGTCAGTGCCACCAACGAGCTGTATATACGCAATTCATTGCTGAGCACGAACAATATCGTTTTTGAATCCGAGCTGACCCCATTGCAGGTGTCCCTGGCCACCACCAATCGTGTCACCTACTACATGGCGGACAGGGCCACAGGCCATATACTCGACTTTGTGAATTTGAGTCCCATGACCAACATTTACAATCTGTCCGGTGAGCTGCAGCAGCAATCCAATTTCTGGCTCACCAACTCCTTCAATTACGAACGCTCCACGGTTCCGGTCAATGAAGGCATCATGAACCAGATCAATGAGTCGCTCAGTGGAGCCGCCAACGATTGGCGCCCTCACAGCCAGGACCCGATCGCCGGGGACGACAAAGCAAAAGCCATTGAAGGTTTCCGCGATTTCATGGGAATCAACACGACAGGTATCCCGTCCATTCCGAGGACGACGACGACGATGCAGTTGCCATATAGTCCAACTTCAAAATTCCGTTGGCGGAGTCTGTTGCAGGCCAATGACCCACTTGTTCATTACACGTTATCTGATCTGATGGATGTCGATCAGCCTGGCGATCAGGCGCAGTTTATTCCGCTCACCCAGATGTTCAGCCAGAATATCACCAACAACAACCTGCTGGCTCTCAATGACCGCTTCAACCCATGGGGTGGAAACCCGTCCAAATCGCAGGCTCAGGCTTCGTCCAACGCCAGCAATGACCCAAGAAATCCAGCCCTCAAAGATCCCTCTGTCACGGAACCATCCCTTTTTCAGCTTCCTGCTTATAACCGGACTCTTGGATATAAATATCCCAACATCGGGGCTCTCGGTGCCATCCACCGGGGGACACCATGGCAAACCATCTACCTCAAAAGTGAAGGACCAGGAAATAATAAAATAACTCTCAGACAGTGGCGGAGCTGGACCGGACATCCCTTTCCGCAAATGACCCATCCCACCAACGATTGGAGCATACTGAGTCATTTCACCACCTCACTGAATGACAATTCCAGCCGGGGCCTGCTTTCAGTCAACCAGACCAATCGGGCAGCCTGGTCCGCCATATTGGGAGGTATCCGGCTTAAATCTGTGGCCGATGCAGAAATTGAGGACCGGGTCATTACCCCTGCAACCTCAGAAATCTACAACCTGATTGATGGTATCAACCTGGCACGCCAATCCTTCCCTCCGCAGCGACAAGGTGGATTGAGCCTCTTCCCGTATCTGGGTGGGATTCTGGCAGCCCCAGAATTGACAATCAGTTCTCCCTACCTTGGATCTGGAATGATCACCGATGAGACCATGGAAGCGATACCCCGACAAATGCTGTCACTTGTCAAAGACGATGATCCACGGATAGTGGTTTATGCATATGGTCAGGCATTGCGGCCTGCGGATCGCTCAGTGGTCGGGACAGCGGATCAATTCAACGGCCTGGTCACAAATTACGTGCCGACCAGTGAATACGTCACTAAAACACTCATAGAATTTTACACTGATTCCAACGGAGTCCTACGACATCGAACCGAATCATTCTCAGTTGTCAGCCCAACGGAGTAATCGTGTCAAAAAGATGGCAGATTCCGATCATTTGGCACCTTCCTCCAGTTCTTGTCTCCTTGTCTATGGGAAACCGGATGGTTGCTGGAATCAATCCGC
This sequence comes from Verrucomicrobiota bacterium, assembly GCA_021209225.1. Taxonomy (GTDB): domain Bacteria; phylum Verrucomicrobiota; class Verrucomicrobiia; order Limisphaerales; family JAJOIW01; genus JAJOIW01. Next base: position 31,819 of record JAJOIW010000030.1, read on the forward strand.
CGGTCTGACATTAACTCCTTGGCCATTAAACATTTATTAACTAAATTTAATTATCAGTGATGAAATCTCGTTTCGTGAGTTTCCTGCCACCACAGTGGTTGGCATGTGAAGAGGTTTCATTCTGAGACTATGGAAAATATTTATGCGACTTTCACGTCACATATTCGCAGTAGCCAGTTTGGTCTTTGTGCTAGCCGTTCTGATAACCTGGCAGGTCATCGATAGGAGGAACGACAGGCATCGTTCTGTACCAGCCATCTCTCTCAACAGCAGTCAGAATGATGCTCAAGGCCAGGATCACACACCCGACAGATCATCCGCATTTGACCTGACTTCAACCGATGCAGAGCTGAGCTCCCGGGATGAGCAGCCAGAGAATGGGGGCTTTCAGGAAAGTGCATCTCCTGCTCGTGATTCAGCTCAATCCCCGGCGGATTCCCGGCATCCCTACCGGTTGCTCAATTCTGGAAAACCGCTCAGTCAACTCATTCGCTCGGAACAGGCCATCCTTCTGGAGAATGCTTCACTGGATACGTCCGAGCCATTGGATCTGGATATTCCTGATCACTTGAGATCACAAGGTCCGGTGGGAGCATATGTTGTGCAGTTTGACCATCGGCTCACCCAGGCGGACTATGTGCGGATGGAGGTCAATGGAGGACGTGTCGTCTCCTACATTCCCAACAACGCACTGCTTGTTGAAGGGCAGGCACAGAATATTGAATCACTCGGTCATCAGGCAGGTATTCAAACCATAATTCCCTGGGAACCCTACTTTAAATTCAAAGAAACTCTTTTGGAGAAAGCGGTGAAAAATCTGCCATTGGAGCAGGATCAATGGATCAGCGTGGTGGGATTCCCCGGAACAAGTGACACTCTGAGAGCAGAGATCGAATCCTTGGGGGGGCGGATCATGGTGGAGGAAACAACCCCTTTCGGACCAGCGGTTGTCATTCAACCTGACTTCCAGGATTGGGTGAAAATCGCCCATAGTTCACAGGTGATGATCATTGAGACATTCCACCCCAGAAAACTGGCGAATGACCTGGCCCGCACCCGCCTGGGGATTGCCCCGGATTCCTTGTCATCCACCAATTACCTTGAACTCAGTGGCAAGGGGATAGTGGTGAACGTCAATGATACAGGCGTGGATGCGACCCATCCCGATTTACAGGGACGCGTTCAACCTGGGGACCCATCGGACCCATCGTCCATCAGGGACTTCGATGGCCATGGAACCCATGTGGCGGGAAGTATTGCCAGTTCTGGTCTCAGCTCACCTGGTCCGGATGAGGATGGGGAACCCGCAGCTTATGGGTCCGATCCGGAGGCTGATTTCCGGGGCATGGCACCAGAAGCCTCCATATACCCACTGCCAATCTTTCTCAATGTGGGACCGGTTCAATCGGACACCTATCTGATTGAGAA
>JAJOIW010000132.1 GCA_021209225.1 Verrucomicrobiota bacterium
AGAAAGTGTCAGCATTGATCAGAAGATAAATGATTTCATCGGTCCCATGACGGATGCTTTTGAGGCTATGATATTCTGGCCAATCCGCATCCAGAAGGAGGACAGGTTTCATCTTGCCTGGGTTGATGGTGGATTGACTGTGGAGGTGCCTTTCAATCTGGAGACGAAGTTTCCATTCGTGCTGATCTGGCTCTTGGGTGCCGGGATATGGTCGACATTGTACTTCGGATTTCCAAACTTGCGATTGTTCGGATTGGCGATTCGGACAGTTCGGGGAAAGTATTCGGATTCCTCGAGTGCGGGAGAAGTGAGCCATTTCAAGGCCCTGACGACGGCGCTGTCTGCCACTGTCGGATTGGGCAATATTGCCGGAGTAGCCGTCGCTGTCACCATTGGTGGTCCTGGGGCCACCTTGTGGATGATCCTCGCGGGGATCATTGGTATGTCATCCAAATTTGTGGAATGCACTTTGGGTGTGAAATTCCGGCAGATCGACGAGAATGGAAAGGTTCACGGCGGGCCGATGTACTATTTATCCCAGGGATTCCGCAAGATGGGATTGGGTGAAATCGGGACACTTCTGGGAGGGATTTTCGCTCTCATGTGTATCGGAGGAGCCATGGGGGGGCGGGAATATTTTCCAGATCAACAGCGCCACCCAACAGATCATCAACTTCACAGTCAATCAGGACATGCTCACCCAGGATTTCTGGGACGGCAACCGCTGGATGATTGGGGCTGGTTTCGCATTGATTGTTGGACTCGTCATTATCGGAGGACTCGTCTGGATTGCGACGGTCACGTCCTTTGTTGTTCCATTCATGTGCGGATTGTATGTCCTGGCTGCTTTGTTGGTTATCTTTATCAATATTGGCGATGTGCCAGGAGCTGTGGCTAGTATTTTCAAAGGTGCCTTCAGCCCCAATCCGGAGGTGGTGACAGGTGGGATCATCGGGGCATTGATCGCTGGTTTCCAGAGGGCCGCCTTTTCGAATGAAGCCGGGATTGGATCGGCTCCCATTGCGCATTCGGGGGTGAAGACCAACCACCCGGCCAGCGAGGGGGTGGTGGCACTGCTGGAACCATTCATCGACACGGTCGTGGTCTGCACCATGACTGCCCTGGTCATCATTGTGGCGCTTGGGGAACCACCCTATGTCGATGCCAATGGTAATCCACTGACAGGGATCACTCTGACAACAGCAGCCTTCAAGAAAAACTTTGAGTGGATGGGTTCGGTCCTGACGCTGTCCGCGGTTCTGTTCGCCTTTTCTACCATGATCAGCTGGTGTTATTACGGGATGCAGTCGTGGACCTTTCTCTTCGGAAAATCCAAGTTCTCAGGACTCATTTATAAATTCATCTTCCTGGCGTTTGTTGTGATCGGGTCCTCAATGAGTCTGGATAAGGTCACCGCATTCTCCGATGCCATGATCTTTGCCATGGCCTTTCCCAACGTCTTTGCCATCGTTTTATTCTCACCCATGGTGCGCCAGGAACTTCGCCAATACCTGAAGTTCGTCCGGGATAAAGAAAGTGCCCATGAAGCACAAGACGAGAATATCCCCCAGTAACCCAAGTCAATGGGCATTTATCCTGCAAATTCACCTGTTCTCCACAGACTCCTGACAACACGGATTCATGGTTTGTGTTATCCAGTGCGTGAGTGGAAGCTCCAGTTTTGAAGCTGGTTACAAAACCCGCGATTAACCCATGTCCGTTCTGATCCGATGATGCCTGATATGATGCGATTTGACTGCCACATGCACACCCCGTTTTGTGGTCATGCCATGGGCACCCCCATGGAATTCCTGCGGCAAGCCAAACGGAAAGGCATTTCGCTCATGACATTCACCTGCCATGTTCCATTCGATCATGAGGATTTTGGTGGCCCCACGATTCGAATGCCCATGAGCGAATTTTGAACGTTACCTCGCCTGGGTGAACCAGGCGCGTGAGATGGGTCAAGGCATGGGAATCCATGTCCTGTGTGGGATTGAGGCTGAGGTTTTTCCGGTGCCGGGCATTCAGGAAGCCATAGCCGGATTCCTGAGCAGCCAGAACTTTGATTTTATTTTGGGATCCCTGCACCACCAGCTTCCTGCCTACCGCAAATACCTGGCCGCGAAAAACCGATCACAGGATGCGGCCATCATTGAGGGTTATTTTGATGAATTATCCCAAGCCGCGGCTTCCGGTTTGTTTCATAGTCTCGCTCACCCGGACGTCATCAGGATCTATGGCACAGTGCGACCATTCGAACCCAAAAACTATGAAACGGTCATCCGAAGGTTTTTGTGGCCTGCGCCGAGAATGGCACCTGCATCGAGGTCAATACCAGCGGGCTCACCAAAGGTGTCTTCAAACTTCACCCGGATCCACTGATCCTGGAATGGGCCCAGGAAATGAATGTCTCCCTCACCCTGGGATCGGACGCTCACAAACCTCAGTCCGTCGGACAATTCTTCGACCAGACCCTGAAATTGCTGGAATCCACCGGATTTAAAAAAGTGCATTACTTCGTGCGGGGCGGGAAGCATGCAGTGCCCGTCAAAGGTATGGTTCCGGCCTCAATTCCGGATTTAAACCGATCGAAGAGCAATTCCTTACCGCCCGTTTCAGTCAGCAAGCGAAAACTGGCTTTTTGATGAGTTTTCCGCTGCCTCCACAGTGAAATGGTAGGTGGCGAAAAACATTTCATCAAAGCTCTGGTCTCCCCAACCCACCTGCCGTGAGGGATCCGGGTTCGCTGTATTAAGTGGGGAATTATCCCAGGCGGCATCGACGGTCAAAACCGAGCCGCCAGGGATACGAAGGGGATCGGTCAACCGGTAGTTTCTCTGCCAATTAAAATTGTAATCCGGCACGGACAAAAGGATCTGTTCTGACTTATCCGGCATTTTCACCCGAAAACGCATGGCTTTGCCACGCAGATGCATATGCGGATTCATGGAATAAAGGACGATGTCCTGCTTTATGCGGGTCGTGCGCGAATGCTTGAAGTTCCCATCCTGCGGAGGAATCCTGAATGAATCATCCATGATGATTCCGGTATGAAGTGTTTTTTCCGGAGCTGTCTTATGGAGGTAGAGTCCCATTTGTGACTGGTCGACTTCCGGGGTGCCGCACGTTGTGTAATGCAGCTCAAACTCCAGTTTCTGTCCCTGTTTCAGTAGGACTCCTGAATTCAAAGGAAACTCTTCGGGCCCCATTCCCGGGGCATAGCCCGCCAGAAACCCACGTCTTTCCCATTGGCCGTCGTGCATTTCCAGTATGTATGCAATGATGTGGTGCAGGACTTTGGTATTCCCGGGACGAATATCATACCCCTTGACCCAGACATCCTGATCAAAAGGGAGGTCCATCTGTATATGCAGGTAATCCATGATTCCAGTTGCTGCAATGGTCTGCTCGGGAATGGGGATCACCTGATCGGGAGTCCCAAGTGCCCACTCCTTATGGACCGGGATATTCTGTTCCAGAGGATCCTCGACGGACTGATCCCGATCCATACTGCCTCCAAGCCAATGCAGAAGCACCTGTCTCTCCTCTGCAGTAAGCGATAAAGAATGCTGAAATCTGCCATAATGCGGATCTGCCTGCCAGGGTGGCATGCGGCGATTCAATAATACCTCCTCCATCATTTCACTCCAGCCAACCACCTTCCGGTGGCTCGAAAGGGCAAATGGCCCAATGCCTCCCTTGGAGTGACAACCCACACATTTGGTCATCAGGATCGGGGCAACATCCTTCTCATAAGTCAATCCATCCTTCTGGTGCTTGTCCCGCACCGGGAAGGTCAGCCGGCAGCCGACCGTATCGACAATCGGTTCATCAATTGTCCTGCCAGCCAGCAGGGACTCCAATGCATCGACAAATAATGACGCGCGCCTCGGACAATTCCCGCTCATAATTCAAGCGATCATCCAGAGCTCCCCGGAAAACAATCCTCCAGGCTTTTGTATCTATGAGAAGCATCTCAGCGGTGCGTGTCAGCCCCAACATCTCCCCCACCAGCTGATCCGCGTCGATCAGAACAGGTAACTGCACTCCCGTTTCCTCAGCCTCAGCCACGATCTCATCTCTCGAATCCTGAAAGTTACTGTTGATCAAGGCCATCTTGACACCCTGCCCGCGGTATTTGGCCGCCAGCTGGTTCAGCTCGGGAATGCGTTTTCTCACCAATGGACACCCGTTTCCATGGACAAATAATGCAATACATCGCGTGGACTCATCCCCATCATAATATTTCAGCCGATGAAATTCCCCCTTATGGTCGATCAACCCGAAATCCAGCACTTCACTGAGCATCTGCCCCTGAACCCCAGATTCCTCCCCGAATGCTCCAAATAGTGAAGGGCACAAGCCCAAGGTCGCAATCAACGCGATTCCAAATAAAACTGTTTTCATTCCGTATTGACCAGTTGAGTCCGCTTCCGCACCGTTTCATACCTACCCTACCTTCCACATTCGTCTCAGTGAAGCCAAATATGAATTTCCACTTACAGAATGCGGCACTGGATCCAGTCGCCTGAGAAAACCCGATATTTCAGGTTCCCGCTGAACATACAGGGCGCTGCTTTTTCCCATGCCCGGTGAATAAAAACAACGCCAGAAAAGTGACAACCCTCCCCTGAACCGGAAGTGAACTGAATATGTTGCCATTTTTGATGACAAGGGATGATTTTCATCGCTTTAAGCCCGTCCAATTGAGTCCGGAGTTTCGCTCCGGATTTCAAGGAATCGGATGTAACCAGGGGGCTGCCGGAATTTGTTTGACGGCATATTGGCGGCGGCTAGCATTGCCCCATAAACCAACGGAAATCCCAGGTGGAAGAGGACTCACACAGAAAAATTCCCCATCAGAATGGAGAGTGGTCATACCTGGATTTCTGCCATCGGATGCTTATGAGATGCCTTGCCATACCTCGAATTGTTGTCACCCTGACTTTGGCCGCATGGGCGTTCGGGAGCGCCGTGGGCCAGCAATTCACAATCCCGCCCCCACCGGGCAGCGGGAATCGCTTTGGGGAAATCGTCCATTTTCTTCCCAATGGAAATGTGGTGGTGATTGACACTTCGTATAGTTTTGGCGCCAACAATGTTGGGGCAGTGCATCTCTACCGGGGTTCGGACCTGAGTCTGATCAGCACTCTGCGGGGCAGCAGCGCAGGAGACTCGGTGGGCAACCTCGGAATCACCATCCTTGCAAATGGCCATTTTGTGGTCTCCTCCCAGAATTGGGACGATGCTGAAAACTCGCGCATCGATGTTGGAGCCGTCACCTGGGTTCACTCCGAACTGGGTTTGGACGGTCCCGTCTCCCGTGACAATTCCCTGATAGGTGGCTCTGAAAGGGATTTTGTGGGTCGTGGTGGCTTGAATACCGGGGTTGTGGCGCTGACCAATGGGCATTATGTGGTTGGCAGCGTTTTCTGGAAACCGCGGGCGGCAATACCACGGCTGTTGGAGCCGTCACCTGGTGCAATGGCACAACCGGTCAGACCGGGATCGTCTCGGCGGCAAATTCCCTCACCGGAAGCACAACAGAAGATCGGATCGGCATGCAGGTTGCCGCTCTTGCCAACGGAAATTATGTGGCTGGTTCAGTATTCTGGGACAATCCAGAAACCTTGATTCCCAATGCTGGAGCGGTGGCTTGGGGAAATGGGAATGGTGGACTGTCCGGTCCCATCGGTTCCCACAACGCCTTGGTTGGAACCACGGCTGATGACAATGTCGGGGCTGAAGTTGATGTTTTACCCGATGGAAACTACCTGGTCCGAATGTCCCGATGGGACCTCCTCTCCCCCCCAACAGTTGATGTCGGCGCTATAACCTGGTGCAACGGACTGACCGGACGAATCGGCCCAGTAACTCCGGAAAACTCCCTCCATGGATCCACAACCCAAGACCAGATTGGTCAGATCCGGCCCGCCCAGCTTCCCAACGGAAAATTCGTCGTCTCCTGCCCGACCTGGGACAGACCGGCTCCACAGCCGATCGCCAATGCCGGTGCGGTCATGCTCTGGGAGGACGACGGTCAAACCGTGGGGCCATTGACTGTGGCCAATTCCCTGACCG
>JAJOIW010000078.1 GCA_021209225.1 Verrucomicrobiota bacterium
CAGACAACTTCAATATGGACCGGGCCAAAGCCAATGCCGAGGATGCCATCAATGCTTTCCCGGATCTGAAATGTATGGTGGGTTTGTTTGCCTACAATATCCCCAATTGCCTGCAGGCGGTCAGGCAGGCTGGAATGACGGGCAAAATAGCCTTGGTGAGCTTCGATGAAAATAACATGACCCTTGAGGGCATTAAAAATGGCGAAGTGCATGGCACCATCAGCCAGCAGCCATTTGAATATGGATACCATAGCATCCGCATTCTGGCAGCTCTCAAACGCGGCGATCAATCCGCCATGCCAGAGAACAATTACCTCGAAGTGCCCATCCTGGAAATCCGCAAGGACAATGTCGTGGCCTTTGCAGAAAAAGTCGCTGAGCTCAGCAAACCTGTCAGTCGATAGGAAAGTCGCACGATCCCAATTCATGTCTCCATTATTCCAATGCACACGGTGACGCTTCGCGGATGAAAAAGATTCTCAGTATTCGCGGAGTGACCCGATCCTTTCCTGGGGTCAAGGCATTAAAGGGTGTCTCCTTTGATTTACATCAGGGTGAGTTACTGGCGGTGATTGGTGAGAACGGGGCAGGGAAGTCGACCCTGATGAAGATTCTGGCGGGTGTTCAGTCCCACGATGAGGGAGAAATCCTCATCCACGACCAGGTCGTCGACCTGTCATCTGTGCATAAAGCATCGGAAATGGGCATTTCCTTAATCCATCAGGAACTGAACCTGCCATCCAACCTGACTGTGGCCGCGAGTATCTTTCTCGGCCGCGAGCCGAATCGACACGGATTTTACGATAGTGCAAAGATTCGTGCGGATTCCTTGAAGGCACTTGAGATGGTTGGTTTGGACTGTTCTCCGGACTGCCTGGTGGGAGATCTTCCCATTGGAAAAAAGCAACTGGTGGAAATAGCCCGGGCATTGCTGGCACAGGCACGCATTCTCATATTCGATGAACCGACCTCCAGTTTATCGACCCGGGAGACTCACCGGCTCTATGAAGTGATCGACCAGATTGAAGCTCAGGGAGTCAGCATGATTTACATATCGCACCGGCTCAGTGAAGTGCAGAGATTAGCGGATCGCGTTGTCGTTCTCCGCGATGGTGAAGTCGCCGGCACACTGGAGAAAGAAGGCATTGACCACGGATCGATGGTTCGCTTGATGGTCGGGCGGGACATTTCACAATTTTATCTGAGGCAGTCGCACGAGGCCGGAGAATCCATGCTGGAGCTTATTGATTTCCGTTCGCATGCCCATCCGGACAAGGGGATTCATTTAAAGGTTCGGAAAGGCGAACTGGTGGGAATCGCTGGATTGGTTGGGGCGGGCCGCACTGAATTGCTGGAATCCATATTCGGCGTTCATCCATCCCCGGGGAACCCTTAAAATAGCCGACGGCATCACCACGATCCACAGCCCGAGGCAAGCCATTGATCAGGGGATTGCTCTCGTGCCTGAGGATCGGAAACTTCACGGACTTGTGCTGGAGATGGGGGTCAGAGAGAACACGACACTTCCTTACCTCTCGTCCCAGTCGGCGCGTGGCTTCATCAATTTTCCCGACGAACGTGAGAAGACTGGCCAGATGATTGAGAATCTGAAGACAAGAACCTCCAGTCCCGATCAGGTGGTCCAGTATCTCAGTGGCGGGAATCAGCAGAAAGTGGTCATCGGCAAGTGGCTTCTCACCCAGCCACGCGTGCTTCTGATGGATGAACCAACCCGCGGGATCGACATCGGTGCCAAACAGGAAGTCTATCGCCTCATGCATGATCTCGCCGCTCAGGGATTGGCTATTCTTTTCGTCTCCAGTGAAATGGAGGAAATTATCGGTATGGCGGATAGGATCCTCGTCATGCACGAGGGCTCCATCACTGGAGAACTTATCCGGGAACAGTTCAGCGAAGAAATAATCATGACTCTGGCGACAGGAACACATCCCTCCAGCCAGCATCCAAACTAAGCCCATTCATCTCATGAAAAAAAACCTGGGAATTTTTCAATTGCTCGTCGGAATCATAGTGCTGACTGCGCTGCTGCAACCCGCATTTCTCAAGCCTGCCAACATCCAGAATGTCATGCGCTGGACTGCTTTGTTCGGGCTCATTGGGATCGGAGTGTCCTTTGTGATCATCACGGGTGGAATCGACTTGTCCATTGGCTCACTCATGGCGATGGCTGCCTCCATGTCAGTCATATTCCTCACGGAATGGAACTGGCCGCCTGTTGTGGCATTTTCGGTGGTGATGCTGATGTCTGTGCTGGTGGGGTTGATTCACGGTGGTTTGATCACCAAACTCAAGCTGCAGCCCTTTGTTGTGACTTTGTGCGGCATGATGCTTTACCGGGGAATTGCCCGTGTCATCACCCGCGATGATCAAAAGGATTTTGGCGGAGAACAGGAATTCGCCGCCCTGAAATTTTTGGCTGGCGGGAAAATCCCCTCCGATTCTGTTTATGCAATTCCCTTTCCCGTGGTCATGCTTGTGGTGGTTGGCATCATCGCCCATGTCTTCCTCAACCGCACAATCTATGGCCGATACCTTTTCGCCTTGGGAAATAATGAAAATGCAGCCCGCTACAGTGGAATCAATACAGACGCCATGAAAGCCACTGCCTACATCATCTGCTCAACTCTGGCTGGCTTCACCGGAATTCTCTTTGCCTTGGATATCAATTCTGTCGCTCCCAATACTTTTGGAAACTGGTATGAACTCTATGCCATCGCCGCTGCGGTCCTGGGCGGATGCAGCCTGCGTGGCGGGGAAGGATCCATCGTCGGTGTCATTCTCGGCACCGCCATCATGCGTGTGCTTTACAATTCAATCAACATTCTCCAAATCCCAACCCGTTTCGAATTTATTATGATCGGGGGTATTATCCTTTTCGGTGCTGTGGCCGATGAGTTAGCTAAATCCATGAAAGCCCGGAAAAATGCCAGAAAAAGTGCTCAGAATCCTTAATTGCCCCACTAATTTGAAGCATGACTCAGATTTTTTTTGGTATTCGTGAAATATTTGACGCTCAATCGGGGTATATTGCGTGGGCGGCAAGAAAATGCTGGCCAATAAATCATTGCCAATGGTTCGGGCTGGATGATTTACTGGCCCACCGTTCTCCGGTTTTCCGGGGAGGAGGGATGCAGTGACCGAATGTTACCTGATGCAGGTTCACTTCAGTGGACATGTCCAAGGTGTGGGTTTCCGCTATCGGGTTCATTCATTAGCCACTGGATATTTTGTGGCCGGCTCGGTGCGGAACCTGGCTGATGGTAGGGTGGAGCTCATCGCGGAGGGTCTGCGCCCGGAACTGGAAAGCTTTCTGGAAGCCATCACCCGTTCTGAACTCGCCGGGCACATCAGGAATATGGACGTCAGTTGGTCACCTGGATCAGGGCTGTATAAAGGATTCGAAATTATTAGATAAAGAAGAAGCCTGTTGAATAGGCACGACATAAATGAAATTTGCGATCATAGCTGACATACACGCGAACCTTGAGGCATTGGAAGCCGTTTTGAGTGACGCGAAAGAGCAGGGGTGTACGCACTACGCTTGCCTTGGTGATGTAGTGGGTTACGGTGCCAATCCCAAGCAGTGCCTGGATATAGTCAGAGATATGGGAATGCCAGTGGTGAAAGGCAACCATGATGAGTATTGTTCCACTGATGTGGAAACGGAAGGGGTGAATGCTTATGCCTCTGCGGCTGTTGACTGGACCCGAACACAATTGCCCGACGAGGATCGCCAATGGCTCAGGGATCTGAAATATTTCCGGCTCGTGACGACTTTCTCCATTGTGCATGCTTCTCTGGATGAGCCAAAAAGCTGGCCCTACGTTTTCAATAAGCTGGATGCCTCGTCGAGTTTTTTATACCAGAACACCAGCGTCTGTTTTTTTGGCCACACCCATGTGCCGGTCGCCTTTGTCCGCGATGCGGGAGGAACCATTCGCGGAGGCAAATATCAGAAAGTCTCCATTGAACCCGGAAAAAAATACTTCATCAACATTGGGAGTGTCGGTCAGCCCCGCGATGGCGACCCACGGGCAGCCTACGGATTGTTTGACATGGATCATAAGACCGTTGAACTCCGCCGCCTGGAGTACCCTATAGAAGTGGCACAAAAGAAGATCCGAGATGCTGGACTTCCTCCCCGGTTGGCGGATCGTTTGGCACTTGGCCACTGATATCCGGTCCTTTTTTTTAGTCTGCCTGGTCTCACTGAGTCTACCCCGAGCATAGCTTCAGGCAATGGAGCGTGCTCCGTTTCCTGTTGGCGTGCTCACCGCCGACCATTTTTCCTGGATATACTGACAACTCAGAATCCATAACAGGAAAGAGAATTTTTTCCAGTGTGGTCCATTCACACGCTCTGCCGTATTGGCCATTTGTCATATGGTGGTTCGCATCAGAAGTTCTTGAGCCTCAATATATTCCGATACCTCCGCTTTCCTCCATACTCATCCCTGCTTCACTCTCATCCTCAATCTGAGGGATTCCCGCAGAATAGGTTCCATTTTTCCCACCTCAACGGAATGGGTCATGATCCGATTATGCCTGAGTCTGTGGATTTTCTGGACTTGCTTGTGTGTTGTCCGGTCGTGGTCTGCAGACATAAAGACCATGTTGATTCGGAATCAGAAAGAATTCTGGAAACCAGGTGCCTGGCCATTGTTGAATGGTTTGATTTTATGCTGCCTGATTCTTTCTGGCATTCGTGTATCCGCGGGGGGACTCACTCTCAATTTTTCAAGCGCCTCCACCTCTTCCAAAGCGCAGCGCATTGAGGATAGCACTCTCCAGTGGACGAGGATGGATTTTTTAATCAGCTCGTTGTCACTGCAGGATGAGCAGGGAGAATGGTATGCCTGCCCGGATTGGTATGCTTTCATTTCTCTGACAGAGAATCGCTTGCAGGCGGGTATTCCCACGCTTCCGGATGGGCGGTTCGTGGCTCTCAGGTTTGCCATTGGAGTGGATCCAACTGCCAATGCCACAGATCCCAGTGAATTCCCTCCACATCATGCCCTCAATCCGGCAGTCAACCGCATGCATTGGGGATGGCAGGGAGGATTCATCTTTGCCGCACTGGAGGGACGGCTCACGCATCACTCCATTGAGGGCAATCCAACAGCCAGTTTTTCCTACCATCTGGCCAGAGATGGCAATGAGGTTTGGATAACCTCTCAATTCCCTCAACCTATCTCAGGGAAGGATCACTCCATTGCCCACATAGATATTGCACCTGGGAATCTCTTCTTCGGAAAGGAACACATGAATCCATTCCTGGGTCAGAATGCCTCCCATTCCAGAGATGGGGATCCTCTGGTGCCTGTCATTCAAAAAAAATTACAGCAGGCTTTTACGATCACTCAGGTGCAGACGGATATTCCAGGCAATAACAGCTCCAGGCAGAAGCCTCAGAACTCCTATGCCTCGGAAAGCGCCAGTCCCATCTATTTCGAGAAACCAGATCACTTTCCCAAAATTCAATTGCCCGCTGACAACCCGCTGACAAACCAGGGGATCGAGCTGGGAAGGCGGCTTTTATGGACAAGCGATTGTCCAGAAACCAGACCCAATCGTGTCTGGATTGCCATGATCCGAAAGCGGCCTTTGCTGATCCGCGGCATCGGTATTCTCCCGGAGCAGATGGGGCCCCGGGCCACAGGAACGCCATGCCATTATTCAATCTCGCATGGGCCGGAAGCTATTTCTGGGATGGACGCGCTCCCTCCCTGCGCGAACAGTCACTCATGCCAATTCAGGATCCTCTCGAAATGCATGAATCACTTGAAAATGTTGTCATCAAGCTGACACAGGACGCGGAATACACCCGGATGTTTGCTCAATCATTCAGGGATGGAGCCATTTCCCCACTGAATATCAGCCTGGCACTCGAACAATTCCTCCTCACTCTCATCTCCTCAAACTCCCGTTTCGATAAAGCCCTCCGGGGCGAACTCACCTTATCGGCCGTTGAAAAAAGAGGACTTGAACTTTTCGTCACCGAATACGATCCATCCCGCAAACTATATGGAGCGGATTGCTTCCATTGTCATGGTGGCCCCCTGTTCTCTGATTACCGATTCACCAATAATGGCCTCGAGGAATCTTATAAGGATGTGGGATATATGAAAGTGACCCATAATCCGGCACACAGCGGATTCTTCAAAACCCCGTCATTGAGAAATATTGAAGTCACCGCTCCATATATGCATGATGGCCGCTTCGCCACACTCGAGGAAGTTGTTGAACACTATAATTCAGGGATTCATCAAAACCCGAATCTCGACCCGAATATAGCCAAGCACCCGATCCAGGGACTCAACTTGTCGCAGGATGATAAACAAGCATTGGTGCATTTCCTTAAGTGCCTGACCGATATAGAAAGCCTTGAATCCTCAATCTCAAGAACCGGCCGCGAATCAGAATTTACTCAATCAAAAAGTTTTTAAGTTTATTATCCATGAGATGTGAAATGAAAAATACAGAGAAATGGGCTGGGTTACTCACCAGATTCATCCTTTTTGGTGCCATTGGGATCAATGGGTTGCTGTCCACCTATGGTGGAGATGATGATCACCAGGAGAGTGATCAATACTGGGCCGAATTGGCGAAGCTTCTTCCTGCCTATGAGGTCCAGCCTCAGCAATTGAGGGTGGCAGCTCCAAATGAGCGATACCTGATGGGGAACTGGTCTTCAAAAATTTCCTGGCCTCATGTGGCTGTCTCCGCCGCGAATCTGCCGGATGGCCGCATATTGACCTTTGCGTCCAATGAGCGGACCAGCTTCCCTGGAGGCAGGCCGGAATTCACCTACGCGTCGATCTGGGACCCTGCAACAAATCAGTTTAAAGACGTGAACCATGGCTCCCATGACTTGTTTTGTGGTCACCTGGTGATGCTGGAAAATGGGAGGGTCTTTGTCAATGGAGGCCGGAATACAGTGCCACTGACCAGTGAGTTCGACTCCCGGACAGACAGTTGGCTGAAGCTGCAGAATATGACTGTTGGCCGTTGGTATCCAACGACCACATATCTGCCTAATGGAGAAGTCTTCACAGCCAGTGGCAACGGTGGGCCCAACAACGCCGAACGATGGAGCCGCTCACAGGGATGGACCCGACTGACGGGAATCCAGTGGGGGACGATTGCTGGAGCAGCAGGGTTTGAGTCCAACTGGTGGCCCTACAATTTCCTTGCCCCAAACGGGAGGATATTTCACGCAGGCCCAACCGATGCGATGCACTGGGTGGATCCTACCGGGGCTGGAAGTCTTCAGCCAGCCGGCATCACGGTTCCCGGAAGCAAGTATCCCAAGCATGCTTCGGTCGCCATGTTCACAGAAGGCCAGCTGATTGTGGCTGGTGGTGCGGCAAACACTGGCGGTGGCTCAACTGCCGAAACCTATATCGTGGACATGAATTCCGATGCCGCCAGCGTGAACTCAGCCAGATCCATGGCTTTCCCCAGAAGATTCTCCAATCCGGTGATGTTGCCCACGGGTGAGTTTTTAGTGATTGGAGGAAATACATCCGGCACGAAATTCAGTGACTCAGGAACTGTGCTCACACCCGAGCTTTGGAATCCTGACACTGGGGAGTGGAGACAGATGTCTGATATGACTGTTCCAAGAAATTATCACTCCATCGCTTTGCTCCTGGCGGATGGTCGAGTTCTCGCCGCTGGTGGTGGACTCTGCGGATGTTCAGCCGACCACCCGGATGCGGAAATCTTCACCCCACATTATCTATATAATCCGGATGGATCCCTCGCCACTCGCCCGGTATTGACATCGGCTCCACAAAATATCGGGCATGGTTCACCATTTGAGGTTCGGGGAACACCGGGATTGAAGTCCTTCAGTCTGGTCAAGATGATGGCCACAACACATGCACTCAGTACTGACATTCGATATTTGCCTGTCAATTTCGCTGAATCGTCTCCTGGCGTCTATCAATTGACCCCACATATAAACAGAAATGTTTTAACACCCGGATACTGGATGCTGCATGGATTGGATGCCAAATCAGTTCCTTCTGTAGCTTCCGTGGTATTGGTCACTGGAGCAAATAACGCCTCACCGGAAATAACCAGTCCTGGAAACCAGGTATACCGGTTGGGGCAGGTGATTGATCTCGCTATCCTCGCCCGCGACCCAGAAGGCACCCGACTGAATTTCTCCGCCACCGGACTGCCGGATGGATTGAGAATTGATCCATTGGGCGGTCACATCACAGGCACTGTGATATCTGCAGGGATTTTTGAGTCCACAATATCTGTCACCGATACCGATGGGGGAACTTCCAACCTCAGAATCTCCTGGGTGATCTCGAGCGGGATCATCTGCGATGTGGTCACAAACATTGCCCCTTCAGGAAGCGCCGTCCAGTCATCAGAATATGCCGTTGCCCCGTTTCCTGCCTCCAATGCTATCGATGGAAATATATCCAATTTCTCACATACAGCCGATGGTCAGACACCATCCTGGTGGAGACTGGATTTTGCCAGCGAAAAATCCATGCAGTTGGTCAAAATATACAATCGTACTGACTGCTGTGGTCAACGATTCAGTGACCTCACGGTTGAAGTTCTCGGATCATCGGGCAATGTGGTATGGCAGTCCCCCGTGTTGAATCCAAACAATGAACTGAATTCTCCCTCTGTCCTTTCAGTGGATTTGGTGGCAGCCACAGGTGGAGCCCTGAGTGGAAAAGCCATTCGCATCAGCCGAACTCAAAGCAAGGTCATTTCAGGCCTGAATGATGCCACACTCCTGTCATTGGCTGAGGTTGAAGTTTTCGGATGTGAACAGATAACTGGCAACCGGGCACCCATTTTCGCCAACCCAGGCACACAAACCAACCGCTCAAATGAAAATATCCGATTGGCACTCAATGTGAGTGATCCGGATGGGGATTCCATTTCATTCTCGGCCACCGGTCTTCCTCAAGGATTGACAATCAATCCATCCACCGGCCAGATTTCCGGAATACTGCAGCAATCCGGCAGTTATTCGGTCACAGTGACAGCGGATGATGGACGGAATGGGGTGACATCCATCACCTTTCTGTGGATCATTTCAACTCCAGGGGGAACCGTTTATAACTTTGCCGACTTCACCGACTCATCCGCCTGGCAGCTCAACGGCAATGCCACTTCAGGATCAGGTGTCCTCACCCTCACTCAGAATATCAACAATCAGGTCGGATCAGCATTCATTAAAACTCCCATTGATTTGACGAGTAATCCGGATTTCCTCTCCCATTTCAGATTCAGGATTCATGGGACCGCAGATGGGGCTGATGGCATGGCATTTATTCTTCAGGGGGTTGGACCGACAGCTCTCGGAACCGGCGGCGGGGGACTTGGACTCCAGGGCCTCACTCAATCTCTGGCGGTTGAACTCGATACTTTTCAAAATGGCACAACCGATAAAAGCAGCAATGAGATAGCCCTGATTCAGAATGGGAATGTAACCGCCCCATTGGCAGCTGTCGCTTTACCTGCGACCACCATTGATCTCGAAGATGGCGCCATTCATAATATGTGGGTCGAATATATCGCCTCCAGCAGGACGGTTCAGGTATTTCTGGCAAAAGGCGACCCGGCTCAGAAGCCTGCTGATCCTATAATCCGGGTGGGAGATATAGATTTGATCAGCCTCACTGGACCGACGGCCTATATTGGGTTTTCGGCCGCCACGGGTGGAGCAAATAATTTCCATAATATACATTCCTTTTCATTCCAGCAGGGCGTTTCAAGTCTGGAATCGGATCGTCTGATACGGCGTGAGTGGTGGACAGGTATCAATGGGTCCCTTGTCCAGAATTTAACGGCTGATGCCAGATATCCAGCATCTCCCAGTGGATCCGAGTTGTTGAATTTATTCGAAGGACCAGTCAATTGGGCCGATAATTATGGATCCCGACTGTCCGGAGTGGTCTACCCGCCGGTATCCGGAGATTATGTTTTTTATGTGTCAGGGGATGACAATACACAACTCTGGATATCGAGCGACCAAAGCCCGCAGAATAAAAGACTCATCGCCCAGGTTCCTGGGTGGACAGGTCCCCGTGAGTGGACAAAGTTTCCCGAGCAGAAATCCGCACCAGTCTCCCTGGTTGCCGGCAAACCCTATTTCATTGAAGCCTTACACAAAGAGGGGGGAGGATTGGATAACGTGGCTGTGGCCTGGGAAGCTCCGCTTCAGTCGCTGGCCGTGATTGAGGGGCGGTATTTTATTGCACCGGATGTCAATTTTGGCCGGGCTGGACTTTTTGGCCAGTATTTTGAAGGCCTGGCCTTCAATAATCCCAAATTCACCAGGGGAGATGAAGTGATCAATTTCAATTGGGGGACGGGAAGCCCGGATCCATCACGCCTGGCGGCAGATAAATTCTCAGCGCGATGGACTGGTTTCCTGGTGCCTGAGTTCAGTGAGACATACACCTTCTACACCACAAGCGATGATGGAGTCCGATTGTGGATTGGGGACCAGTTGGTGATCAACAATTGGACCGACCACGCTCCCATCGAAAATGCCGGCACTATCAACCTGACTGCGAATAAACCAGTCCCAATCAAACTGGAGTACTATGAGAATGGCGGAGGCGCCGTCATCAGTCTGGCCTGGTCGAGCGTCAGTCTGGGCAAACAGATTATCGGACCGGCATTTCTCAAACAGGGAGTCGACAATCCCGAGTTCCCACCCGTGGTGGAATCCCCCGGCAACCAGATATCGCCGCTGGGCGCCTCCATTCAATTGTCCATCCTTGCCACCGATCCCGAAGGGGAACCGGTCCGTTATGCGGCAATCAATCTGCCGACTGGTCTGACTATCGATCCGGTGTCAGGTCTGATATCCGGGAACGTCACCACAGTTGGCAGTTATAATGTCACTGTCACCGTGACGGACACAGCACAACTCTCTCAAGCCATCAACTTCGGATGGATTGTGACAGATGAACTCTTCATTGAGAACATTGTTCCCAGTCCAGCTCCAATCAATACACCCGTCTCATACACTGTCCCGGTGCGGGGAGGAATCAATCCCACATTCCAGTGGAACTTTGGTGATGGATCTCCCAGCACTGATCCCTCAAACAGCCCAATCGGGTCGCATGTGTATACCAAGCCAGGATACTATATTGTGAGCCTGATCGCCAGGGATGCGACCGGTCGTGAAATCCGCCAATCCTGGGTTCAGGGAATCCACCTGCCTCTCACCTCAAACCGCGGTGCCACATCGATGAGTCTGATATTCAGGAAATCCCCCAATGGAGGCAGTGATGAGGTCTGGAATGTGAATCCAGACAACGATATCGTGACAGTCTCTGAACTTGAGACCCTGAAAAAGTCATTCATACCTGTAGGCATTTCTCCGCGGGCCCTGACCATGGACAATTCGGGCCGGATCTGGGTGAGCAACAAGAAAAGTTCCACGATCAGCGTCATTGATGCATCCACCCGGGCAGTCATGCAGACAATCAACCTGCCGTTGGGCAGTCTTCCCCATGGAATTGTCTTCTCAGGTTCCAGTGAATTCATATACGTGGTTCTCGAAGGCCGTGGGGAGATCCTGAAACTTCGCGCATCCGATGGAGGCATCGAGGCAAGCCAGTCCATAGGCGCCCATCCCAGACATATCACCATTTCCGGTGACGGGAATACCATATGGGTGTCGCGGTTTATTACCCCACCATTGCCCGGAGAATCATCAGGAGTCCCAATGATGGAATCCAATGGGAACCCAGCAGGCGGGGAAGTATTGAAAATCAATGCCCAGACTCTGCTCACTGAAAAGACCGTCGTATTGAGAAGCAGCAATAAAACGGATGCGGAGAACGCCGCACGTGGCGTGCCCAACTACCTTGGGGGAGTGGCTCTCTCTCCGGATGGCACTTCAGCGTGGATCCCTTCAAAGCAGGACAATATTTTCCGGGGAAGCCTGCGGGATGGAAACCCACTCGGACACGATAACACCGTCCGGAGTATATCATCCAGATTGGACCTGACTCAGGATGTTGAAGACTACGCAGCCCGCATCGATCATGATAACGCAGGAATGCCTTCAGCCGCCATCTTTGGACCGCGTGGTTTATATTTGTTCGTGGCCCTGGAGGCCAGCCAGTCAGTGGCCATTGTCCGAGCCTATGAAAATATCGAAATTGCCAGATTCACTGTGGGCGCCGCTCCGCAAGGTCTGGCAATTTCTGAGGATGGGAATCAATTATTTGTGCATAATTTTTTATCCCGAAGTGTATCTGTGCATGATATTTCCAGACTGATCCAGACGAACAGCATGAATGTTCCGGTGAACCTGAGTCTGGGTGTGGTGGCCAATGAAAAGTTGCCCCAACAGGTATTGCAGGGAAAGAGATTATTTTATGATGCCCGCGACACGCGACTGGCACGTGAACAATATATCAGCTGCGCCACATGCCACAATGATGGTGGAGAAGATGGCCGGGTCTGGGACATTTCCAGCCTGGGTGAAGGACTGAGAAACACCATCTCACTCATCGGACGCGCCGGCATGGCCCATGGTGCATTGCACTGGAGTGGGAACTTCGATGAAATTCAGGACTTTGAAGAACAAATACGAAACCTCGCAGGTGGAACCGGACTCATCCCCGATGCCAAGTTCAACGTCGGAACCGTCTCCAAACCTCTCGGTGATCCAAAGGCTGGATTGAGTGTTGACCTCGACGCATTGGCAGCCTATGTGACATCACTGGATGATTTTGGTGCCAGTCCGTTCCGCAATCCGGATGGAACAAATACCGCATCCGCCATAGCTGGAGAGCAGGTTTTTGTTCAGGCAAACTGCATTCAATGCCACTCAGGACTTCCCTATTCCGACAGCGCGATTGGCACTCTTCACAACATTGGCACACTCTCGGCTGTTTCAGGAAAACGTCTTGGGGCTGATTTAACCGGTATCGATACTCCGACGCTGCGCGGACTTTGGAACTCCGCTCCTTATCTTCATGATGGCTCTGCGTCCAATCTCAATCAAGCGATCCAAAGGCACTCTGGGGTCAACCTGACTGAAGAATCCATCAATGATCTGGTCGCCTACCTGCTGGAACTGGATCAATCCAGTCCACGGGCACCGGGAAATCAACCCCCGGTCATCCAAACCGTCGCGGCTCAAGCCTCCGATCAGGGACAAACCATCACCTTGAGCATTGTTGCATCGGATCCGGAACTTTCGACACTGACATTCTCAGCGGTGGGACTGCCCGAAGGAATCGCCATGGACCCGCTCACTGGTCTGATTTCGGGGGCGGCAACCAAAGCCGGAAACTTCCCAGTTGTGGTGACAGTGTCCGATGTGGATGGTGCATCACAGTCAGTCAGCTTTTCCTGGGTTGTCAATGCTGTCATTCCTCCAATCAATCCAGCGAAAATTGTTTTGGATGGAAACCTGGCGGATTGGCCAGCGGATGGATGGATCATTCAGGATCCATTGGATGTTTCCGGCACGGGCGTTCAGGTGGACCTCACTGAACTCCGCATCCTGCATGACGAATCCTCAGTCTGTCTGGCTTATGTGAACCAATCGCCGATCACACTCAACTGGGGATATGTATTTTACATGGATACAGATCTCAACAGCTCGACTGGATATTCATTCTGGGGACTCGGAGCAGATTATATGGTCAGTGGAAAAGACCTCTATCGCTACCGTGGAGACGGGACATCCTGGTCGTGGGAACTGCTTTTCACCTTGCCAGTCGGCCAATCCGGCAACTCAATCGAAATGGGATTCCCTTCCAGTCTCATTGGCTCACCTGAGGCAATGAATGTGATCCTCCTGGGCGACAATACCGCTTTCGGGTCCAGTGGATTTGACTTTGTCCCCGATCTCAAAAATGGCGCCCTCCAAAGAATTGTCTACCGCTTCAAGCCGGAAGCCTCGGGACCTGGTGGAATAATCATGGATGGTTTATTTGAGGACTGGAATGACATAGGAATATTTGCAGCCGATCCTCGCGATGTAACCAAAGGCGAAATCGACTGGAAATCATTATGGATCACCCGGGATGATCTCACTTTGTATATTTCCTTTGATAGTTGGCAGAATTACCCAACTGGCTGGGCGGAAAACTTGTATATTGATACAGATGCGAATGCTGGCTCCGGCTTCAGGGTCAATGATATTGGAGCGGAATTCCTCCTGCAGTCCGGAATATTCTATCAATATACAGGGAATGGATCGAGCTGGAGCTGGCAACCACTGGCCTCAGGAAGTTCGGCGCGGAATAATCTGCGGGTTGAAGCATCCATACCGTTGGCCACTATTGGAAATCCAGCAATCATCCGCATCCAGTTAGTGGCTGCCAACGAAGCCTATGCCGCTGAGAATGACAGAGACTATCTCCCGGATGACGGGCGAGGTCTGGTGTTCAGGCTCGATGGCCAAACGGGTAATGCACTCCCAGTAGTTCGCAATGCCACGTATACAACCCGGAATGATGTGCCACGTCTCATCAAACTCATGGGGACGGATGCGGAAAATGACGAACTCAGCTTCACCATTCTCTCCACAACATCCCATGGAACTCTGACACAACAATCCCAGTATGTCCTCTATCAACCCGCGTCCGGTTTCACTGGCCTGGACACCTTCACTTTCACGGCAAGTGACTCAGGCGGAGCCTCTACTCCCGGGACAATAGAAATCAATGTTCTTGAACCTTTGATCGGCAATAATTTTGCTGTCAGATTGAACAATGCCACAATGGATGGATCACTAGGTGAGTGGGCCAATGTCCCACCGGTAATCCACGATCAGGCGGACATCGAATCCTCAGGCTCGGAAATTGACTGGCGGAATCTATGGCTGGGTCATGATGCGGAATTCGCATATATTGCCTTCCGCAACGATTCACCGATACTTGTCAATTGGGGGATAGCATTCTACCTGGATGTGGATAAGTCACCTGATACAGGATTCTCCATTCAGGGTGGGGGTGCTGATTTCCTCATTCAAGGGGAATTTATCTTCAGATATACTGGCACAGGAATAGACTGGTCCTGGGAATTTGTATCTGCCGCTGTGGCTTCGACATTGGATCATGATATGGAGTTGCGGGTCGATCGTTCACTCTTCCCGGCATTGACAGGTGGATACAGCATTCTGTGTCTGGGTGACAACGCCGCCTATAATTTGCCAGGGATTGTTGATTCACTCGATGTCGATTCCGGATGGTTGAATTATACATTCAATGATTCAATCATTGCCGCTCAGGAGACATTGACTGCCATATCTCCCATCGATTCCCGTAAAGATCAGAATTATAGTTTGAGAATCCTCACAGATAAACCAGAAGCAACGAATGATGATATTGTTTCTGCCAACATATTCAGAACAATTCATTTTGAATTGTCTGTCAAACCCGGATACCGGCTCATCCTGGAGCGTTCGGAAGATTTAAAACGGTGGACTATTGTGTATCAACGGGTCATTAAGGAACAAGGGTTCATTCTTGTGGATCCAGAGATCAATACTCTACCGGATGTCGGATACTTCAGGGCAATCCTCATAGAAGAACCCCTGAGTGATCTGGAAAATCCCAGTCTCTGAAAAACCACTCCATTTATAAATACACAAGGCACCTCACTCAGGTGCCTTTTTTTTTCAAAAATCCGATTGGCGCCTGCCAGGAGTTTCCCAATCGCAACAATGGGACCAATCTTTACAGCTCCAATGCAATGCGCTAGGATTCGTCCCGGCACATGCCTGAGAAAACAAACGCAGTCATCATTTCCGATAGCCGGATTGGTCACCAGAACCAGTCCATTGCCTTATGCCGATGGATGGGGTGGCATCATGTGATCATCCCAGTGAAATTCAAAAGCCCAGCGGCACGGATGATCTCAGTTCCTCTGGATCGCATGGGCATCCGTCCGAAATGTTTGATATCCGGCCTGGTGAATCCTTTTGAAGGTCATATCGATGGACTGCATGTCGTAGTGGCGACCGGATCCAGGACGTATTACGCGGCAAAACTGCTGGCACACCGGCATCGGGTTCCGGTCATCGCCCTATTAAACCCCGGGATTCTCAGCTCAGGATTCGATGCCATTATCGTACCGGATTATGAAAGATCCATACCTCCATCCAGCAATATAATAAAAATTCCAGTCAACCTGTCCGTCCCCGACGAAAACATGATTCAGGAATCATTGGATGAACTGATGCGGAGATGTCAGGGAAACATTTCTCCATCGTGGGGAATCATTATCGGTGGCGAGAATAAAACGAGCTATCTGAATATTGAGGACCTCAGAATTCACCTGAAATCCATCCGCCAGCTGGCACCGGAAAATGTGAAAATCATGGTGACCACGAGCCGCCGTTCGGGTCAGGAAATTGAAAATCTGGTCCAGGAGTTTGCATTTGATCTCGTCGTACTGGCCAGTCAGGATATTTATAATCCCATCCCGGCATTTAATCGGGTGTGCGAAAGAATATTTGTAACCAGTGATAGTGCCAATATGATCAGTGAAGTGGTCACCTCAGGAAATGCATCTGTCGAAGTCCTTATGAATCGTCAGAAATCCCCGGAAAATAAATTCATGCGTTTCATTCAGAATATGGAACAAGGAAATCATATTCATGTCTTCGATGGAGAATTGGGGAATATGAATAAAAAAAATCGATATCCAGTCCATCATGAATCGCATAAAAAATAAACTGCGGGAAAAAAAGAAATGGGAATATGAGCATTGATACGCCTGATCCGGAAATGGATTCATATATGAGGCGTATACGTGTGAAGTTTCTTTATCGTGGACGCAGTGAAAATGGAGACCTGCTTTGGCTGAGGCAGTTTCCAGGCTACTCAGGCATGTGGGGAAATTGTCACTTCATCCTGGACAAAGAGTGCCAGGAATATGACTGGCTTGTGATATATGATGACCTGCCTCCGCAGGCCGAAGAAAGATTCAGTAAAAGAAATGAAATTCTGCGATGTCCCCCATCAAATACTCTGCTGATCACTTCGGAACCATCAACCATCAAGGTATATGGACGGCATTATCTTCGACAATTCGCTCATATTCTGACAACCCAGGAACCGTGGGTCATGCGTCATCCGGGTGCTGTTTATAGTCAATGCGGATTCAGATGGTTTTACGGCATTGGCAGTCATTCACTTCGTTCCTGGGATCACATGAAATCTCATGTCCCGGATCAAAAATCCGAACTCATTTCCACCGTTTGCTCCAGTAAAAAGCAGAAAAATACCGTCCACGCAACCAGGTTTGAGTTCACACAATACCTTAAAAGATCCATTCCCGAGCTTGAAATCTTTGGCCGGGGAGTGAGGGCGATAGACGACAAAGCGGAGGCTTTGGACCCATATAAATATCATGTGGTCATTGAAAATCATTCCGGATTGAATCACTGGTCAGAGAAAATCGCCGACGCTTTTCTTGGCCATACACTTCCCTTTTATTTTGGATGCCCGAACATATTGGATTATTTCCCCAGGGAATCCATGATACTGATTGATCCATACAATCCTGAATCATCTGCCCGGATAATCCGCCAGGCAATTGAGAGCAATGAATATGATAAAAGAAAAAGATACATTCTTGAGGCGAGAAATCTGATTTTAGAAAAATACAACATTTTTGCGGTGATCTCAGAATTCGTTGAGAAAACCGGTTTGGCGGCGGATATTCAGCGGAAATACGTCCCGAATGTGACGCGGATTTCGGGAAGACGGCGAATCAGAGACTGCAATATTCTACATTGGACCACCTATTTTTATGACCGGTATTCTGTTAAATTAAAACACTATCTCAACCGGGCGGGCAATAGATGAAGATTGTGCAATTATTGCCTGAACTCAATGAGGGAGGTGTGGAGCGGGGTGTCGTGGAGATCAACCGCGAATTCTCCATCCGTGGAATTGAGAGTCATGTCATCAGCCGCGGTGGGAAGTTAGTTGAGACCATTGTAAAGGACGGTGGGGAACATCATTCATTTGATGTGGCCTCCAAAAATATATGGACTGTTCCGGGTCGCATCCGCGGTCTTCAGCAGATTATATCCGGGTTGAAGCCTGACGTCATACATGCCCGGAGTCGGGTTCCTGCGTGGTTGGTCTATTTTGCCAATCGTAAACTTGAAATTCCATTCGTCACGACAGTCCACGGTCTCAATAGTGTCAATCGCTACAGTAAAATAATGACCAGTGGTGAAAGAGTCATTTGTGTGAGTGAAGTGGTCAGGGATCATGTGATCAAAAACTATCAGGTGGATCCACATAAAATTCGTGTCATTCAACGCGGGGTGGATATGGAATACTTTGATCCGTACAAGGTGGATCCGGATAAAGTTGCTGAGATGAAATGTGAATTTAATCTGCAGAATCGAATAGTTATCACCAGTGTGGGAAGAATAACCTGGCTGAAAGACTATGAAACATTTATTCAATCCATCGCAGAGCTGAATAAAGTGAATAATCAGGTCGTTGGACTGATAGTTGGTGGATACCGGCAGGATAAATCTGAATATTTCCAGAAATTAAAATCACTTGCGGATAGTCTGGGGATGACTGAGCATATTGTTTTTGCTGGCAGTCAAACGGATATGCGAAGTGTTTATGCGGCGAGTGATATTGTTGTCAATGCCTCCTTGAAAATGGGCAACATGGGCCGCACTGTCGTGGAGGCTCTGGCAATGGGAAAACCAGTCGTCGCAACCACATTCGACGGACTTGTCAACCTGGTCAAAGACCACATAAACGGCCGGGTGATTGCCAACCAGGATCCAGTTGGTATGTCTGAAGCGATACAATCCATCCTCAATCTGTCAATCCCAGCAGATAATATCAGGTCAAGCGTGCCATACGAATATACTCTGCCTTGTATGATAGATCAGATTATTGAAGTATACAGGGAATTGATCCATGCCGGATAAAACACACAAAGTAGTCTTTATTGGTCCCCAGGAAATCGCTGGTTTCCAGACCCGGATGGCGATCACACTGGCAGAAAGCGGTCATAAGGTTTTTGCATTCAGGCAAATCATTACCCCATACCAGCCATCCATATGTCAACATAACAATATCACATGGATGTTTCACAAAACCATAGTGATGTTATCCGGAGCACCTGGAGTGCTGAGATGCCCGGTCGTTTTCTGGTTGAAAATTATTGTATTGATCCAACTCATTTACAAGTCCGATGCCTGTTTATTTATTGGTGGTAAGGGATTATTTAATTTTCCATGGGACTACTATTTATTGCGGGCATTTGGAAAGCGGGTTGTACATATGTTTGTCGGAACGGCATCCAGACCCCGGTCTATGTCCGCCTATGCATTGGATGTGCTTAAACCTGATCACAAGGCTGCTCAAAAAGCACTCAGGAAACTAAAACGTCGATTAGTCAGACAGAAAAGGAGAGTTTCCAGGATATCCCATGCGGCAACCTATGTGATTGATAACCCGCTTTGCGGCCATTTCCTGACCAAGCCGTTCATTAACATTTTTACTCTTGGAATACCCGTCGAGGGAATTATGCAATCCGTGGTCCCCGAAGTGGACACGGTGCCCAATCATCGACGGATCAGAATTCTACATTGTCCATCCAGACCGGAAATTAAAGGCACCGCCAGAATTCTGGAATTATTGAACCAGGATCGGCTGAACGAACTCAATGCGGAATTAGTTGTTCTGACTGGCGTTCCCAGGACAAGAGTTATTGAAGAACTTAAACTTTGTGATTTTGTTATTGATCAACTATACAGTGATTCTCCACTGGCCGGATTTGCAGCTGAGGCCGTTATGTATTCACGACTGCCTGTTGTTGGGGGATATGGGTGGGATGAGTTGAGAAAACATATGCCGGAGAGTGCCATCCCCCGGCATGTTTATGCCACCCGGATCAATTGCTCCATGTGGTGAGTCAACTGTGCCAGAATAAGGAACTGAGACAGCAGAAGTTGCATGACCTCCAGAATTTCCTCACATGTGGGCCATGGTCCAAATCGGCTTTTGCGCACAGGATGGGCATCATACTTTCAGGCGACATCCCTCCCGATTGGCTGATTCAGCCCCGCGATATAAATTATTCTGCCGGTGTCGGGCTCACCCTCGATCAAAGCCATCGCATCCAGAATTTGCTCGATTCGAAGTAAGAAATTTATTTCAAGGAACTTCATTCATGACTCGGTTTGATTTCAGATTTGTCATGAATCCAGTTGCTTTTTCCGGGTAAATTGGTTGGATTGGGTATTGGTTCATCAATTGGCAGGCACAATGAGAATGGAATGGATTTTGGGTGGTCAATTCAGGTTGTTGGTGTCAGTGATGGCAATCCTGAATATGGGAAGTGCCCCGGCATCCGGGGCTGGAGGAGTCATTTATTTTAACCAGGTGACATCGGTATCCACCCCGGTTTCGCTCCGTCGGGTGCAGGCAGATGGGACCGGAAATACTCTCATACCTGTCGCCTTACCCTCACCAACTCATCCTGTGGCTTCAAGAGATGGAACCAGATTATTGCTCACATCAAATAATCCGGACAGACCATTCATGTTGAGTCGCAATGTTTTCAGCCTGAGTTTAGTCAATGGGCAAATGAATCAAGTGACTGGCTATGAAGATTTATTCCAGGTGAATCATTCGTTTATCACAAACTCTGTGGGAAATGCTTCGACCAATCGTTTTGTGACTTCCTATACATTGCATTATCCCGACCATAAAGCCATGTCAGGCGATAATTCGGCAGTAGTGGTTATGGATTTGCCCCGCACTGGTGGAAGTACACTGGATATGGCAAATAATGTGCCCAATGGTCTGCCGAGTGGGGGGCAGACATTTGGAAGTGGGCGGGCACCTGGAATTGAGGTCTTTCCATCGATTGGGCCCACAATTATAGGCAATACCATATTCTTATCCGCTCAGGTACGCGATGGACTGAACCAGGGCGGGGATGGTGTTGACTGGCATCCGGCATTGAATGAAGTTGTGGCAACTGTTGGATCAGATGTGCCTATGACAGGCAACACGGGACGCCCGGGAATGCAGGGTACTCTCCTGGCTGTGTTTTCAACCATCAACCAGCAGACATTTATCCGCAAATTGACCAACCCAATCGGAGAATCCAATTTTTATGTTGATTTATTCAATATATTAGCTGTCAGCACCAGTCCTCATGATTATGCGCCCGCTATCTCACCCGATGGAACAACGGTCGCTTACGTCCGGCACTCATTGCGGACAGATACGAGATTTGATGGAGCGGGAATTGCTCCGCTTCCATGCATCTGCGCCATACATATAATCAATTATAATGGCACCAATGATCGGGAAATATTGCGAATGTCTGAGGGAATGTGGATAAGCCGACTCAGTTGGTCGCCAGATGGACAGCAGATAGCTTTTGACCTGGCTCCACAAATGGTGCTCAATGGTTGGAATTCCCTTGTGGGTGACCCGACCAGGTCCACTATTCATGTGACGAATGTCGATGGATCCAATGCCCGTCAGCTGATTCCGGCACCAGCTGCATATCCCAGTTGGGCACCGGAGGTTGTATTACAAATCACCCCACCCAGGCCAAGTCTCCTGATAAAGCCAAAAAGTGGGAATAATCAGGTGATGGAACTTGAAGTGAATAACTTGCTGCCTGGCCGCAGTTTTGAAATTCAGAAATCAACGGATTTTTCCCACTGGAACAGATATCAATTATTCACAGCAACCCATGTGACCATGCTGGTGGAGATATCTATTCTGCCTTCCGAAACCTATTCAATATACCGGGTATTGGCCTATTAGTCCTGATCATTGAGTATTCAGCCGATTATCTGAAGTATTGTCCGGTTGGAATCTGGGTCACCAGGGCACCTTTGTCTGTTGTCACCAGAGTTCCAATGCCTATCCCATTTTTGGAAAACCACCCCTGATTCATTTCGAGCACAAATTGAATATTCGGATCTTTTGAAGGAATAGATGTTTCATCCATGGGTTTCAGATCGTGAAGTTCGACAATTTTCCCTTCGGATGATATATAAGCAGCAGTTAACGGAATGCTGGTATTTTTCATATAATAGGCAACTGATCTGGGTTGGGGGAATGCGAACAGCATCCCATGATTCTCCTCCAGTTTCTCTCTGAACATCATTCCAGTTGCCACCTGCAACATGGTGGCTGCTAATTCCACCTCAATTTCAAGTGGCCCCATCCACAATCTGACTCTTGGCAAGTCAGGATTGGGTTCAGTGGGCCCATTCCATTCTGCCACTTGACCAGACCCAGCATTTTTAGTCTCAACAGAAGTTTCCTTCGACTTCTGGCAACCCATCTGAATCAGAATGAGTCCGGAAATCATGGCCATGGGAATCAAATTATGCACCAGTTTACTGACTATTATCAAAAGTCTCATACCGTTGACCATACTGGTATTTGGTTCAATTTGAAATCACTTCATCGGATTTGTGAGGAATGATGGATCAGTAAGTAAACTGGTGAGACAATATCCCACTGTCTCTGAAGTGGCCCGGACAGGGGTGAAATTGAGATTCTTTGACTTGGCCAATGCATCCTTTTTTTCATTTTTGTGAGAAGGAAGCTGGTGGGTTCCATGGTATATGAATGAATGCCGGACGCATCTGATTTTTGCGTGTGTATTTTGCCTGGGTGATGACTTTGGATATGGAATGGGATTCAGAAAAGAGGTGATGATAGATTGCGGTGATCACATAATAATCATCCTCCGCAGAATCCGGAGATGATGGAAATGCCTCCTCCATGAATATTTCATATTCAGTGATCCAGATCAGTCGGGTAGGATGCGGATCTGACGGTTTGATATCCACAAATCCCACATGTGGTTTTCTGCCAGCAATATGAGTGAGATTTTTATCATCCAGATAATACACCTGACCCAGTATATAGTTGCGCGTCCCGGCAGGGTCATGACTCATCAGATAGTTCCAGCCGAATCCATTGTGAATCCATGCATATTGATCTGCGCAAAGGTAAGTATTTGTCTCAGTGGAGTATTCGGGCTTGGCAGGAATTCGAGTGGGTCTCCAATCGTGATTGACCGCAGTTTTGTCCCATAATCCATACCATTTTCCTGAAAATGGTTGAAATACAGATTTGGCACTGAGCGATTCCTCACCCGTGATCTGCCTGAATAATTTTTCGCGTGTCACATCAAAAGCGGAAATGGATACTATATTCTCCATTTTTGAAATCTGCTTCTGGAGCACTCCCACAGCGATGGCGACAAGATCCAGATGGATCATGTCAGCAGTAATACCATTTCCTGGGGCCGCACCCTGCAATAAAAGCTTTCTCAATTCCAATGCCTCCCTGATCCCCAGATCATATTCCCCGCGGCGTTTTATCCAGTATTCAACTTCTCCGGGAAAATGGTCTGAGAAAGTGGTTGTGGTCGGCTCATTATTGGCAATCAGGTCTGCGGAATTCGGATGGATTCCATCGTCCTCCTGAGCCTTTGGCAAACTCCAATCATAGTTGGTGAAATGGATATGAATCTGACTTTTATCCAGGTTGGCAATTTCCGCGCGCAATGCTGGAGTGAAATACGGACTTAAGAATTCGATGAGTTGTGAGTCAGAATTCCCGAAGTCGGAGCGGTACCATTCGAATATTCTGGAGAGGTGAATAGTTTGAGTGGATTCATTCCATGAGACGCCCTGATCTGACGCCAGGAATTGCCTGGCGGCGGCATCCAGCCCGACCTGGATGGTTGATTGTTCCCAAGCCTTAGGTTGCAAAACTGGACAACTTTTCGAGTGGCAGTGCAGGGCGAAATGAATTCGAGCGTCCTTTTGAGATCGCAATTGGGCATTCTCGATGGAGTCTAAAGAGTATAGCTTGTCTGCCACGTGAATAAGCACATTTTTCCAGGGATTCGCCGGGAGAATGAACCCCTCCAGTTCCCGCAGTTTGATTTCTGTTGAAAGGATATTATAGGTGTTGATCCAGAAGACTTTTTCTGCTGCGGCAGACTGCAGGGACGCTGGATTCTGGTGGCATGCCGAGTCCAACATATGCACCAGTTTGGCCCGATCCAATGGGGAGGAAATCCAGCGGTCATAGTGGATCAGACCTTTCTCGTTGACGTATTTTTCCAACAACTCACTCCAGGGTTGGAAATCCGTTGAATCCTGCAAATCTGTGGTAATTGGAATATTCAAATTAAGAGGCTCCCGGATCTCCACCAGCTCCTCCGCTTGGGCTATGCTTAAAAAAGCTGACAAAACCATGAGTGCAATGGGTGAATTCATATGGGTATCTTCATTTGTTCATTCGGGATCGGATGTCATGATCCAAGGGCCTTTAACTTAATCCTTCGTGCGGCCACCCTCACCAGGGAATATAAATTCATGTGAGATATAAACAGGTTCAGAAGAATGGATTGTCAGATGATCAGGAGAATCTGAATCCTGTGGTGACATCATTCATATATATGAAACATACCGCACGGACCATCCTGGAAAAGTGACCACTCTCAGATTATTGTGTCGGATTATCTATGTCAATGCCTCACGCTGCCGTGACTCCTGAATCCGTTGAGAGCCATTCAATACGAAAAAAGCGGCGCCCAAGAGGTGCCGCTGCATATAAACTCAATCCATGTGAGAAACTTATTTTCCTGGTCAGACGAATTTTTCAGTTTGAATGCCTGGCATAGCGATTGGGTAGAAGCCATCGGCGTTGGGTTTGGTTGGGGTTTCGGCATCCCAGTCGAGTATTTCCGGCATGGTATTGATTTCGGATGAGATTGCCTCATCCCACGAGATTTCTTTGCCGGTGTAGGTGCACATACGACCCAATATAGAAGTCATGCTGGAGGTGGCTCCGTATTCCGCTTCCATGTGTTCAGTATTGTTGCGAATGGCCGCAAACAACCGGTCGTGTTCCACCTGATATGGGTTTTTGTCTCCGCGTCCATTGTGCCGGAAAGCATTTTCACCGCGGATGATGTATCGGGAGATGTCAGCGGATCCTTTCGTCCCTGTGCAATGTTCGGACACGGAACTCCAGCACCCTTGGATGTGGCGGCATTGGCTGTAGAGGCGTGAGCCATCTGCGTATTCAAATTCCACAAAGTGGTGGTCGTAGATTTCTCCATGTTCTTTGCCTGTGCGAACCTGGCGTCCCCCCATTCCCTGAGCCCGGACTGGGGGGGCATTTTTCACCCAGTTGATGACGTCGATATTGTGGATGTGTTGTTCATCGATATGGTCTCCGCACAGCCAGACAAAATAATACCAGTTGCGCATTTGATACTCCATTTCTGTCTGACCTGGCTGACGTGGACGGGTCCAGACACCGCCCCCATTCCAGTAACAGCGCATGGATGTGATATCGCCAATCGCCCCATCCTGAAGTCTTTTTATGGTTTCAACGTAGCCTAACTGGTGGTGACGTTGCAGACCCACGCCGACTTTAAGGTTTTTCTCTTTTGCCACTTTTGCGGCAGCCAGCACTTTGCGGACACCCGGGGCATCCACAGCAACCGGTTTTTCCATGAAGACATGCTTGCCCTGACGCACAGCCTCTTCAAAATGCATGGGGCGGAATCCCGGAGGCGTGGCCAGGATGACCACATCCGCCAGGGATATCGCCTTCTTGTAGGCTTCAAATCCGACAAACTTTGTTTCTTCAGTCACTTTGACTTTATTGCCGTGCTGAGCCTGAAGATTTCGAAGTGAGGAATCCAGATTGTTTTCAAAAGCATCAGCCATGGCCACCAGTTCAACTGGCCCCTGGTCCGCGGTATTCAATGCCTGGTCTGCGGCACCGCTGCCTCGACCCCCGCATCCAATCAACGCGATTTTGAGCGTGTCATTGCTTGCAGCAAAGACTCCACGACCGAGGGGCAGAGTCGCCGCCAACGCCCCACCAGCCAGAGCGACGCCTGACGATTTGACAAATCCGCGGCGATTCAAGGCGGATTGATCCTGTGAAGATAGAGAATTATTCATATGATTTATGGTTTAGGAACTTCCTGTTTCAGGGATATAAAGAGACTACTCCTTTGCACGGCCGACTGTCCACCACTTCCGCATTTCTTCTGGCGATGGAACCTTCAAGGGACGAATGACACGAAAGCCAAGAAATTGTGCATCCGTGTGATACCAGATGCTTTTTGGCAACTGTGGGTCTTGAATTTTCCAATCAGGTGAACTGGCTATTCGAGCAGCGCTGCGCAGTTTTTCAGCTGGGTGATCCCATGATCCGCCTCGCACCGATCTGGGGTATAAGACAGTTGGCCAATTCATGGGATTGCTGGCCGCATCCCCAGTAAGCGACTTGTAGAAGTCGGCAGAGTATTGATCGATGCACCACTCCGCCACATTTCCATGCATGTCATAAAGTCCCCAGGCGTTGGGTTTTTTGGTGCCTACGCGCTGGTATTTCCAATCGGAATTTTCTTCATACCAGGCATACTCACCCAGCTGGGAAACATCATCACCAAAATGATAAGCGGATTTAGACCCGGCACGACAGGCGTATTCCCATTCGGCTTCAGTGGGCAAGCGATAAAAATGGCCGGTTTTAGCAGAGATCCATTGACAGAACTGCAGAGCCGCATGTTGGGTCATGGAGATGGCGGGATAACCATCTTTCCCCATGCCGAAGCTCATCTCGACATAAGGTGTGGTCGGACGGGCCAGGATATCCGTGATCCCGTTGAGTTCGACAGGTGTCTTGAATATGCCGCGGAATGCCTTCTCCTGATCGCGGTAGGTGAAAATGTCATAAAGGTCCCAGGTCACTTCGGTCGACATCATCCAGAATGGATCAATTTTAATTTTGACCTGCGGAGATTCATCGGCCTGGTGGCCAGTCTCTGTATCCGGGGATCCCATGTTGAACGATCCGGCTGGGATGGGCACCATGGTCCAGGTGTTGGCGGTTCCTGGCAGACGTTCGGTGTACTTTTCCATTTTTATCCCTTTGCCAGCCCCTGTCGTGTCGAGGAGGCGTTGGTAAAGAGCCCCCACCTGAGCCGACTGAGATGCGGGGTCCTCCTCCGGTTCCGGAGCTTTTCTGGGCACCAATGTAACCCCATCTGGCCAGATCGCTCCCTGGGCAATCCAGTTTTTAATGATGTCTGTCTGATCCGCGGCCAATGGTCCACCTTTCTTGACTGGAGGCATCAAATCATCATCGTCCTTGTCCAGGACCGTCAGAGTCCAGACACTGCTCTCCTCGGCATTAAATGGAATCACATTGGGAGCATACTCTCCCGAAGTCATGATCATTTCTTGTGTATCCATGCGGAAATCCCCTTCCGCATTTCCATCACGGTGGCACCCGACGCAGTTCTGCTCAAAGATTGGCTGCACGTGTTTGACAAAATCAATGCGTGGAACCACAGTCAGGACCATCCCATCCGGCCATGCAGCTCCTTCCAGAATCCATTGTTTCAATATTTCAGTCTGAACCCTGGCCAGAGGTTTCTCTTTGGAGGGCGGCATAATGTCCTCATCCTCCGGTGCCAGTATGGTGCTCGTATACAAAAAGGAGTCCTCTGGCTTGCCAATCACTATCGCCTCACCACTATCTCCCCCCGCCATGGCCAGGGCCTTGGTCTCCAGCCGCAAGCCACCTTTGTCCTCTTTTTCCCAATGACAATGCAGGCAGGCCGATTCCAATATCGGCTTCACCTGCTTCTCAAAATCGATCTCAGCCCAAGCCTCGACACTGTTTCCTGCCAGTATGCCAGCCAGTAACCACTTCGTTATCCGTCTCAATTTCATAACCATGGATGCTATATCATACCCCAACACCCCCACCTCGCTGCAAGAACCTTCACCACCAAAAACGCGTTATTTTGTCTCATGACTCCCCGGGTCCCACACCCATTCTCCCCTTGACAATCCCCGCTTAAACGAGCATTTATCACCTTAAATCCTGTATCTTGGATCAGGTGAGATATGAGGACAGGCTCGGAAGGCAGGATGAAGATGAACCGGGGAATAGGGATCAAGCGGAAGCTGGGATATGGGGTAGGGGATTTAGGTGGGAATCTGTTTTTCACATTGATTGGGTTTTATTTACCGAATTACCTCACGGACGGAGTGATGCTGAGTGCTGGGCTGGCGGGGGTGGTGGTGATTATCGGATCCATATGGGATGCGGTGACGGATCCAGTGGTTGGGTGCTGGTCGGACAGGACGGTGACACGCATGGGACGACGGCGGCCATTCATGCTGTGGGGTGGGGTCAGTTTAATGATCATGATGGTGTTGATGTTTGCACCCTGGGGGATCACTGCTCCCTGGGTATTGTTTGGAGTGATGACACTGACTTATTGTTTATTGAACACTGCCTATACACTGGTGAGTGTTCCTTATTCGAGTTTGCTGCCTGAATTGACAAGTGACTACGATGAGCGGACGGAGTTGACAGGGTACAGGATGGTATTTGCCGTATTGGGTACATTGACCGGGGTTGGGCTTGCTCCCTGGGTGCGGGACATGTTTGGGGGGAACACGGAAACCGGATGGATAGGTATGGCGTCCGTGATGGGAGGGATTATGTGGATAACCACATGGATTACGGTTTTTTCTGTCAGAGAACCTGCTGGAAAGGCCCATAGTCAACAAAGCCCATTTTTCCAGACCATGAAGGAAACCCTGAGCAATCGGGCATTTTTATTGGCATTGTTTCCTTGGACATTTCATATTGCCGGGATCACGTTTCTGCAGGGGTCGATTATTTATTATTTTAAATATATATACCGATCTGAGGCGCAATTTTCCCTGGCCTTGTTGGCGCTTTTGTTGTCGGCATTAATATTCATTCCTGTGTGGGTTCATCTCTCGCGGAAGCTGGGTAAAAAGGAGACATATAATCTTGGGATGAGCCTCTTTGGTATAGGAGTTCTGGCGTTTTACATTTTTGGGGAAAGCGGCGGGGTGAATCTGGCAATCTTCCTGATGGCATTGTGTGGGGTCGGATTCTCGACACATTATGTGATACCCTTTGCATTGGTTCCTGATGTCATTGAGTGTGATTATATGGATACAGGGATCAGGCGGGAAGGAGCCTACTTCAGTCAATGGACATTCATGAGTAAAATTGGCAGAGCCATAGCGATGGGGTTGATCCCCTGGACACTGGCGCTTTTCGGATTTGTACCCGATGCGGATCAATCGGCACAGGCGCTGCTCGGAATAAAAATTCTATGTGGTCCGCTTCCAGTGGCCTGTTTTTTAATTGGGATAGTCATCCTGAACAAATACCCCATCACCAAAGCGTATTATCAGAAGCGACTGCAAGAATTCGAATCTCAACGCCCGGTTGCACACTGAAGCTCTGTTTTTGCGCGGACCGGATGGATTCCGGAATGAAAAGGCTCAGGAAAAAAGTGAATAATGAGTATGAAAATATGAAAAAAACGCTGTCAGGAATTAATCTGACAGCGTTCAAACGCATGTGTAAAAGGATTGTGTCTGCGGCTTATTTGCGGCGTCTTTTGACCTTCAATTGAGCGATGGAATTGGCGAGGGTTGCCTGGACCAGTGCGAGTTCCTCGTCATTGAGTTGTTCATTGAGGCGGGCTTCCGCGCGTTGTTTGGCATCTTCGGCTTTCTGCTCATCGATGTGGTCCTCATCGATGGCCATATCGGTCAGGATGGAGATTTTATCCGGCATGATCTGAACAAAGCCGGCACCAATAGCCATGTGGAAAACTTTGGATTTTTGCTGATAAGCCACTTCACCCGCGGCGAGTTCAGTGACAAATGGGATGTGATTGGGGTAGATACCCATCTCCCCGTGTGCGGCCGGGAGGCCGACATAATCCACTTCCTCACTGAGAGCTTTTGCCGTGGGGGTGACAATTTCCAACCTGAGTGATTGCGCCATTATAATAAAATCTGAAATTGAGGAATGATGGGGTGAGATCCCTGAGGTTATTCGTGAATCTCGTCGATAGTGCCCTTCATATAGAAGTTCTGTTCTGGCACGTCATCATGTTTACCATCGAGGATTTCCTGGAATCCACGCACGGTCTCCTCCACTGGGACCAACTTGCCGGAAAGACCGGTGAATACTTCAGCCACAGTGAATGGTTGCGACAGGAATTTCTGAATTTTCCGGGCGCGGAAGACAAGAGCCTTATCATCAGGGGAAAGTTCATCCATACCGAGGATGGCAATAATGTCCTGAAGATCCTTATATCGTTGGAGAACGGTTTGAACTCCGCGAGCTGCTTTGTAATGAGCTTCGCCCACCAGAGCAGGGGTCAATGCCAGGGATGTGGAGGAAAGCGGATCCACGGCAGGGTAAATGCCCAACTCCGCGATGGAACGCTCCAACACGACTGTGGCATCCAAGTGGGCAAAAGTCGCAGCCGGTGCAGGGTCGGTCAAGTCGTCCGCAGGAACATAGACAGCCTGGAATGAGGTGATGGAACCTTTTTTGGTGGAAGTGATGCGCTCCTGGAGGTTGCCCATTTCTGCGGCCAGAGTGGGTTGATAACCCACAGCCGATGGGGTTCGTCCGAGAAGAGCGGACACTTCGGAACCTGCCTGTGAGAAGCGGAAGATATTGTCGACGAACAACAACACGTCCTGGTTTTTCTCATCGCGGAAGTACTCCGTGATGGCAAGTCCGGACAAAGCTACACGCAGACGGGCGCCTGGTGGTTCGTTCATCTGACCATAAACCAGAGCCACTTTTGATTTGGAGAGGTCCTTCTGGTTGATGACGCCGGCTTCGGACATTTCCTCATAGAGGTCGTTTCCTTCGCGGGTTCGTTCACCAACCCCGGCAAAAACTGAATATCCCCCGTGTTGTTTGGCGATGTTGTTGATCAGCTCCATGATCACCACCGTCTTCCCAACCCCGGCTCCCCCAAAGGCGCCAACTTTTCCACCCTTCAGGAAGGGACAGATCAGATCAATCACTTTGATCCCCGTAGCCAGAAGTTCCGGGGATGTGGACTGGTCCACCAAAGCCGGGGCAGCGCGGTGGATCGGATAGTATTTATCCGCAACCACAGGACCGCGTTCATCCACGGGTTTTCCGGTCACGTCAAAAACCCTGCCCATCACGCCATCCCCAACAGGCATGGAAATGGGAGCTCCGGTATCAGTGACTTCAAAGCCACGTTTCAGCCCTTCGGTGGAGGACATGGCAACCGTGCGAACCCAATTGTCCCCCAGGTGCTGCTGCACCTCGAGCACCAGGTGCACTGACTCAGCTCCACGATTGAAATCCACCTTCAACGCGCTGTAGATCGAAGGCAGCGACTCGGGAAACTCCACGTCCACAACAGGACCAATGACCTGTACTATTTTACCTTTGTTCATTTGAAATCCGATTTTACTGATTAGTTATCCATGGCCATGGCCGCTGTGGTGATTTCGAGCAACTCACTCGTAATAGCGGCCTGACGAACTTTGTTATATTCCAAGGTGAGATCTTTAATTAGTTGTTTAGCATTATCTGTGGCATTTTTCATGGCCACCATGCGGGAGCTGTGCTCACTGGCTTTTGCTTCCAGCATGAACTGAAAAAGCAGGTAATTAAGGTAATGTGGCATCAGGCTGCCCATGACACTGGCAGCTGTGGGTTCGTATGCAAACTCAATGTGGTGATCCACAACTTTGTCCCCCGCCGCGCTTCGGTCCTTATCCACGAGATCCGCATCCAATTTATGAATTTCGACAATGGGCAGGAGCTGTCGGATAGTCGGCTCCTGTCGGATAGTGGAAATGAAATTGGTGTAAAGCACGTCAACTTTATCCACTTCACCGCTGAGAAACTGTTCCTGTAGTAATCTTGAAATAGCTCTGGCCTCGATGAATTCCGGGGCATCCTTGCAGGTGAATTCGGCTTTGAGTGTGCGCCGGGTGCGGTGGACGAACTGAGCGCCTTTGCGGCCGGCGGAAACATAAAGTGTTGAATCCTTATCGTAGGGAAGCACTTCGCGCAGGAGGTTGGTATTGAGAGCCCCGCACAATCCTTTGTCTGTGCTGATGATGAGGACTGCTGTTTTTTTGACGGGGCGTACCTCCATCAATGG
Organism: Verrucomicrobiota bacterium; assembly: GCA_021209225.1. Classification (GTDB taxonomy): domain Bacteria; phylum Verrucomicrobiota; class Verrucomicrobiia; order Limisphaerales; family JAJOIW01; genus JAJOIW01. The sequence continues at coordinate 32,065 of JAJOIW010000078.1, forward strand.
ATGGGTGAAATCCGAGACGTCCTTCTGTAAATTCCCCAACATCTGGTTGAGAAGCTCGGTGTAAGGACGTCCAGCCAAGGCTGCATTCTGGGCCTTTCGCATCTTGGCAGCGGCGACCATCTGCATCGCTTTCGTGATCTTCTGCGTGGCTTTCACGCTTCCGATCCGATTGCGCATTTCCTTGAGGCTGGCCATCCCTGCGGGTTCCCGGCTGAGCCTTAGGCGAAGGTCTTGGTGAAGGCGTCCAGAGCGCTCTTCAGCTGGGCTTCGATATCGCCGTCCAGCGCCTTCTTGGTGCGGATGGCGTCGAGCAGACCCTGATGCTTGGCGTGCAGGTGGCTGAGCAGTTCACGCTCGTAACGACCCACATCGGCCACGGCCACGCCGTCGATATAGCCGCGGGTGCCGGCATAGATCACCGCGACCTGCTCCTCGACCTGCAGCGGCGCGTATTGCGGCTGCTTCAGGAGCTCGGTCAGGCGCTCGCCGCGGGCCAGCATGCGCTGGGTGGTGGCGTCGAGGTCCGAGCCGAACTTCGCGAAGGCGGCCATTTCGCGATACTGGGCGAGTTCGCCCTTGATCGGACCGGCGGCGGTCTTCATGGCCTTGATCTGGGCCGAGGAGCCCACGCGCGACACCGAGATGCCGACGTTCACCGCCGGGCGGATGCCCTGGAAGAACAGATCGGTCTCGAGGAAGATCTGGCCGTCGGTGATCGAGATCACGTTGGTCGGGATGTAGGCCGACACGTCG
>JAJOIW010000248.1 GCA_021209225.1 Verrucomicrobiota bacterium
TTCCACGCCCGTCACATGGGTCATCACCTTCTGAATCAGTTCCGGATTATTCTCCACCTCACCGATCCCCGCCGTGGTCCATGGCACCCATTTCGAATCCGAGCCCTCAAATTGATATGGATTGCCCCGTCGTATATAAACCACGGGATTTCTATCCGGATAAATCCGGATGCTGGCGGAACTGCACACGATCTCCAGCATGAAGCCCAATCCTGCGGTCTTGTCATTGACACGTGAATCAAATTTGGCCCAGAAGCCCCGACTCATGCGGTAGCAGGCCTGCAGTTCATCCCCCGCCATGAGACCCAGCCCTTCATTTCCCTCTTTCAGATCGCCCAACTGAACTGGTCGTCCCTGGGTCAGTATCTGAGCGGAACAGGAAACGGGATCCCCACCGATAAAATGCATCAGGTTGAGTATATGAGTTCCAAGAACCCATAGGTCTTCAGCTCCCCCCCGATGATCTCCTTTCCCCCGGCCGCGGATCTCCAGAATCCCGCCAAATTCCCCTGATTCCAGACGCTTCTGAACATCCAGCACAACTGATGATAGCGATTCCGGTGAGCCACAGCCAGAGCCACGCTCCGATTCTCCGCCGCCGCGAGGATCCGATCCGCTTCAGCAGGTGTGCGGCAAAAGGGCTTCTCAATATATATTCCACGCACCCCATTTTCTATAGCCGCCAGACACATGGCTTCATGCTGGTCCGCATGCCGTGGGCCAATGGTGATCACCTCAGGACGTGTCATCCGGATCATTGACAGATAATCTGAAAACACCTGATTCACACCTAACCCAAGCCTGTCAGCCGCTGACCTCCTACCCCGGTCATCCGCGTCGGCCAAACCCACTATGTCCGCTCCCTGGACTGATTTCCATACCGTATCCAGACCATGCCCATAATTCCCCCGGCCAGTATGCCCAATCACCCCGACGCGCCATTTCCGCAATGACTCACCGGAGACTTCGTCGCCCCGAACCAGGCCCGCCCCACCCAGGCAAGCCAAACCCAATTGTATAAATGTCCGACGATGCATACCCAGCATCTACCACCAGTTCTTCTCAGGAGTCAATCCACTTTCCAACTCAATGATCCTGCCGTCAACCAAATGGCAACTTTGTTTTGAGTTGAGTGGATGGACCAAGAATCTCAGGGTTCTGTTGGAAATTGAGCAATTTCAATTTCTGAATGGCATTCTGGTGAAGATCCGCATAAGTGAGGGATTTCTTCTTTTTCATGTATTTATGATCCCTCAATGCCTGAACCAGGGCGTAGGTAAAGGCACCATAACTGACAGATCCATGGAAGTATTCTGAAGCCTCCTCCTGTTCGCCGCATGCCATGAAAACAATCGGGAGGTATGGGCCATAAAAATTCTCTTTGGGATGCAGCTTTCGGATTTTCGCGACAATCTCATCATACCTGCCATGCGGGACATCCCTCAATGGTGTCGCCCGACCAATGCGTCTCAGGTCCTGGTTCATTCCATAATAGAGAGAAGTTTTTGATTTTTCCGGATCCTTTTCCTCCGCTATAAAATCACTGTTCAATCCTTTTTCGCCTGCCAGTTTTGCCTGTTCCCACATCTGGATGTGAGGGTTCCATTTCTGGGACGTGTGCTCAATATCCGCAGGACCCCGGAATGAGCGGATTCGCACACCACTTCCCCGGGTCATTCCCCCGGAATGACAGCAATCCAGAAATATCAGAAAATGAATCCGTGAATCCAGATTCGCATACAGATCCTGGAAATCCCGGTCGCGCAATCCGGAATCATCTGTATATCTATAGTCATAGGTGACCAGAATTTCATCCATCTCATCAGGTTCACCATGGATGTCAGTAGACGCCAATTGATGCCCGTGGCCACTGAAGGAAAAAAACCGGTGATCGCCCGGCTGCGCATCGCTGAGCAGCCATTCCAATCCATCCATCACATTCTCCCGGGTCGCCCGCTCGTTATGTAACAAGCGGATATTTTTTATAATCAAAGCCTTTTTCCTGCAGTGCTTCACTCAATTGATAGGTATCATTCACACATCCGGCAAGTGGAGGAATAGAGGAATCACTATATTGGTCAACTCCCACCAAAAGTGCCCGGGTTGTGGCTGACCGGAGCTTCTGGCGATGGAAAATCCGCATCGAGCGGGTCTGATTGATCCAGGATTTCCCCTGGGCGATGGGTTTCCAGACATGGGTGGCAGTTTGAGAATGCCCCAGATACCCGACACCATCGTGACCATGCTCATGGTCGACCACGATGTTTGAAAATTGATCGCCCCGGATATGATCGAGATTACATACAAAAACCGGGTCCCCTGGATTATATAGATTAAACCAATGGCGGGCCTGCACTGCGATCTGCCGCCCACCAAATTCTCGCCTCAGGAGCGCATTCCCAATCTGAGTGCCGATCGTCACATAATACCGATTGCTCATCAGATCCGGCTTACCAAACAGGCAGGCATCGTATGTGATCAAGCCTCCATAACTGTGCGCTATCACGATGTCGGGGTCCTTGGACTCAATTTCCTGAATGACCCGCTGGCGGAGGGCTTCCCTTAATGCATCATTCTCCACCCACTCGACCACCTGACGGGCCTTCCAGCGCATCTCATCCGTGAACAGAAAACGCTTTCGCGGACCGAAAATTTCTCCCAATCGGGTGGCAAAATAGCTTTTGATCAACGAGCTGACCGCCTTGGAATAATCCAGCAGGTCCGGGGGGGTTGAATCCTCTGATAATATCCTCGTAATACAGAACGCCGGGATCCGATTTGTCGGGATATCCATCTGACCCAAGTGGATCACAGAACCTTAAATCAAGACCCAGATGACGGGTGGATTCCTCAATGGCCCGATTCCAGGCAGGCACCCAATTCTGGACGTGCTCCACTTCCTCGTGGTAGCCAACCCCATGGACATACATGACCTTCATCTCACGTGAACCATTCACATTCCGGCCACTGCCGATTCCCTTTGATTGAGTGGCGGATTTCTGAGTCTTTTTCCGTTGTGACGACATCATCCATTCCTTTCCAATTCATATATAATCGATCGTATTTCTCAGGAGCCCGACGGCGCTGTCCGGTTCCAATAAAATCGGGGCAGATTGTCTCCAATTCCATTTCAATGGTGGATCCGCATCTACTTCCAACTAATCATTCGACTGGGAGATATGTATTCAACCACTGAATGTCCATGGATTATGGAGGAAGTGATGGCTCCCGGTCACCACAGGGTTTTGTAAAGGTGCGACTTGGTCCGGAGCAGAAAGGAATTTTTGTAAACAGCCGGAGTCGCCATAAATCCGTTGGCAAGCAGATTGGAGGCATTGATTTTAAAAGTGGCGGAAGCTTCAACCAGAGTTGTGACTCCCTCTTCCGAGAAGAAATAAACATGGTTGTTAGCGACCAGGGGTGAGGCGGAAAAGTTGCCACCAATGCGTTCACGCCATAATTCACTGCCATTTACCGGATCGATGCACGAGGCGATTCCGCCGTCATCCACCATGAAAAGCAGGTTGTTGGCCAGAACCGGGGACGGCTTGTTGGGTACATTGCGTTTGACGGACCACTGAATGGAGTCGGAGTTGAGGGCTCCCCTCGACCCAACTGGGATGGTGTAAAGCGTGCCCCGGGAAAATCCAGTGACAAACCCGATCTTTCCTTGGAAAACAAAGGGGACGCATGTGCCTGAATGCCCACTATGGTCTTCGATGCGCCACAGCTCCTGGCCTGAGTCAGGATCATATCCGTAGGCTGCTTTTGACCCAAGACTCGCCATAACCCATGGTCCATGCTGGGATTCCTGCAACAGATAAGGAGTGGAGAATGCTTTGCGGAAATCGCCGTCAGCCTGTGGTTTTCCATCGGGTGTCAGGTCGCGGAAGTCCACACTGCGATCCGATTTCCACAGCGTTTTGCCGGTGGCGGAGTCCAGTGCAATGGCGTACTGATAATCGGCCCCATCAAAATGCATGATCAATTTGCCGTTGTGCAGAACAGGTGACGAGCCGGCCCCACGAAAATGGTCACACACCAGATCCTCACGCGTCCACAGGGTCTCAAACGTCCGGGTATCGATGCAGGCGGTCCCGGGAGATCCAAACGTCACATAAACCCGCCCCTCGTGGACTATCGGAGTCGGGGAAGCGTAACTGTTGAATTTATGCGCAAATTGGGGATCCTCTATCTGAAAAAGCAATTGATCATACTGCACCCGGCCGGATACGGCATCCACGCAGATCGCATACAGTTTTGTGCCGTCTTCCGTGGCAGTGGTCAGCCAGATCTGGTCACCCGACACGACCGGCGAAGACCACCCCCGGTCGTGAATCGCCACCTTCCAATCCACGTTCCGGGATTCCGACCACAGCATGGGCGGATTCCCATGACGCACAACCCCATCCGCCTCCGGACCACGGAATTGATTCCAGTCAGCCGCATTCAGCCCCAGATTCAAAGTCACAACCACCAATGGCCATATACGGCAGATTCCCCAAAAAAAGCTAACTGATTTCATGAATGCAAAATGTGTGTTTCTGATGCATAGTCTAGCCTACGGCCCACGATTGGGCCATGAAGAAGTGACCCGTAATATGGAAATAAAAACCGCTATCATAACCGTCTCGGATCGGGCATCCAATGGAGAATATGAAGATCTCGGTGGACCGGCAGTCGCCAATGCGGTGCGGGCCAAAGGATGGCATGTCCTCAGCGAAGTCATCGTCCCGGACGAGAGGCTGGAAATTCAGAAAGCGATCCGCAAAGCGATGAACCAGGGCAGCCAGTTGATCCTGACTACTGGCGGCACCGGCATCGCCCCAAGAGATGTCACACCCGAAGCCATACTGGAAATGGCGGACAAAGAGCTCCCGGGATTTGGTGAAACCATGCGCCGGGAGTCTCTCAAAGTGACCCCAAACGCCATCCTGTCGCGCAATATGGCGGCCACGATAGGGAATAATCTGGTGATTGCACTTCCCGGCAAGCCTTCAGGTGCGGTGGAATGTCTGGAATTCGTTCATGCTGCCATTCCCCACACCATCAAAGTTCTGCAAGGGATTCCATCGACCTGTTGACCCTGGTTCCCTCACATTCCCTCATCTTCTTCCCCAAATGAGTAAAGAAATGGCCCGCAGGGATACTGCGGACCTTGATTGCAGGGCGGGAGCCATTCGCCTGCTGGACCCAGGCCCGCCGACTCTGAGAATGCCATCCACCAGTGGATTCATTCAACAGAACAGCAGGCAGGCCCATGGACGGGCCCGAACCTTTACTTCATCGGGAGTCTGTCACCAGGGAAATAATCTCCAGAGTATCCATTTGGCCAAGCTTTCTCGAGGCTCCCCCAATCGCCACAAGCTCCCCATCGGAAAAGCATTCCAGACGATGAAAAAATCGTGGATGCGCCAGCTTCCCCGCAACCAACCAGTGGGACATATCTTCACTGAGGGTATAAACCTTGCCCGAGTAGTCACTCAGATAGACCCGGCCATTGTGGGAAACGGCAGCAGCACCAAAGGATTTCATCCGGTTGGCAGAGTCTTCAGGAATGGAGGGCAGGGATTTCCATTGCCCGGATGAAACATGGTAGGCATCCACCGAGTCACTTACCTTGTCGTCAACATCCATGCCACCAATAAAGATCAGAGAGTCTCCGGTTACGGCGGCACCAATGGCCCTTTTCCGGAAGGGCTGAGGGATGGTCCGCCATCCCGTTTCAGGACGGTTCAGGTCAAAGACATACAGATGGTCAAACCATTTGGCCTCATCTTCATTTCCCTGCAATGACCAGCCACCAGCCACATAAACAACTCCCTCGTGAACCACCACTTCATGGCTCGACCGACCTTCCGGCATCGAACGCATCGGGACCCATTCATTGTGATCAAACCGATACTCCTTGAACTCATCCAGAGAATGCACATCCCAATCCTGAGATACCTCATTTCTGGGCATCATCCCACCCACCCGGAACAATCGTTTTTCCCAGGCAATCATCCGACTGCCCTATACGCGG
>JAJOIW010000095.1 GCA_021209225.1 Verrucomicrobiota bacterium
CAACCAATGGTGGACCAAGCAGACTGCGGCTCCCCCCCGAGCGGGAGGGACGACCGCCTCAGGATCCCGTCTTAAACCAGCTCCTGCGCCAGTTCATCCGCAAAACTCAATCATCCGATGAAATTGACCGCATCATGATGGAGATTCGGCAGCGCGCCTCTGAATCCAACGAGCTTCAGAATGAAGCCGGTGAAATGTTTAAATTAATGCTCAGTTTTCCTGACAGATATGGAACGGAGTATGCTCAATCGCTCGCCAAGGCCTACCTGGGCCGTTGAGAACGGATTGGGGAGTGGATCCCAGTATGAAATCTTCCCCCATACAACTTATTTGGATCCTGGCCGGTTTGCTGTCTCCAGGTGTCCAGGGGAATGACCCGTCTGAACCGCCGGGTCGGGAGTGGGATTTCAAGGTGGATATACTGCCAGCTTTGGTCCGATCCGGTTGTTCATCCGCCGAATGCCATGGCAGTGCGACTGGTCGGGGCGCTTCCGGTTGTCACTTTTCGGAAGCGACCCACAAGCTGACTACGAGTCCATCGTTCAGGAATCCTTTGGCCGGCGGATGGATCGACGGCATCCTGAATTGAGCCTGGTACTGCTCAAACCAACGCGTTCAGTCCCTCACGAGGGTGGCCATATCCTGTCTGAGTCCTCACCCGTTTATCAGACCTTGAAGCAATGGATCGCCGATGGAGCTCCCTGGATCCATGGCCCACCCAGCCAGTTCCTCCGATTGGAAATGATTCAGAATCCCGACTCATCTCTGCAACTCAACGGGTATTTCCAACGAGGGACGGAGATTGTGAAGCAGGATCTGACAAGCAGAGCCCATTTCCGTTCCACCGATGAATCTGTTGTCTCCGTTCTTGCGGACCATCGGTTGTCGTTTCATGGCCCCGGGGAAGCCTATGTGATTGGCCAGTTTCTTGGCTGGACTCATCGTATGCATCTCATCAACTCGCATGGGGAACTTTCATCAGAAACCGGCACCGTTCCCGCACTTGGTGCTCATGAATCTCCCGACCCGCTCAGCAGAATCTGGAGACAGTCGCTTCAGGATGTTGGTCTGGAGATTCCACAAACTGCCGAGCCCTGGCGGGTTATCCGGCGACTCTTCCTGAGTGTGGCCGGGCGCCCGCCCTGGCCCAATGAACTGGATCATCTGGATTCACTTGTCCAACAAGGGCAATCGATGGAGTCCCTTTTAGACCAGGCTTTCGGCATGGCTTCCCAGTCCATTTCATTCCAGAAAAAGTGGGGTCAATGGCTTTCCGATTGGTTGGAATTACCCGGCGACCCGCAGGATAAAAAAGCGGGAGATCCCGCATTGCAGCGCTCTCTGGATGAGGTGCTTTCAGGCAACCAATCCATGATGGATCTTATCCGGAAAATTGTGGATCCGCAGTCCTCCCGCCACCTGAGGCAGCACTACGCCGATCCCCGTGACCGCGCGGAATTCGTTTCCCGGGCCTTTCTCGGCATCCAGCTCGGATGCGCCCGATGCCACAATCACCCGGACGATCGATGGACACAAATCAATCACCTCAGGTTTTCCGCCTGTTTCTCCAATGCCGCACTCAATACTGATCTCTCGCCCATCGCCTTCAGTTCCCAGCCCCAGCCCGATGGCGGAATGCAGGAAAAATCAGGCGACTTCCTTTATTTGCCCGGTTCAGGGTATGCGGTCAAACCTGCCTTGCTGCCTCTCCAACAATTCATGGATACGGAATCCTCAGCTGTCTCCCTCGTCGACTGGATTCAGTCATCGGCACGATCCACTATTGCCCGAAATCTATCCAATCGGATATTCAAGGAACTGATCGGCGTGGCACTGGTTGAGCCGGTGGATGACCATCGCCTTTCAAATCCCGCCCGGTATGAATCGATTCTGAGTGTTCTGTCCCAATGGATGATGGATGGGGACTTCAATTTGAAAATGATCATACGCCAGTTGGTGATGAGCGAGCCATTCCGCATTGCTGCGCTGAATCCGGATGAGCTGGATGCCAGCCGCCGTGAGGTGGCTTTTGATTATATTCAGCTGAGAAAACCGCAGCTTCTCGATGTGGACCAATGGGTATTGGCGGTGTCAGGTGTTTTGGGCGTTGAGCTTCCGCCATTTGAGGTGGCGACCAGTCCCTTGGCACATCAGTTGGCGCTTCTGAACAGCTCCTGGTTTGATCGGGCTCTGGAAGTGCCTGGAAATCAGTTCGAAGTCCTGAATCAGTTCGCCACCGATGTCGATGGCATTCAACGGACACAAGAACTCCACCGCATGGTTTTTTCCCAACCCCTATCAGAAACAAACGCCCGGAAATTACTGGAAGCCGCCATCCAGGCCAGACCAGGGGACGACATTGTGACATCCCTGAAAGCTGTTCTGCGTGGCATGGTTCTGAGTCCGGAATTCTGCTCAATACGATGAATCCACTCACAGATTGGCAAGAAAAATCATGAAATTATCGCGTCGCACATCACTGAAGATATTCGGGGCAATTCCATTCATCCCAGGACTTGTGGAAGTGGCCATGGCGGCGCGTGCCACGGACCGGCATTTCATCCTGCTCTGGATGGATGGTGGGATGAGCCATATTGATACTTTGGATCCAAAGCCGGAAGCGGGAGCCGACATACGTGGGCCATTGGATGTGGTGCGGACCAGTCTTCCTGGCGTGATGTTCACTGAACCGCTGAAAGATCTGGCGAAGCTGATGGATCGTTGTTGCCTGGTCCGTTCCCTGACGAGCCCGGAAGGCAACCACGATCGTGGATCCCACTATATGCTTACCGGGCACCGTCCATCATCCCTGGTTCAATACCCATCCATTGGCAGTGTGGTCGCCTCTCAGTTTCATGGTGATATCGGACTGCCACCCTATGTGGCCATTCCGGAGTCTCACGAGTATGGCCGAGAGGGATTTCTGCCAGCTCATTTGGGCCCATTTGATACGGGTGGGGATCCGGGCAAACCTGGGTTTCGGGTAAAAAACCTCGAACCTCACACCCAGTCCGAGGCTGTATTGAGTGTTTTGGATACCCTTCGGAACCTGCAGAGCCAGCCCTTATCCCAGGATGAACTCGATCGCGGCGGCTTCCTGAATCAGGCGCGGCTCACCACACAGAACTCTTTTGTCCGGGACCTCTTCGATCTGGGGCAGGAATCATCGACTGTGAGGGAATCCTACGGCCATCATAAGTTGGGTCAATCGTGTCTGCTGGCCAGGAGACTGGTTGAAGGGGGGAGTGAGAGTTGTTCAGGTTCGGGATACGGGGTGGGACCATCATGTCAATATCAACCAGGCACTGACTTATGGATTTCCACCGAAACTCACCGCATTGAATCAGGCATTGAGCCAGTTGATACTCGATTTGGAGCGGCGTGGGCTGGATTCAAAAGTTACAGTGATGCTTGCAAGTGAGTTTGGCCGGACTCCGCGCCTCAATCCATCCGGGGGGCGGGACCATTGGTCCCGTGCCAGCTCAGCCCTGATATTTGGTGGTGGATTCCGCCGCGGGCAGGTTTTTGGTGAAACAGATGCGCGTGGGGAGGAACCGGTATTCCGACCTGTATCTCCAGCTGATTTGTTTTCGACTTTATTGGCGAGTCTTGGGATGTCCCGGGATGAGCGGTTTGTCAGCACGGATGGTCGCCCCATTCCTGTCATGGACCCTCAGTCCCGGATTCTCGATGACCTGCTCATCCATCGAGCCTGACATGCAGATGATCCGCCAACCTCTCTCCCTCCGGATCCACATCCTTTGCCTGCTCACTGTTTTATACATTCCATCCGCAGCCATTGGTGGGGCGATCACCGACATGGTGTCTGATGAGTCTGCACACTGGGTTGCTCATGAAGGCGGATTATATTTGTTGAGTGCCAGCCGGGAACCGGAAATGATCACTTCTCTGAAGTCGGTCCGGATTATGGGGCTGGCTATGGGACGATCTCAACATCTGGCATTTGCCGGAGGGATGCCTGGCCGCCAGGGAATTGGCGGATTTCTATGGTTCGAGGAGTCCTCATCACAAATCCCTGAAATTTTAATGACCGAGTGTGATGATGATGTGCTTTATCGATGTGCCACTCTCAACGGGGAATCCGGCATGGTGGCGGCGGGAGAATCCGGGACTGTATATGAAATTCATCGCAGTGGCATGGCCATCGAATCCCGAGCTGTCCTTCACCACCCGAGTGGGACCATATTGGGCTTTGACTACGACAAAGAATTGAAAATCCTGGCCATTGGTGGTCGCGATGGTGTTCTGGGGGTTTACCAGCCCGGAACTGAGCCGTTCCAGTGGAAGGAAGTCTTTTCAGCTGCCGATCATTCGGACGGAATCACCAGTATCGCGATCGATCATGACCAGAGAGGAATTTACTCAGGATCCCGCGATGGCAAGGTGCGCTTTCATAACCTCTCAGGCCGTCTCATCCGAACCTGGTCGGGTATTGGAAAAATCAGGGTCTCTCTCGAAGACCAGATGAGAAACTCATCCGTTCTGCATATCGGTCTCCGGAAACCTGCGGGCCATCATCGGATCGTCTGTTCCACTTCATGTGGCATACTCGTCGAACTCCAATCCGACCAATCCATCTGGCGCCGGTATCCCGTGGACCCCGTGGATCCAATATACAAATTCATCCTCTCCGACCAGGGTGCCAAGACCATCAGATTCCAGAATCATCAAGTGGAATGGTCTCAACATCCATGGCTGCCCACCGACTAGCACCACCAGCGAAGAGGTCATCAATGACTACGCTCAGCTCGGATGGATCAAGGACCAGCGTGGTTTCATTATCCAATTTCAATATGATCTGCCAACGGTTGCGCTGCGCTGCACCCAGGGCTGCCACTTTTCGCCTCCTGCGGGGCGGATTTGGAGTACGGCGGTTTACGCCGCTTTGGATTTCTGGGACTTCGATTTTCCACTGGTCGGGGAAATTGCTGGCCGGGGTGGGGAAATGCCGGTTGCCTGGGTGGGGGTGGTTCGGGTCAAATCCTTGCTGATTGCCGGTGAATCGCGTACGGCAGCACTTGTGCAATTCCTCGAACCTGAGACAGCGGGTGACGGGCTTTCCCTTGAATCTCTCGATGCCATTGAGCTTGTCCATCTGCAGGATGTCGCCCCCTCACTGGATGGCCTCCCAGGAGTTGGTGAACTCAATCCGGGCCGGGAATACTATATTTGCCAGCCTCGCGGGATTGGTGCATCGCGGTTGACCCGGGATGCAAAACATTTGATCCAGACCCGACGTCGGTAGATGCTGCCCGGGCAGACACTGGCTGGAATGCAGGTGTGGGATATCCGTGTTGCCCTGGCAGCTGTGCATCAGGCGGCTGGACTGAACAGAATGGTTAATATCACCGTGGCTGACAAATTGAGATTACAGGCAATAATGGCAGGGGTCTATGCCTTGGATAAGTTGGACTATATACAAATGGCTCCTTTCGCCAGTGCTGAAACCGACAAGGATCTGCCCGATATCCTCAATCTCTCCCGGATAGTTACTATTCCGCAGCTGCAATTGCTTGCCGGCAGATATATAAATCAGGCCAGATGACCCCGGCCTGTCACATTATTTTACTGAAATAATCCTCATTCTGTCTTGTATGTGAGGTATATTGTCAGGCTCAGACCAACTTTGGTATATTCGGGCACACCAGGAAAGTCGCGGGAGGTCATCATTTGGGTGTCGCCATAATTATACTCAAGTCTGTCGGCATTGATATTATGGGTATCGATTCTGAGGCTGTCCGGGTCAATACCTATTAATCTGGCTGATTCTTGGGCTTCCTCCAGGCTTTTTTTCTTTGCCTGCCCGATCAATTCCTCCTTGAGGCTGTCGATATCGGAAAAAAAATAACAAATGTAAACTCTGGGGATATTGCCTCCTCCCGAAATTACATTCCCCTGAAATTCAGGGAAAAAGTTCTCGTCTTTCAGGTAACTTATAAATTTTAGAATCGATCGGTAGTCATTATTAAAGTTGTCCGGAGAATCTATATTGAAAACAAAGGTATAATTGACCATGGAGCTGAAGGTTGTATCGCCGGACCTCTGGCTGGAGTAACCTGGTGAGGTGGACGAAAGAATCACACCTGATTTTTGAATCTCAAATACTTTTGTCTCTTTGAAAGCACCCAGAATTTCCTCAAATTTTTTTAATTTCCTGAGCAGTTCCTCATATGCCTGTGCTGGATCGGTATGTTCGGTTGAAATACTGTATGTAACCCTGGCTTTGTCAGGGTATTTCTGAAGTATTCCTTCAGAATTGACACTGATCGTGCGTTTTTCATCTTCAGCAGATTCCCCGTAAAATGGCTGGCAAACAATTATGCCCACACAGACAATAAGCGACAGTGATATTTTTTCATAGGACAACTCCTGAAAGTTTATAGTCAGGCTGTCATATGTCAATGGAAATCAACAGCAATTCTGATTTTGGCTCCAAGGGGGCGCGCACTTCCTGGACCCAGCGCGGCTTACTAAGTAAAGTTGAAATTAATTCGATGTTAAAGGATTTAACGTTGGGCAACTCGTCGTGGATGGAAATATGCTTCGGCGTATATTTTGTTATAAGCTTCAGAAACCCGATTTCTGACGGGTTTTTTAATCGCGACAAAATCACGAATGCTGCGGTTAACAAGTGATTTCCTCCAAAACCTAAAGGCCCCAGAAATCGTGAATTCCAACTTTGAAAAGGAATGGAAAGATAAATTTGATTCATTGCAGGACACTGTTTTTTCATCAAAAGAATTTGTCTTGCGAGTGTGGATTTTAGCCCGTGTACCTTGCTTATTACTTGCCATAGCCATTTATTTCGGATTCACAAGTCCTTACACAGCGATTGCCGCTGTTCCTTGTATCTTATATATTGTATTGGCGAAAAACAGTTTGGATATAAAGTGCGAGGCGCAAAGGCAAAATTTTATTGGCAAAATTGAGGGCCGGTTAGACGAAAAGAAAATGAATTTGAGAAACACAGCGCAAGTGGGGATGGGTTTGGCACAGTACGAAGCGAGAAGCGATTAAACCTATTATTACCCCTCCCTAGTCAGGATCACTCCGAGAGATTATCTGCGCTGGGGAACTGCTGAAGATAAAGAGTTTCAGACCACGAGACAATTTCTGCCCACGCCATTATATCCGTGGACATCCAGGCAATAATCTGATCTCAAACCCAGCTCAGAACCCGTCACCAGAGATCGTCGTCTCAGGAAGTCCGGGTGTCGGAGGCATCGGAATTCCCTGCTGCTCGGCAATGATTCTATTGGCTTCCATGATGGCTGCCTGGGTTGCGGGGTCCATGCCCTGATTCTGCCCCAACCGGACTGTGCGGGTGGGGAGTGATTGGGTTCGATCGAGACTGGCACCCGCCGGGTTATTGTAGGAGGCAATATTGCCAGCCACCTGGCCACCGTTCACCTGGTTTCCGGATGAGGCGCCGGTCCATGGTTGGGTTGGATGGCACCCGGCCGGGGATGGTGGATGGAGTTGGCACCCGGCCACCGGCTACGTTTGGTCCACCTGGCTGGGGGGATTTTGCAGCGGTTTTTGGTGCCTGCTTGCTGGCTTTATTCTGAACACTGGCCAGTTCCAGAGTATGAGTGCCTCCTTTGTAGCGGATGGTGATGAATTCCTCATCCAGTTTGACCACGTCAATTGGATTGGCATCCGTGCTGTCCACGTCGACGGTGTAAAAGTTATATTTCCCCTTTTTTTCTTCGTTGGGGACTTTGAAGAAGACCATTTTTTTCCCGCCCCGGGCTCCGAAGCCACTGACGACGATATTGAGGTCCTCTGCTTTGGTGTCGGGTTTTTTCTCCTCGGTTTTGGGTGGTGGAGTGGGTTTTTCCTTCAGGCCGAAGGCATTGCGCTGAACGATGGCCAGATAAGGATTTTCTGAGGAATCCTGCGCCTGAAGTGGGAGATGTGTGAGTGTGCCAAGCACCATCGCCAGGCACGATGTTCTCAGGTAGGCACTTCTTTTGCTCTGTGTCATAGTTCTGATCAAAATACACCAAATCGCTCTGAAAGTTCCGAATCAGGGTGATGATTCTGTGGGGAATAATTTACAAGTTGCTGTCATCCAGCAGGTCTTGAACGTCATCCCACGATAGATTATCGGCTGAAACTGGGGATTCGTCGACCATTGGATTGGAATTAGTCCCTTTTTTTTCTGTTGCAGGTGGACAATTTTTTCCTCGATGGTGCCTTTTGTGATGAGTTTATAGCTGGTGACGACGCTGCGTTGGCCGATGCGGTGGGCCCGGCTTGTGGCCTGGTCTTCAATGGCTGGGTTCCACCAGGGATCGTAATGAATGACGACATCCGCTTCGGTGAGATTCAAGCCAGTTCCCCCCGCTTTGAGGCTGATGAGGAACACTTTCTTCTGATCGTCGTGGCGGAATCCATCAATTACTTTCTGCCGCTGACGGGTGGATCCCTGGAGCAGCGCATATCCGACCTCCTTCTCTCTCAGTAATTCCTCCAGCAGGGCCAACATGGATGTGAATTGAGAAAAAACCAGGACTTTATGTCCACCCTCCAGTGCCTCATCCAGTATTTCCTGAAAGAGTTCCAGTTTGGCGGTCACGGTTTTCTGGAGTCGATCATCGGCACCCAGCAATCTCACATCGCAACAAACCTGCCGAAGCCGGGTGAGCGTCTGGAAGATCAAAAACTGATTTCGGGCAAAACCCGAGGATTGGACCGCATTGGCGATCTTGTCGCGACTCGAATTCAAAATGGACCGGTATAAGCTGGCCTGATCCTGGGACATTTCACAAAGTCTGACCTGATCGATTTTTTCGGGCAATTCTTTGGCGACCTCACTTTTCAATCGACGCAGGATAAATGGTTTGACCCGGCGGCGAAGGCGTTCGGCGACGGAGGCGTCTTTTAATTTGGCAATGGGGGCCTCGTATCGCACCTGAAAATCCTTCATGTCGCCCAGGTATCCGGGCATGACAAAGTCCATAACTGACCACAGATCGAGGATGCGGTTTTCAATAGGCGTTCCTGTCAGGGCAAATCGGTTGCGGGACCTGAGTCTGCGGATGGCCTGAGCGCTGCGGGATTTCGGGTTTTTTATATTCTGGGCTTCATCGACAAGCACGGACTCGAAGTTATGTTCGAGGTAATGGTCTATGTCCCTTTGAATTAAGGCGAAGGATGTGATGACAAGATCGTGATGGATGATTTGAGGGAAGAGGGATTCACGTTTCGGGCCATGGAGGGCAAGCACTTTGAGATCGGGTGCAAACTTCGCCGCTTCGGCCTCCCAGTTAAACACGAGGGATGTGGGGCAGATGACCATTGTGGGCATCCTGGGCTCCCCTGACGCCGGGCGCAGCATTCTGATCATAGTCAATGTCTGGAGAGTTTTCCCCAGTCCCATATCATCCGCCAGAATCCCACCCAGCATTCGGCGGCTCAGATTCATCATCCAGTTCACCCCATGTCTCTGGTAGTCTCTGAGGATGGTCTGGATATCCTGCGGCAGGGGAACCTCCCATGGTTTGGATTGCCAGTCATCCGGAAGATTGCCCCCGGATCTCCAGTCTGATGTCTCCCGGATCGTCTCTGATAAAAACGGCGCCTGGCGGGAATGGAATCGATAGTTCTGTCCGTGGCGTGTCGGAGAACAATCGCGGAGAACTTCAGTGAATTCCTCAACCAGTGGCGCGTTGATCATGAGGAATTTTCCATCGGGTTTTTTCCTCCACGATTTCCCGGACCGGAGGATGTCGTGTATATCGGCCTCAGAAAATGCCCCAACTTCAGCTGAGGCGAATTGAAGGTTCATTTCAAACCAATCCTCCCCTGAGGAGGTGAACTGAAAGCTCGGTTCAATGTATTCGAGCTTGGTGTCCAGGCTGGATTCCAGGCGGGCATCCAGCTCGATGATCCATTTTTTTCTTTTCAATTCCTGGAAGTGGGATGCGAAGAAGGGGAGAACAACCTCCTGACTGCGCATTTCCATGAGTCCATCCTCGGCAATGCGAGTGAACCCGGCCCGGATCAGGAAATCGACCGCCTGCTTTTCCTGGGCACCATCGCGGGTCCAATATCGAAATGGATGGGATTCGTCGGCGATCCAATCCCCCATGCCCGATTTACTTTCATCCGATCGGCTGTTCAGAGTATGAAAACTCACCCCATACCGGCACCTCAGCCGCGCCTGTAATCGGGCCAGTCCGCCCTCCAATTGCAGGTGGAACTCGGGCTGCCCTTTGACAATCTCGAATTGGCCGGGATCAACCTGAGATTCGACCTGTCCGGTCGCCTCCAGGTCCTTCCATTGCTGGTTGAGGAATTTTCCAACCTGACCGCGGGGGATGTTATGATGCGGGGCATTCCAATTCCACTGAGAAGCAGCCGGCGAGACAGGTCTGAGTTTTCTGCCCACAAAGACCCAGGGTGGTGGCCCCATCAGGAGGGTGAAACGGCCATCCGGACCGGAGTCCACTTTTTCGAGAATCAGCGATCCATCCTTGTTGGCTATGAGCCGGCACCCCGGAATCCATGGCTGATCGGAAATGAATACCCGGCCCGATTTTCCCTCCTGAATATCCATGTGGCCCGCGAGTTCGCCCGCCCATGTCAGAAATTGAGAACTCTCCAAGGTCAGATGGGAGGGGAGTGACTGGAGGCCCAGTTCCTCCAATCCAGTGATGAGTCTGTGATCAACCTCCTCCAGATACCAGGGCCCCGGATCTGTGACAGCCCCGAGAAGCGATCGCCCCTTGTCGGTTTCCGCATATAAGGTAATCGAAACCCGCCCCCCCTTTCTCCAGTTGTTCCAACCAGTTTGGCGCGAGAATGAGACTCACTTTCAACCATTCGCATCCCTCCGGGTTGTCCATCCGTTCAAGCAGACGCACTTTTGCTTTTTCACTGGGTTTCTGAGGCAAGGACCCCTTGGGTGAAGGCTCGGCACCGCGCATCCCGGGAGCTAATTTGCCCGCCTGAAAGTCAGCCTTCCGGATTATTTCCAGTCCAACTGCCACGGAATGGTGACACAGCTGGCCCCATTCCCGGGATTCGCGGCAGCGGCATAAATTCTCAATGTCCTTGGGATTGCTGAAAATAAACCCACAGGCATAATCGCGGCCTCCCGCATGGACCAGTCCGCGCAGCACCGGGTCTTTCCAGGTTGCGCTCAGAACCTTGCGGGATTCGACCAGGGCCTTGGCTTCCTTCATGGCTTTCCAGCCGACCGTATCCATGAAATATTTCTCTGTCAGTTCCATCGTTCAGATTCTGATCCGGCTCATATTCCGGGGATGGGCAAACTATCCCAATCCCACCGACTTGTCGACCTTGCCGCATTGGCCTGCTCCATCACAGGGCATTGTCCGCTCCCGCCCACCCAATCCATCCCGCTTTTCATCCGAGGAGTGCAACATTGATTGACCATCGCTCCCAGTCTATATTCCCAGCATGGAAACTCAAAAATGGACGGGAAGTTAAAAATGGCACGTTCTTCACCATCTCCGGCATTTCTGGAATTCCCATACCACCTAATGGCCCCTGTGATGCGGCAAAACCGCTCTTCGGAGGCAAACCGGCTGAGGGCGGATTCCTCCCACCTGATCGCATTGCCCGGAAAGCACATCGAACTGGATATATCCCACCGCTACGGCACATTCACCAGGCGCACCATTCAGATCCCCGGTTGTGACACCCCGGGCCACCAGCATGAATTGTGGTTTTCCATCGAGTCCACAAACATTTTCACCATGGATTTCCTGTGCCCCGATCAACCCCGTGGTTGAGTCAAAATATTCACTTCACAATTTCATCCGCTATGCCATCCACAATTCCTTCCCCGAACAATAAACAAAATGGAACAGACGGGGCCAATCTGACCGCCAGGATTCTTTTTGACGAACTCTCACCCGAACCCTTCCGCCATGCCGTCGATCTGGCTCAGGCTGGACTGGACTTTTTCCAGGCGGTTGTCTGTCTCGAATATTCAGATGCAACCCGACTCATACTTTTACCGGATCAGAGTGGGAGCCAGTCCACGTTGCTGGCGAACATAGACTGGCCTCATTGGATCCGGTCACATCATCCAGATGCGGGAAGTGAAATCCACGCCCCAGCCATAAGAAAAATACTCAAAGAACTCGGATCCGACGAAATATCCATATGGCCATTGGAATGGCAGACCGGAGGGCGGGTTTTTCATCTGGATCATTTGAACATCATTCTGATTGCCGTTGGATCCGTGCTTCTCGACCAGCATGATCAACTCACCACCCGCCGTCTCTCAGCATTCCTCAATCAGTTGGTGGACCTCGTCCATCTGCATTTCCAGTTCGCCCAGCAAAAGCAGACTGAGAATGTCCTCCGCGAGACCGAAGCCAAGTACCATTCCATTTTTGACAATGTGGTGGAGGGCATCTACCAGACATCCCCCCAGGGGCACTACCTGGCGGTCAATCGGACGCTGGTCCATATCTACGGGTATGATTCGGCTGCGGACCTGATCTCGGCAGTGAATGACATCAAAAGGAAACTCTATGTCCATCCATCGCGCAGGGATGAGTTCGTGGAACTCATGGCAAAAAATGACACAATCACCGGCTTTGAGTCACAGATATTCCGCAAGGATATGTCGAAGATCTGGATCACCGAGAGCTCCAGGAAGGTGGTGGACCTCGACGGCAATCTCCTGTATTACGAAGGCACCGTCCAGGACATCACCGCGGAACGCGAGGCCCGCGAAGCCCTGCGGAATTCCGAAGCCCTCTACCACTCGCTCGTCGAATCCCTCCCACAAAATATCTTCCGCAAAAACCGGTCCGGTGAATTCACCTTCGCCAATGAAAACTTTGCCCGGGCCATCGGACTGCCCATAGCCGACATTTTAAACAAATCGGACTTCGATTTCTTCCCGGAAGACCTGGCCAGAAAATACCAGATGGATGATCGTCACATCCTCGAAACAATGATTCCGCTGGAAGCAATCGAGGAATACCGGGACGCCTCCGGGGAACGCAAATATGTCCAGGTGGTGAAACATCCACTCAAAGATGCTCAGGGTGAGGTGATTGGCATCCAGGGAATATTCTGGGATGTCACAGAGAAAAGGCGCATGGAGGAAACATTGAAATTTGAGCGCCACCTGCACCAGGCTCTGCTCGACAGCAGCCCGGATCGCATATTTTTCAAAGATACCGGATGCCGGTACCTCAAAGCCAGCCGGGCACTCCTCAAATTTTACGGCCTCCATTCTCAGGATCAGATACTCGGGAAAACCGATTACGAGTTTTTGCCTTTCGCTCAGGCCCGCGAATTAATGCAGGAGGAGGATGAAATCATCCGCACTGGAAAACCGCTCGCCAATAAACTCGAGGAAAGTGCCGATCCCCAGGGAAAAATATCCTGGGTGCTCGTGACAAAGTTTCCCATCTATTCATCCGCCGGCCGTATCACCGGCATTGTCGGACTGGCACGTGATGTGACTCCCCTCAAAGAAGCCGAATACGAACTGCAGCGGGCACGCGATGCCGCATTGGAATTGGCCCGGGTCAAATCAGAATTCCTCGCCAACGTCTCGCATGAAATCCGGACCCCGATGAATGCGATCATCGGGAACTGTGATTTATTGCGGGACTCAGCGCTCAATGCCGAACAGAAGGAATTGGTCCAGACGATCGGCCAAAGTGCGGAAACCCTCCACTCGATGGTCAACGACATCCTGGATTTCTCCAAAATGGAGGCCGGAAAATTAAGGATTGAAGAAATTCCGGTCAACATTCGCGAACTGATTGGTGAAACGGCGGAGATATTCGGTGAGCGATGTCATGCCAAGGGGCTCGAATTGATTCTGGAAATGGATACCCGGATTCCTGCTCAGGTTTTGGGGGATCCATTGAGATTGCGGCAAATTCTCATCAACCTGATCAACAACGCCATCAAGTTCACGGATGTGGGGTATGTGGTGGTCGGAGTCCAGGAGGCCAGCCGCGATGGCAACCAGATTCAGGTCATATTGAGCGTGGAGGATACGGGCATCGGTATTGAAAAAGAAGCCCTCACCCAGCTCTTCCAGGCATTTACCCAGGCCGATGGATCCATGGCGCGCAAATACGGTGGGACTGGCCTGGGATTGGCCATCATCAAGAACCTGGCCGAACTCATAGGGGGCCATGTGGGGGGTTGAAAGTGAACCGGGGGCCGGGTCCAAATTCTGGGGTGAAAATGTCCATGGCCATTGTTGATGAGAGTCCGGTTATTCCTGCGGGCATGATGCCTGTCACTTCTCATGTGGCTTTATGGGGGGTGAATGCCCGGTGGGTTGATTCAGTCAGCATGCTCCTCAGGACACTGGTCCCGCACGTCCATCTCATGGAATCCACAAAACCCAGTCCAGCCAGTGAGTTTCCCGAGGAAACGATCCTGTTTCTCGGAGTGCCCCCTGGGTCGGGTGAATGGGAGGCCATGGAATCGATTCACCGATTATTGAGCACCTGGCCACCGGCACGGGTGGTTCTGATCACACCGGTCAAGTCGGAGCTTGTGGTGAGCGAATGGACGCCACCACAGACGAGAAAACTCTATAAGCCGCTTCAGGAAAACCGGATCCGCCAGCTTTTGTATCCTGAGCTGGAACTGCACCCATCCGACCATTCCGGTTCCGAAGCAATATCTGTTGATCCGATGGATAGGCCGGTTGATTTATCCCCATTCTCCATACTGGTTGTGGAGGATAATCCCTTCAACGCCGGATTGGCCCGAAGGCAGCTGAAAAAATATCATGCGGAAGACATCACTTTTGCAGCCAATGGCCTGGAGGCGGTGAAAAGATTTGAAGATTCGCAATTTGATCTGATCCTGATGGACTGCCAGATGCCTGAAATGGATGGGTATGCCGCGACACGCGAAATCCGCAGGATGGAAAGTGTGAGTGGGACCGGCCGGGTGACCCCGATCATTGCGATGACGGCAAACACCATGGAGGAGGACCGCCAGAAATGTGCCGATGCCGGGATGACGGATTACCTGGCGAAACCCGTGAGACTTCCCAATCTGGAGTCGATATTGCGACGCTATCTGATGCGCCTCACACCGGCAAGCGGGGCAGGGGACTCCCAAGTGGATGGGGAGATGAATTCTGCCCATATGTCCTCCCGCACTGGCGAGTCATCGGTGATGGGTTTGGCGGTTCTGCAATCGGATCTGATCCCCGCAGGTTCGATTTCCGACGAGGATCGAGATATCGTCCAACACCTGGTGGATCTTTTTGTTAAGGATTCCAGCCGACGCATAAAGTCCCTGGTCAGTTGCATCGAAACTCAGGATACCCAGCAGGCCCTGAAAGACATCCATTCCATCAAGGGATCATCTGGGAACCTGGGCGCAACCCGCCTGGCTTACCTGGCCTCCCGATTGGAAAAAGAACTGCAATCCACGGGACTCGATGCCCTCACCACAGAAAATCTGGAATTCATCCGCGTCGCCTACACCGAACTCATGGCTGAGATCCGATCCCGCGGGATTGAACCAAAACCTTGAATTTATCCCCGAAAAATGCCGGGGAAATGAGAGTGAGAAACCGCCTGCCATCCGCCTGGGACCAGAATGGCGAACCCTGAGTGAGATCCCGGAGTTGGCTTGCAGGATGTTTGTGAGGAAATGGTTTTGGCTTTTGCAGGAATGATGTGTCCACCCATGGATTTGAGCCACATAAATGAGGTCATCGAAACAAACATCCGCTGTGATATCCATGGATCCCGGGGAATTCAGGACATTGGTTTCATGGTGATGTTTCCGGAAACCACGCAAGGACCCCTGGGGTCTGGAGGGGATTAACCAATGTCCCGGCAGTGGGCCATAATCGATGGTCAACATGGTCCCGCAACCTATACTTTCTGATATTTTTCTGTGGTATTCAACCGCATCAGGGGACACTTCAATAGTGAAACCATCCGGTATGACCTGCCGAACCCCGGAGGGTAGATTCAAGCGATCCGCGATCACCCGGGGCACATCGAGTACCGGAGCAGAGGACCTGTGCCAATCCAATCCGGAACCTGTCTGGTCGACTCCAACATACCACTCACTCCAGTTATCCAGATTCCTGTTCCAATAAAGCCGGCGCACAGGCATCGCGTCGTAAAGCTCGTTTGACAGGAAAATGCCCTCCATCTGCCCTCCCAGGTCATGGATGTCCTTCATCCATTCCACCTTGTCATGGAATGCCTGCAGCCTGGAATACTGGATGTCCCGTCGGATTGCGGACGGCTCCACGATGAGATATCGATGGATGTGATCCAGACCATTAAGATCGCTGAGCGCCTGGAGAATATCCAGGGCCAATTGCCCGTTGTGCGAGCCAGCTTCAATCAGACAGGGAATTTTGCGGCCTGGCCAGGATTTCAGGGATTGGGATAGCCAGAGGGCCAGTAGTCTGCCAAAAGTGGGTCCTACGGAAACACTGGTGATGAAATCGCCGCTTTTCCCGACCGGATCCAGGGAGAGGTGCCGCTCATAATACCCCGAATCCGGATCATACAGGGCAGTCCTCATGAATGAATCAAAGCGCATCGGACCCGATTGTCTCACGGAATCCAGCAGATTTTGCGCGCTATTCGTCACCAGGACCACATTACCAGCCGCCCCCAGTCCATTGGCAAGGAATTCATCTCCAGGATCAACCTCACATTCAAAATTTTGTCTCCACAAGTGTGCTTGAGTGCCTGCGCGGACAGTGGCATTTTGTGGGCATGGAGTGCCCTGCATTTGAGGATAACTGGTACGATGTCGTGATGAAAGCTTCACGAGGGAGGCAGAAAGCTATTGAGGAAAGCGAATTTGGTGTTCTGGATGAGAAGTCCCCCCCGGATGAGTCGGTTTTACTCCGGCTGGCGAAGCATTTGGGACTGAACAGCCGGGCATTGGTCCGATTGGCCTATGATCCGATTCCAGCTGAGGTTTCGTGTCCGAAGGAAGTGCATCTGATTCCCTCCAGCTGGCATTCGATGGTGGTGAATTCCTACCTCGTGGTGATGCCGGATGCTTCGGCTCTTCTTTTTGATACGGGAACAGATGCCCGGAAGATCCTCGATCTCCTCGACCGGCACCGGCTCTTCCTCCGGGATGTTTTCATCACACACAATCATTCCGACCACATCGCCTGCCTGGATCAGATCGTGGATCGGATCTCCGGCCACATCTGGACCGGAGTGCAGGAACCGGTGCCGGGTGCCAGAACATTTCAACCCAACCACCACTGGCAGTTCGGGCCAGTCCATGTCCAGTCCCGATCGACCTGGGGACATTCCAAAGGTGGAAGCACCTACGTGGTCACTGGTCTCATGTCTGACTTCCCATTGGCTTTTCCAGGAGATGCCCTTTTCGCCGGATCCATGGGGGGAGGGAAAATCAGCTTCCAGGCAGCCATCGAGTCCAACCAGAGGGAATTATTCAGTCTGCCCGATTCCACGATTATTTTCCCCGGGCATGGGGCCATCACGACGATTGGTCACGAGCGGCAGTGGAATCCATTTTTTGCCCATCCATAAATCTGGCGCCGTTCCCGAGCCTGGTGTAGTTTGTGCGCATGTCGAAAAAAATTGGATTTGTGGGAGTTGGCCGTATGGGAGCCAACATGGCACGTCGACTGAACGACTGTGGAGAATCCGTGGCTGCGGTTTTTGATCGGGTCCCGGAATCATCCGCCTCACTCGCTTCAGAACTGGGATGTGCGGCGGTTTCCAACGTGCGGGATCTGGCTGCCGCCTGTGACATCGTTTTCACTGTCGTCACCGATGACCTGGCGATGAGGGAAATTTTCTTTGCAAACCAGGACAATCTCCTGTCGGCCGGCCCGGGAAAGGTGTTCATCAACTGCGCCACACTCAGTCCGGGAATCCATCAGGACATCGAAAAAGCAGCGGAGGCAGCCGGATGTGCCAGTCTTGAGGCATGTATGGCATCCAGCATCACTCAGCCCGCCAGGGAAGTTTATATCTCATGATTGGCGGGCGTGAACCTGTCTACCAATCCCACAAAGAACTGCTGGAAAAACTCAGTGCCTCGATGAGGTATGTGGGAGCCTGTGGGATGGCAGCGAAAGTCAAAGCCCTGGTCAACATGGTGATGAATATCAACACCGCTGCCCTGGCTGAAGGGTTGGGACTCGGTCAGGCCCTCGGCCTGGATCTGGCCATGCTGGTGGAGGTGTTTTCCCAGACCGGCGCCAATTCCCGGGTTCTCCAAACAGATAGTGATGACATGATCAACCGCGACCACGACTGCTTTTTCAGTGCATCCCATGCCGCCAAGGACTCCGGTATCGCTCTCGACCTGGCCCGTCAGGCCGGACTGAACCTGCCTCTGGCTGCAGCCACAAAAAATCAATACGATCGCATGATTACTCTGGGGCTCGGGGAATTGGATAAATCGGGTATTGCTGAATTGACATTTCCCGGGCGTCTGGGAGCTTGAATCAGATTTCATGCTGAGATTCCCATTTGAAGTATTTCTGGCCCTCAGGTATTTACGGCCCAGCCGGAATTTCATTTCCGTCATCACCTTGATTTCTGTCCTGGGTGTGGTTTTAGGTGTCGGGGTCCTGATTGTCGTCATCAGTGTCATGTCCGGATTTGACCGCCAATTGCGGGAGACTCTGCTTGGTTTTGAACCACACATCCTGGTGTCCGATGGATATGGTCAGCCCCTCTCCAATTATGAAGCGGTCATGGAAAAAGTGAAAAATTTCTCCGGCGTCAAAGGGGCGGCACCCGTAGTCATGGGGCCAGTCATGATGGAAATCTTCCGCAAAGACGGTAGCTCGGAAGTTTATGCCCCCTACGTGCGTGGTGTGCATCCCGACTTTGAAAAGACGGTTTCCAATCTCCATACAGACATGGTTGGGGATGCCGAAATGAACTTCCCCGGCAGAGTGGTTTACATCGGCCTGGACATGGCCCGGCAAATCCAGTTGACCCGCGATGACATCATTCACCTCCATTCCTATGGCAACTTCAAAAAGATGCGCGACGCCATTGAGTCCGGCGAAAAGATGGCCA
Organism: Verrucomicrobiota bacterium; assembly: GCA_021209225.1. Classification (GTDB taxonomy): domain Bacteria; phylum Verrucomicrobiota; class Verrucomicrobiia; order Limisphaerales; family JAJOIW01; genus JAJOIW01. The sequence continues at coordinate 19,053 of JAJOIW010000095.1, forward strand.
TCTTTCCCGAAGAATTTGTGATTGATGGCATTTTCGATGTGGGCTATTACGAATTCAACTCCAACGTTATCCTGTTAAGTCTGTGGGATGCACAGGACTTATACAGTCTGGGCAATGACAACCTGGTGCATGGGGTGCAGATTATGGTGGATGATCCCATGAATGCGGGTGAAATCCGGAATCAACTGGCCGCCCACCTTGGTGAGGATTTCCATCTCACCACCTGGATCGATAGAAAAGGGGAACTCCTCAATGCCATTATGGTGGAAAAAAATGTCATGTTTTACATTCTCTTTTTCATCATGCTGGTCGCGTCGTTCGGGATTATGGGGACTCTCATCGCTTTCGTGATTCAGAAAACCCGGGAAATCGGTATCCTCAAAGCCTTGGGTGCCGGTCGCACTCAGGTGATGGGAATATTCCTGTCACAATCCATATTCGTCGGCGTCATTGGTGTCAGTCTGGGGTTTCTCCTCGGCCTGGGCATGGTGGCCATCCGCAATGACTTTCTGAGGCTGATGAACTGGTTGACTGGTTTTGAATTATTTCCTGCGAGCATCTATCAGTTCACAAAACTTCCGGCTCTGATTATCCCATCCGATATAGCCATCATTTGTGGAGGGGCCATGTTGATGTGCCTGATTGCCGGAATTGTTCCCGCCTGGAACGCGGGCCGGTTCAAACCCGTGGAGGCATTGCGCCATGAATAATCCAGCCATAGAAACCCGCGACCTCATCAAAAATTTCACCCTCGGAAAAAAGACCATCGAAGTTCTCAGGGGAGTCAGTATCTCCATTGAGTCCGGGGAAATTGTCTCGCTTCTGGGGGCCTCGGGAACTGGAAAAAGCACGCTGCTGCATATCATTGGCGGGCTGGATGTCCCCAATGGGGGGCATCGTCCGCTGTGGGTCGTATGATCTGCATTTAATGAAGGAATCCCAGTTGAGTCATTTCCGGAATCAATGCGTTGGATTCGTTTTTCAATCCTACCACCTCCTGCCCGAGCTTTCTGCTCTGGAGAACGTGTGCCTTCCGGGCAGGATGGCCCGCCGGCCCGCCGCAGAAGTGCGGGCCCGCGCCAGGGAACTTCTGGAGAAGGTCGGGCTGGGTCACCGGCTGGACCATCGCCCATACGAGCTATCCGGAGGCGAGCAGCAGAGGACATCCATCGCCCGCGCTCTCATCAACCATCCCCAGTTTCTGCTGGCCGATGAACCCACCGGGAATCTCGATTCCAAAACCGGTCGCGATATCCTCAAGCTCCTCGTCGACTTGCGCAATTCCTTTGGTGTCACTCTCATTATCGCCACTCATGACCGAGCCCTGGCGGAGCAGACAGACCGCACCATCCTCCTGGAGGACGGCCATGTGGTCGTCTGAATAAATCCCATCTCCACACATATCCTCTCCAGCTGGATGGGAAAGCACCGCAGGAATCCTTTTCCAACAAGAAAAATAAAGAATCATGTTCGTGATTGATTGCGGCCGGAGGATTCCATTACTGTGACTTGCTTTTTATGAAGGTTTTTTTCAATGGCGAATTAGTTGACCAGGATCAGGCGAAGGTATCGGTTTTTGATCATGGGCTCTTGTATGGAGATGGGGTCTTTGAAGGGATTCGCGCTTACAACGGGCGGGTATTCAAACTGCGTGAGCATGTGGATCGTTTGTTCTTCTCGGCCAAAGCCATTCTCCTGACCATTCCAATGACCCACGACCAGGTGTGCCAGGCGGTGCTTGACACCTGCCGGGCAAATGGTATCCGCGATGGATACGTGCGACTGGTCGTCACCCGCGGTCCTGGCACATTGGGGTTGAATCCCTTTAAGTGTGTCAATCCGCTACTTTTTGTCATTGCGGATAAAATCCAACTTTACCCACCCCACATGTATGAGGATGGCATGGACATCATCACTGTTGCCACCACACGCAACCATCAGAACGCCGTCAATCCAGCCATTAAATCCCTCAATTATCTCAACAATATCCTCGCCAAAATCGAGGCTGTGAATTGTGGTTACGAGGAAGCCATCATGCTGAATCCGGCCGGTTACGTTGCCGAGTGCACCGGGGATAACATATTCATCATCCGCGGGAACTCGCTGCTCACTCCTCCTCTGGAAGCGGGTGCCCTCTATGGCATCACCCGCCAGACAGCCATGGATATCGCCTCCAAACTCGGGCTCTCTGTTTCTGAACCCAATCTGACCCGATATGATTTATACAATGCGGACGAGTGTTTTCTCACCGGGACGGCTGCAGAAGTCATGCCGGTTGTCAAAATTGATGGACGTGTCATTGGATCCGGTAAACCTGGGCCTGTCACCCGCCGGATTGTCGAGCATTACAAGGATTTGACAACCTCGTCGGGTGAGCCACTTTAATCCTGAATGAATTGTTGTGGCTGCGCAAATTCTCAAGCGATCATCCATCTCACCTGGATGTGTGGGGATATACTGAAATATGCGGATCTGTGCTGTGAGTGTTCCCAGGGGGCGATTCAGGATGAGGATCCCTACGGTATCAAGCTGCTGCACATCCTGACAGACATTCATTGTCAAAAAGGCCAGTCTGTCCGCAGTTGCTGCCGCGAGGATTCCCATCGGTGCCCCATGTGCCAGTTTCCCCTGGATCAGTTCAAGGAAAAGGGACAGGTGGGTTGTCCTGAATGCTACACCCATCTCTGCCAGGACGAACTGCAGTCCGCACTTCAATTATCCCAAAGGGCGCTGGATCATCAGGGTAAAGTTCCCCTGACTTTTCAAATCCCCCCCGAAGCCACTATGAAAAACTGTCATAAAATAAAGTCGAAATCTTCCGACAACGACCTAAGTTATTCGGTGTGAGTGATGAATACGGCAAGACGCTAAAAAAATGAAGTTAGATGACTTTTTATCCACCGTGGCCGATTCCTGCAAAAAACAGGGACCCGAGCAAACCATTGTCCTCTCCAGCCGCGTGCGTATTGCCAGAAATGTCAAAGGTTATTCCTTTCCAGGATGGGCCAAAAAACAGGAGCGGATCCGGCTTTTCGAGAATGTCAGGCCAGTCATCGAATCCCTCGATGAAATGAAATCCAGCTTCTCGGACTCAATGGACAATCTCTCCTCGCTTGAGAAGCAGATTCTGGTGGAGCGGCACCTGATCAGTCGGGAACACGCCGCCCGGAACAGCGGCAGCGGCCTGGTGCTCAACAAAGATGAGTCCCTCTGCGTCATGATCAATGAGGAGGACCACCTGCGCATGCAGTTGATCCAACCAGGACTCCAACTCGATGCCGCCTGGAAACAACTCGATGAAATCGATACCCGCCTGGAAGAAAGTCTTCCCTACGCATTTTCCAGAACTCTGGGTTACCTCACAGCCTGTCCAACCAATGTGGGCACCGCCATTCGGGTGAGCGCCATGCTGCATCTGCCAGGACTCGTCCTGGCAGATCAGATCAATCAGGTCGTCCAGGCAGTGAGTAAGCTGGGTATGGCGGTCCGGGGATTGTACGGTGAAGGAACCGATGCCCTCGGCAATATCTTTCAGGTATCCAATCAGATGACTCTGGGTGAATCAGAAAAGGATATCATTGATCGCCTCAACAAGGTTCTCAAACAAATGATCGAGCATGAAGAGAATGCCCGCGCCAGCATGGTTGAGAAAAAACCCAAGATTGTCCTCAATCAGGTGGGGAGGGCATATGGCATTTTGTCCAATGCCCACAGCATCACATCTAAAGAAACCATGAACCTCCTGTCGATGATGCGGCTTGGCAATGACTTTGGACTCTTTTCCAAGATGAGGCGCTCTCTGGTTGAAGAACTTTTTATCTCCACCCAGCCAGCCCACCTGCAAAAAAATGTGCAGGACAAACTCTCCGCCGAGCAGCGCGACCTGATACGTGCTGATTTTTTGCGTGGCAAACTGCGATCTGTCTCCCGCCCGTCGGATAAATTCGCTGAAGTTTCATCTGCCGACGGCGATGACTCAGATCCCAATATCTGACCCAGTTTCTTGTCCATCCCCACTCGCATCGCGCGTGCGGAAGACAGTGGCATCCATCATGATTCAAAATATGAATCCCCGTTTTTCTCATCCATGTCCTTAATGAACAACCAGTTAATGCGGGATTCCTGAGGGAATGGATCATGAAAATTCAATTCACAGTTCACTTAATCTTCACAATTGCCCGGCTGTGCCGATTGAGCTAGAGATTCGCAACTGATGGATCCGTTTCACGCCTGTTCGAAACTTTTAAAGCGAAATGTTTTCTTCAGGTAGTGGACAAACAAGTAAAATCTACGCATCATATTGAGTATGAGTGACGAGCAAATGAATAACTTTACTCCCAGGGCCCAGCAAGTGTTGGCCCTTGCTCGGAAGGAAGCCGATCGATTCAACCACAACTTTGTGGGAACCGAACACATTCTGTTGGGGTTGATCAAGCTCGGGCAAGGAGTCGCAGTCAATGTGCTGCAGAAACTTGGCCTGGATCTGGAAACCGTGCGGGAGGAGGTTGAAAAACAAGTTGGAACGGGACCCGAACAGAAAATGATCGGCAATATCCCCTACACTCCCAGAGTCAAAAAAAGTGCTCTCACTGGCCGCCAAAGAAGCGAAGTCCCTCAACCACACCTACGTTGGGACCGAGCACATCCTCCTGGGATTGCTTCGGGAAGGGGACGGAGTCGCTGCCCAAGTGCTCAAGAATCTTGAAGTCGACATCGAGCAGACCCGCCAGGAAATTCTCCGGGAACTGGATCCAAACTTCACCTCAGAAGAAGACCCCATGACGGAAACAGCTTCCGCCAAAGGGCCAAGCGATAAAAAAACCGATAACAAAACCCCAGCCCTCAAAGCTTTCGGCCGCGATCTCACTGAAATTGCCGCCAAAGGTGAAATGGATCCAGTCATAGGGCGGAAAAATGAAATCGAACGGGTGATTCAGATTCTGTGCCGGCGCACGAAAAACAATCCCGTGCTTCTTGGGGAGGCCGGGGTTGGAAAAACGGCCATCGTCGAAGGACTCGCCCAGGAAATCGCCAAAGGCAATGTTCCTGAAATCCTGCGGGATAAAAAAGTCATCACCCTCGACCTGGCACTCATGGTGGCTGGAACCAAATACCGCGGTCAGTTCGAAGAGCGCATCAAAGCTGTCATGGATGAAATCCGGCGCACCAAGAACGTCATTCTCTTTATTGATGAACTTCACACCATTGTGGGAGCCGGTTCAGCGGAAGGAACCATGGACGCCTCGAACATCATCAAGCCCGCCCTCAGCCGCTCAGAACTCCAGTGCATCGGTGCCACAACTCTGAATGAATACCGGAAGTATATCGAAAAAGATGCGGCCCTCGAGCGTCGCTTCCAGAGTGTCAAAGTTGAAGCCCCAACCGAAGACGAGGCCATTCTGATTCTGAAAGGCCTCAGAGGGAAATACGAGGAACATCACCGTGCTCAGATCACCGACAACGCCATCGAAGCCTCTGTCAAACTCTCTGAACGCTACATCACCGGTAGATTTCTTCCAGATAAAGCCATTGATGTTATCGATGAGGCTGGCTCGCGGGCCCGCATCAGCACCATGACCCGCCCGCCGGAAATCAAGGACCTCGAATCCCGAATCGAGGAAATCAAATCCCAGAAGGAGCTGGCCATCAAGGAGCAGGACTTTGAAGGTGCCGCCTCAATGCGCGATAAAGAAAAACAGACAAAAGAAGCTCTGGATCAGGCACTGGAGAAATGGAATCGCCAGCGTGAGGACTTCAAAGTGACGGTCGACGAGGAGGACGTGATTCAGGTCATATCCAAGTGGACCGGTGTCCCCCTGCAAAAGCTCGAGGAAGGTGAAGCTCAGAAGCTCCTGAACATCGAAAAAGATCTGAGTGAAATCGTCATCGGTCAAAAGGATGCGGTTCATTCACTGGCTAAAGCATTGCGCCGGTCGCGGGCCGATCTGAAGGATCCCAAGCGTCCGATTGGCACATTCGCTCTGCTTGGACCTACGGGAATTGGAAAGACACTGCTGGCCAAAACTCTTGCCGAGAAGATGTTTGGTGATGCCAAGTCGCTCATTCAGCTGGATATGAGTGAGTATATGGAGAAGTTCAGTGTATCCCGCCTTGTTGGGTCCCCTCCCGGATATGTCGGCTATGAGGAAGGAGGCCAACTCACTGAACAGGTCCGCCGTCGTCCATACAGTGTGGTGCTCTTTGACGAGATCGAAAAAGCGCACCCGGACGTTATGAACATGCTTCTTCAGATTCTTGAAGAAGGCAAACTCACCGACAACATGGGACGGGTGGTGGATTTCCGCAACACCATCATCCTCCTGACCTCCAATGTTGGTGCCGAATCCCTCTCCAAGCAGTCGCTTGGATTTGGGCAGACTTCATCGAGCCAATCCTATGACAAGATGAAGGGCAACATACTCGAAGCTGCCAAGAAGGTTTTTCGTCCGGAGTTCCTCAATCGGCTCGATGAGATTCTTGTTTTCCGGTCGCTCTCCAAAGAGGACCTGATCACTATTCTGAACCTGGAGATCCGTAAGGTCAGCGACAGGTTGAGACACCGTCAGATCGAACTGGCATTGGATGAGAAAGCCAAGGAATTCCTGGTGACGAAGGGATTCGACCCATCATATGGGGCTCGTCCGATGCGACGCTCCGTTGAGCGGTATCTTGAAGACCCATTAGCTGAAGAAATACTCAAAGGAAACATTCATGGTCCGGCACCTGTGGTCATCACCTCAGATGGTGAAAAACTCCAGTTCCAACAGGATCATTCCAATTCAGAACCAGAATCCTTGACTCAGGAAGCCGAAAACTGATCCCATACCCAATCTCACCATGTGCAGATTTCCGCAGGCTCTGGACTTATCCAGAGCTTTTTTATTTGCAGGTTTCCCTTCCGTCACACTCCTGAATTTTCAGGAAAGCCCCCACTCAGCCGGACATTATTCTGGTCCGGTTCGGGGAACCTATCCTGTTTTCAGATCTGTGGCATCTCGCGATATTTTGCGGAAGAGGTTGTGGATGAGTATCTAACTTGATGTTTGGATGGCTTCAGTCAATCCGATTTTGGCCGCTAATCAAGAAGGACAAAAATTTGAATTAATGCAATTTGTAAGGCTCATTTTTATTACCTTGTGTGGACTGGCGGGTTTTGCAATTTCTGTGGTTCAGCCGAATCTGCTTCCATCGGAAGTGCACGGTGGGTTGTATGGTTTATCGGTTGGCTGTCTGTGGGTTGCCATTGACTTATATTTTCAGGGGGTTTCGTTACGATCCTTTTCAGCTGCCACCTTCGGGATGTTTTTCGGGATGCTTCCGGCCTTGATTTTGGATGCCTCTGGATTGTTTGTGTATGCGCCGGAGCGGGTTCAGTGGGTGATCCGATTGATCACCTTTGTGGGGTTCAGTTACCTGGGAATGATTCTGTCGCTGCGGAGTAACAAGGAAGATTTCTACCTGCTGATTCCATTTGTCCGCTTTTCTCCAAAAGGGGTGAAAAGTGAGAATTATATACTCGATACCTGCTCAATTATTGACGGGCGATTTCTGGACATACTCCGATTGAAATTCATCGACGGGGTGGTGATTGTCCCGAAGTTTGTTTTGAATGAGCTTCATCAGATTGCTGATTCCACGGACCCCAACCGTTCGGAGTCCGGTCGGCGGGGTTTGCATTACCTTGATCAAGCTCAGAAAGATCCACTCATCACCATCCGTATTCATGAAGCCGATTTTTATGAGGAGAAGGATGTGGATACCAAACTGATTCGCCTGGCAACCGTCCTTCAGGCCAAGCTCATCACCAATGACAAGACTTTAGGGAAGATTGCCGAATTGAATGGCCTGGTTTCATTGAATCTTCAGGAGCTCACCAAAGCGTTGCGTCATCAGATTTGCCCGGGAGATATTTTCCCGCTGCGGATTCAAAAGGCAGGTAAGGAAAAGGACCAAGGAGTGGGATATCTGGACGATGGCACCATGGTGGTCGTCAATCATGCCCGCGATCTTCTCGGGCAGATGATCCGCGTCGAAGTATCCAGCCTGCTTCAGACCACAGCCGGCGTGATGGTATTTGCCGAGCACAACCCTCAGAATTAGTCCAGATGTCCAATCCTGCCTGCGCGTCTCACCGGGTGGGCGGTATTGTGTCGAATTGTCACTCCTGCCTCGCTGGATGGGAATTGTTTTGCATTGATACGGTATGAAGGGGTATGGAATCTGGTGTGGAGCAAACAATTTCACCCGATCTGATTGGCGAGCTTCGGCAAAGAGTTGGCGAAGATGAATTACTGGTGGGCGATCGAATGGACTCGGCCTATGGTGGGGACAAGTGGTATGCGCATCGCATGCCGGATGCTGTGGTGCTGGCGACCTCTTCCGAGACGGTTTCCCAGGTTTTAAAGTTTGCGAATTCCCGGAGGATTCCAGTGACTCCGCGCGGGGCTGGCTATGGGTATGTTGGGGGATGTGTTCCAATTCTTGGTGGAATTGTGCTTTCGTTGGAGAAAATGAACCGGATTCTGGAGATCTCGACGGGTGATTTCATAGCCCGTGTTCAATCCGGGGTCAACACAGCTGAGCTGCAATCGCGGGTAGCCTCGAAAGGTCTCTTTTATCCCCCTGACCCATCGAGTCGTGAAGATTGCTCACTGGGGGGCAATATTGCGACGAATGCCGGAGGTCCCAAATGCCTGAAATACGGAGTCACCCGCGATTACGTCCTGGGTCTGGAAGTCGTCCTCGCCGATGGAACAATCACCCGACTGGGCAGTCGAACCCATAAAAATAAGACAGGTTTTGACCTGACAAGATTTTTTGTCGGGTCTGAAGGCATGTTGGGCATTGTGACTGAGGCGACCCTCAAACTCCTTCCCATGCCGAAATATCGCAGTGGTCTTTCCATCGGTTTTGCTGGAATGAGAGACGCGGCCCGCGCCATCAAAACGGTATTTGCCAATGGTTACCTGCCCGCAGCTCTGGAAGTGGCGGATGAATTCACCCTGGCTGCCGCGCTCAAGCGCACTGGCGACAAATCGCTCGCGGGATGTAAGGCCCATATCATTCTGGAATTGGATGGACATGAAAAATCGGTCAAATCGGAAATTAAAGACCTCGCCGCAATCCTTTCCGGGATGCCACATCTCTGGCTGAAAAAAGCCATAGGCCCGGATAAGATTGAAGCGCTCTGGCAATTGAGGCGGGAGTTCTCATACAGCCTGCGGGATACTGGTCTGAAGAAACTGAACGAAGACATCGCTGTGCCCCGGGGGAGTCTGGAGAAGCTTTTCTCACTGGCTGCCAGTATTCAGAAGAAATTCCGGATTCCGGTGGCATGTTTTGGTCACGCTGGGGACGGGAATATCCATGTCAACCTGATGCTCGATATGGAGAATCCAATGCAGGTGGCGAGATCTGAAGCCGCCCTGGATGAATTATTCCAGGGCATTGTGAACATGCAGGGAGTGATAACCGGTGAGCACGGCATCGGATTAGCTAAAATGCCCTGGTGGGAAATGGCCACCAATCCTGAATCCCGTGCTCTGCATAAGATCGTGAAAAATGCTCTCGATCCCAATGGGATTCTCAATCCGGGAAAGTTTCTTTGAGATGCAAAGTGGTGATCTGATAGCGATGGAGAATCTGGGTTTGTCAAATGAAGTCAGGGCACTTATATTTTCCAATGCCCATGATTGGTAAAGGCAAATCAAGAGAGGAGAACCGATACTACCTGCTTCCCGGTATGGGGAAGCTGAACCGCCAGAAGCGGAGGAAGTTTCAAATAATTGCCTTGATTGTGGGGATAGTCACTTCGGCTATCCTGTGTGCCCTGTTCTACGTGACCTCACGATGATGGGGATCTATGGCTTTGTCATGGATCCGGGGCGGGATCCAGTCTGGCCCTGGTCGATTCGTATGCCTTCCACATCTGGTAGGATCGGAGTTGCTCATCGGATAGAATGGACTTGAGGGCTTCTGATTTTTGTTGGTGTACCCAATCCGAATGTTGGGATCGTTCTGGGTCGCTCAAGTTGGGGTCGTTTTGAATAGCCAGGATTTCTGAGTCAGCCACAATTTCAATTTCATTGATGGTGGTTGCCTGGGATCGCCCGATGCCTGCCCGGTCAAGGAGGGACAACGTGCGTTTGAATCCGGGTGAATCCATGGCACTCCAGATACTGGATTGTTCCGGGGTCAGGTGAATCTTCAGGAGCTGATCCATTTGTTGGGATGTGGGGGAGATACCTCTTTGTGCCCATTGGTCCCACTGCAGGAATATAGACCTGAAAACATCCGGACTGAGATTGAGGGCACCGATTTTCTGGCGGAGATTGCCGGCTGTCGGTGAGTAGCGCAATAGGAATTCGACAGGGTCAACAGGCTCCAGGATGGATGAAAGCTCCAGAATTTGTGCCGAAGTCAGCTGAATCTGGCTCCCGGCATGGTCCAACGCATCTGGACCATGCCATCCAGACTTGGGCCGGTTGGATGGCTTCAGAAGTGAAGAAATAAACTGATCGAGCTTGTCGATCTGGTCTGAACTGAGGCGGCCCCAGATCTCTGGTCCCAGAGCCACCCAGGATGAGGAATCGACCGTCCAGGATTCCCAATCCTGCTCACTCTCAGGCAGTATCGTCGTCAGGATAGTGATCCTTTCCTGATTGAGTGAACGGATGGACTCCCGGATCTCACTTTCATTGGAAAACCGGGGTTGAGCCTCCCACCAGGTTAAATCCAGTTTGCCCACTTCCTGCCGCAGCCTGGAGCGGAAGAGTTGATTCATCTCCCCCGTGACAATATTTTTTATGGTCTCCTCCGGGCACCCAATCTCCCGGAGATTCTGCACATAGGTCAGATAGTTAGTGGATTCGATCTGGCTCCAGTGAAATGGCTCCCTCTCAATGGAAATGGGGGAATTTGTGTGGACGACTTGAGATTGGATGGGTGCGCTGACTGAGTTTTGAGCCTCCCCGATTGGGACCAGAGGTGCAACAGGCTGATCCCGTTTCGGGAGACTGGAGATCCAAATCAGGGCAGATACAGCTGTGACTGCCACAATGATCCAGGTTGCCTGCTTCCATGGATGGGACATCTTACGGAAAAATCAATCGGATGGTATCAAAGGAAATCAGCTGAACCGGCCTCGGAAACAATGGATCTGTCAGCCCAACCGCCGCCAGAAGCAATATCAGAAACGCCCCGGCTATCAAACCAAACTTAGGCAGTGACGACGGCCTCGCCATCTCACGGAATCGACATAAAATCTCATCATCCACATCACAGAAACTCACCCGGATCGGCTGCAGTTCCGGGACCTCGATGGTTTGTGGGGTCATGAATTGCAGCAAGGTTCTGGCGTAAAGCTTGCGGTCCCCTGTGCGTGAATGCTTCAGGGCTGCCGCATCGGCCGCGATTTCCATGTCGATCATCACCCACTTGAAAACCCACTTGAGAAGTGGGTTGAACCAGTGGATCCCTTTGAAGACAACGATGAGCTGATTCAATAAAAGATCCCCTCGCTTCATATGCGCCAGTTCATGCCTGAAAATCAAATACCACTGCCGCTGAGTCAGCTTCTGCATCATCTCAGTGGGAATCACAAGTCGTGGCTGGAATACCCCATACAAACCCGGGCTTGTCACCCCTAAACGTATGCACCAGGGTCACCTGTGGATCCATTCCCATGTCGTTTTCCGCATCCGCCAGGGCATTGAGTATTTCCGGTGATCCCACCAGTTCACATTGTTTGATGAAGCCATTGTAGAACTGGCGCATCTTCAACCATCGGGCGCCGGAAATCACCACCCCGATAATCCAGACAGCCGATAACAATCGAATCAGATAAAAAGACAAGTCCAATCCTTCTCCCTGGTCCGGACGGCTTCCACCCGCAGACGATAAATGGCCTGTGCTTCCATCCACTTGGAGCCCGGTGAAATTGGACATACTCGACGGCGATTCCGGCCCGCCAACCATCAGCAGGCGAACCAATAAAACAAACCACAACACAACCACCAGCTCAGGCTTGATCCATGGACCAAAACACAGCCTGATCCCCAATACCAGAAGCCCCAGCAATGTCGCCTGCCAGGAAACCTCCAATATCGCTTCACAGAATATTTCAACCAGTGAGGCAAATGACACCTTAATCCTCCATTTCTTCAGCTATCCGCCTCAATTCCGCCAGGCGGGATTCACTTAACTTTTTGGATTTGGCGAAATGCACAAACATCTCCTCCAATGAGCCATCGAATACCTGATTCAAAAAATTCTCACTCTGCGCAAGTTTCGTCGATTCTTCAGACACCAGAGGAAAATACAAATATAAATTTTTGTATTTCCGATAGGAAATCGCTCCTTTTTTCACCAGTCGGCTGAGAAAGGTTTTCACCGTGCGGATATCCCAGGATTCAGAGTTGGCCACCTCCTCGGCGATGTCGTACGCCGGCAATGGGGAATGCTTCCACAGAAGCTTCATTATTCTCCATTCGGACTCAGATATTTTGGGTGTCTTCTTCATGATTCAATTCTTAAACCTTGAACTCTGGAGTCAGATCTAAGATTACGTATGTTCTCAAAGATCGCAATACAGAATCTGAAATTTGTAAAATTCTGCTCCGGATTCCGGCTGGTCAGCCGCTGGCAAAAATCATTTGTGGGGAGGGTATGGGGAGTGGATTCCGCATCATTCCTGAGCGAGACCTGCTTGTTGTGAGTTGTCGGGTCTGCTTAAATGAACCGGAAATGAATTTGGAGCTGGAAATGCGGAGTATTGGGCGCCGGGCCCGATTGGCTTCCCACGAATTGGGGAAACTGACTGCCGGCCAACGCGATCGTTGTCTGAATGCCATGGCGGATGCGATCGGGATGGCTGTTGACCGGCTGGTGGAAGCCAATGCGCGGGATCTGGAGTATGGGCAAGAGTTGGGTTTGAGTTCCGCGATGATGGATCGGTTGAAATTAACCCCTGCAGGAATTGCCGGGATGGCGCGTGGACTGAGAGAGGTGGCCGCCCTGCCGGATCCGACCGGGAGAATGCTTGAGAGTCGGGAATTGCCCAACGGTTTGCGTCTTGAGAAGGTGAGTTGCGCGCTGGGCGTGATCGTGATCATCTACGAATCGCGCCCCAATGTGACGGCTGATGCGGCTGGACTCTGTTTCAAAGCGGGCAGTGCCACCATTCTCAGGGGCGGCAAGGAGGCGATGCATTCCAATTCGGCCATTGCGGAGATCATGACTGAAGCGGCGCGCAAGGTTGAGCCTGAATTTCCTGTTGATGCGGTTCAGGTGATTCAGACAGCGGATCGTCAGGCCATACCGGCTCTTTTATCACTGACCGAATATGTGGACTTGTGCATGCCCCGCGGTGGGGAGGGTTTGATTCGTGCTGTGATGGAGTGCTCCCGCGTCCCGGTCATCAAGCACTACACTGGAGTCTGCCATGTTTACATCCATCAGGATGCCGACCCCGACATGGCCCTGGCTATCGTGATCAATGCGAAATGTCAGCGTCCGGGAGTGTGCAACGCCGCCGAAACACTGCTCCTCGACCAGGCCGTGGCTCCA
>JAJOIW010000162.1 GCA_021209225.1 Verrucomicrobiota bacterium
AAGTCATCATTTCCCGATCCGAATTAATTCAAATCGGCGGAGGATTCCGGATTCCCGACATCCTGGAATCCACGGGAGCAGTCCTCCGGGAAGTGGGCACAACCAATAAAACCACCATCCAGGACTACCAACGTGCCATCTCATCCCGCACCGCGATGATTCTGAAAGTCCACCAAAGTAATTTTTATATGACTGGATTCGTCCAGAGCCCGACCACTGAGGAACTGGCGCAGCTCGCCGGAAATTCTCAACTCCCAATTCTGGAGGACCTCGGGAGCGGCGCTGTGATCGACACGGCCACGTGGCCCGGCGTCCCGGCGGAACCCACCCCACAGGCTCAGCTGAAATCGGGTCTCGATCTGGTGTGCTTCAGTGGAGACAAACTTTTCGGAGGCCCTCAGGCTGGCATACTTGCGGGCCGTGCACACCATATCGCCGCACTGAAAAAGAACCAGTTCTTCAGGTGTCTGAGGAGTGACAAACTCATTCTGGCCGGTATAGAGCACGTGGCCGAACAATACCTGAACCAGACACACAATCATCAGAACCACCTCTCATCCAATGTGGACAAACTGGCTTCAATCAGTGTGGAGGCCCTCCAAAAAAGGGCCAGTATGATATCACATCATTTCACCGCAGGTCCCGGAGAAGTGGCCTGCATCGATTGTCTCTCAACCCTGGGTGGCGGGACCTTGCCGAAAGCTGGAATTCCCTCGGCTGGCATAACATGGCGCGTTCCGGGATGGACAGCCGAAAAGCTCCAGCACGCATTCCTCCGCCATCCCTCAATTCCAGTCATTGGCCGCATCGAGCGCGATAATTTTATTACAGACCTGCGCACTGTATTTCCATCCCAGGACGGAATGCTGGTCTCAGCCTTCCAATCCATTGTCATCGGCCAGAAATAATCACATGAAGCATCACCGGATTCTGGCAACTGCCGGACACGTCGACCACGGAAAAAGTTCTCTGGTCACCAGCCTCACCCGAACCGCAATGGACCGCTTGCCTGAGGAAAAAAAGCGGGGAATCACGATCGAACTGGGATTTGCCCACATGGATATTCCGGGCCAGAACCCAGGGGAACCCGATTGGTCGATTGGTATCATCGACGTCCCGGGTCATGAGAATTTTGTCAAGAATATGGTTGCCGGAGTGGGAGCTATCGACATGGCCCTGTTAGTGACAGCCGCGGATGATGGATGGATGCCTCAAACCGAGGAGCACCTTCAGATATTGGAATACCTTGGCGTTCAGCGCGGACTGATCGCTTTGACAAAATCCGACCTCGTCAGCCAGGACGACCTCCAGATGGCCATCGAATTTATCCGTGAGGAAACCAGCGGCACCTTTTTGGAATCCGCCCCCATCATCCCCACATCCATCAAAGACCATCGCGGAATCGACCAACTCCGCGCGTCAATCCGCGACCTCCTGCAGCAGGCACCCCCCCCCGAGATATAGGCAAGGCCAGGCTGTCTGTCGACAGGGCATTCTCCATTAAAGGAATCGGGACGGTGGTCACTGGCACACTAACAGATGGCATCTTTCAAAAGGATGATTCCGTCCAGGTCACACCAGGGCGAATACCGTCCCGTATCCGAACCATTCAGACCTACAGCGCCGAAGTCCACTCGAGCCTGCCCGGAACCCGAACAGCTCTGAATCTGACTCATGTCGACATCGGCAGCAAAGCCCATCATGAGACATCGGCGATTCGACGGGGAAGTGTCATTCTGAGTCAGAACTGCGGCCAGGACTCCATGAAAATTCATGCCTGGGTGCATCGATCCCCACGGCTTGACAATGGCCAGTACAGAATGGTTCGCCCCATGAAACATAATACTGCCATCCGATTCCACATCGGCGGAGGCAATGTGCCGGCGAGAATCGCACTTCTGGAAAAGCGGGTTCTGGAACCAGGTGAGAGTTGTCTGGCTCAAATCACTCTCGAACGCCCGGTCTATGGTCTGGCGGGAGACAGATTCATCCTCCGCGACTGGCCGGAACAGGCCACTCTGGCTGGAGGCATCATTCTCGACATGGCACCTGATTTCCGGCGGCTCCGGGATCGCTCCCAGGTCACTTTGCTTATGGATCGGCTTGCAAACCACCATGATCTCAAGGCGACACTTTGTTCCTGGGTCAGGCGGGATGCTTGGATTCCCCTGTCGAAGTCAGGTGAATACCTGCCATTCTCATCAGCGGACATCCACACGGCCATTGAAGCCTTGATTGAGGATGGGCATATCGGGAAAAAACAGAACTATCTGGTCCATGCTGAGTGGTGGCAATCCTTTATAAATCTGGGGGCTGAACTGATTCAGAGTGAGCATCGATCCAGACCGGAAAGAATTGGTCTGCGGTTCAGTTCTGTGATGGCTCGAATGGTGAGGGATGGCCTGCCATCGGAATTGACAGGCGGATGGCGCAGCGAAATGGAAAGTAAAGGATTTGTGATCCAGGGGGAATGGATTCACCACCGGTCGCACAGGATCAAACTACCCGCGGAACTGGTGCCAGCGGCCGAAAAAATCCGGAATGCATTGCGGATGGATCCCTTCAATTCCAGCCTGCTCCGGGACAATATCCAAAGCAAAACGGAAGAATCGGCGCTCCAATTCCTGCTTGATTCGGGCGAAGTCATTCAGATTTCATCCGATGTGGTCCTGCATACGGATTCATTCAATGAGGCGCTGAAGAAGATTGTCGCATTTCTCAATGCACATGGTCCATCCACGGTCTCTGAATTGAAGGACACGATTGGGGCATCGAGAAAATTGATGGTCCCCCTGCTCGAACTTCTGGATGGACGTGGCATCACAAAACGCGATGGCGACAAGAGGTCCCTGCTTTCCTCGCCCTTTCAGACGTAGTATGATTCGGTCATCTCAATTTATGAAATCAAGCAATAGGATCAACCGCCGGACATTCCTGGCAGCCACTGGCTCGGGCCTCGGGGCCGCCTCACTTGGATGGAGTCAGACCCATTCTCAACCAGCCACCTCCAAAAGCAATTCACCACGCTACCAGTGGGGAGTGCATCATTACTCACTCAAACCTCTCTTTGATATCGGCGAACTGGATCTGTGGACCTTCGCGGAATTTGCAGCGGAATCACTCGGCACTCCCCGCATCGAGTTGGCGGAAGAACTGTCTCCAGCGTTATTCCGCGACCGCACTCTCTGCCGCCACATCCGGACTGCATGCGAAAAATCAGGCGATGGAGTCCATGCTATTCTGTGCGATGGGAAATTGGCCCTGGATGCATTGGATAAACCATCCCGCGACGCGGCTATTGACCACCATCTCGCACTGGCTGTGGTTGGAGCGGCTGTCGGGGCCCAGTTCCTGCGCATCCGTGCCTCAGGCCTCGGAGATCCGGATCAACAACTTCATGCCGCTGCGGATGGCATTTCCCGACTCGCTTCCAGAATTCCAGCAAGCGGACCGGAACTGCTGATCGAGAATATCGCCGGGCATTCCCGGGATCCGGATTGGCTCAATCAGTTGTCCAGGAAGACCGGGGTCGGGCTGCTGGCTGACTTTGCCAATTTCGACGGTGATATTTATGCGGGCATGGCAAAAATTCTCCCTCTCTCCAAGGCCGTGTGCACAAAATCATGGCAATTCAACAAAGAGGGTGAAGAAACAAAAATTGATTTCCAGCGCATGATGGCCACGATAAATCAATCCGGTTTTTCAGGTGTCATTTCCATCGAATTCATAGGGACAGAGGACAGCCCAGTGCAGGGTGTGAAAAAATCTGTCTCACTCGCACAAAAATACGCCAAAGCCTAATTATAACCGGACAGCAGTTTTGAGACGCGCAGGAACTCACTGGCTCCCCAGGCTTGGGCTGGACAGCCACGCTGTGTGTGGGGGAAGTCACCATCCATCACTTCGGGAATCTGTCCAAAGCAGCCTCTCCTGAGAATTTTCTCAATGGTGAAGAGATAGGACCTGGCGGCCTGAACGGATTCAGGAGAAAAATCATGCGCCCTGGCGAGGGATTCACAGAATCCTGGAAAGGTCCAGGTCCAGGCGGTGCCATTGTGATAGGCTGGTTTTCTCCTGGTATCCTCGTCTCCCGCGTAGCGCGGCCAATACGGGCTGTTGGGGTTGTTTAATAAAAATCCATCATTGGAATAAATGGGATGCGGATGTTCTGGAGTGAGAGGAGCTAAGGATCGCAATCCTCCGGGAACCACCAGATAACGACCGGTCTGCTCGACACTTCGCTTCGCCTTCTGCCCGCTGACAAATCCCAGAGCCACGGCGAGGATCTGATTGCTTCGCAGGGAACTATCCTGAGTGGCCCGGGAAGCATGCCCATGGGCCCCACAAACCAGAAGATCCGCATAATACCCCAGATCCTCGCGCCAGAAAAGCCTGTCCACAGAATCGGCCACCTGCGCGGCCAATGTCAGCCACTGAGTATCCCCTGTGAGTCGATGCAAATGACATAACAGACGATGCCATAAAATCTGAATCTCTATCGGATACCCCTCACGCGGCGTTCCGGCAGGGAAATTGGTATCCATCCAGGTGAAGTGAGATGGACTCCATATCAAACCTGACTCCGGATCCATACGCATTCCAGCAGGAGTACCCGTTCTGTATCCATGGGCAATGGAATGCAGCACATCCAGGACGGTGCGCCCGCCTGGCTCAACTTCGGTTTCATACACCCCGGTGAATCCGGATTGCACCAGATCCTCACACGCCACCCCATACCAGAGCGGCGCATCGGAGGTATGGCGATTGGATAAATCCCCACCATGTATCGTGTTAGGCAATGTCCCCGAATCTTCATATCGACCATAATTCCGGAGTATCCCCAGCAGTTCGTCATGCATCCCGGCCGCCACCATGCCGCGGGCCACAATCAAGGTGTCCCGACCCCAGTCCAAAAACCACGGATATCCGGCAATGACTGTCCACCCATCGTCCCGACGCACCACAAAATCCTTGAGGGCTTCATGCAGACAGGCCTGAAAATCATCTTCCGCTTCATGGACCTGGACCTCCAATCCCCGCTGACCGACACCCGGCGCTTCGGCATTCCATTCCAATTCGCTCGTCACGACCAATTCAACTGGCATGTCCTGGCTCAGATGAAATTGAAACCATCCTGGACTCCAGGCATCGCCACTCCCCTCCTGACCGCGCGATGCCTCCACAGAATGGGAAATCCCATGGACTGACTCGCCATACATATGAAATTCAGCACCCCTGGACCAGACAGCAAGGTGCCGGTCCGATGCGGGAGCGAACTGAAATCCCACCCGGTCCTGATCGCCCGAAAGCGCATGGGTGTGACGGGCGAAATAGGAAACTGCTTCGTTATTCAGATGGGTCTGAGAGTGAAAACTCCTGTCTTCCATATCCACCCGGCAGTTGAGGCGGATCGGGCCAGCCACCTCAGGATCCACATACCATCGGTGAATCTTCGACTGAACCCGCACAGTGTTCAATCCTGGATCCATCACCATGCGCACCATGATTTCCACTATCGGATCAACCCCATCATCCATTTGAAAAATCCATTGAGCCGCGCGACCGCTGCCCCAGCGGAAATCCAGAAGATGATACCGGTTCAATTCCACGACCCGATGTCCACACAGTCCCCAGAATCTCAGGCGCTTGGCAAATACATGGCGATCCACTGGAAGCCTGGGATGCATATTCGCCCCAAGCACACAATCATATTTGGAATCAATGGATCCCATATCAATGCGCACCATCGCCATGCCCCCACGGGAATTGGTCAACAATACACAGGGTGATTCAGGTGATTGGCAATCGAATACTGGACCCGAAAGCTGACCCAGGCCGGAGAATGCGGACCTGGCAAAAAGAATTTCTCCACGGGTTCCATGGCGATAAAATTC
>JAJOIW010000033.1 GCA_021209225.1 Verrucomicrobiota bacterium
CCTTCACCGCCGGAACCACCCAGCCCGATCACAAAGGCAATATCACCCTCCTCAATGGCGCCACCTGTTTATACGAGGGAAAAGCCCACTTTGATCGCAGAATCATTCCCACAATTCCTTTTCCTCAGAAATGAGTGCCCCACTCATGATGAATTTTCCTCTGCATTTCCATCAAACGGAGTCCCTATGATCGATCCGTATAACTCACGGGAAAAACATTTATATAATGTGAATCATATATGAAATATTTCTGATAAAGATTTTTATATATATTTTCCTTGTCGACCGATCTACGGACTGACTATAAGTCGGACTGGCTCGGACGATCGGGTCACCTACCGAGAGACTTCATCGGAATAAACTGAACTTCACAGATTATTTATGCAGATATTACGAAATCCATATTGGCGGGGATGTTTTTTAATTTTGATGTGCTGTGTTCAGACAAGCAGATCTGGAGCAGGTGAGATTTCGCTTGAGAGAGCGGATATATCTCACATTCATGCGGCCTACAAGAAGGGTTCATTGTCAGCGGGGCGACTGGTGGAGATGTGTCTGGCACGCATTGAGGCGTATGAGGATCGCGGTCCGTCCTTGAACTCCCTGATTCTGGTGAATCCCAAAGCGAAGGAGGAGGCGGCAGCATGCGACAGAGACCTGGCTGGGGGGAAAATCCGGGGTCCATTGCATGGCATCCCAATTATCCTGAAGGATAATCATGACACGTTTGACATGCCCACCACAGGAGGATCGGTATTTCTGGAAGGATCCATTCCACCGGATGATGCGTTCATAGTCAAAAAACTCAGGGATGCTGGGGCGATAATCCTGGCCAAGGCGAATCTGAGTGAATTTGCCTCCAGCGCGAAAACCAATGGTTTCAGTTCATTGGGAGGACAAACGAGGAATCCCCATGATTTGGAACGCGGGCCGTCGGGATCCTCCGGTGGATCTGGAGCTTCAGTGGCTGCCTGGTTTGCGCCGCTGGCGTTGGGCACAGACACAGGTGGATCGATCCGCAATCCGTGTGCCGCCAATGGTGTGGCCGGGATCAAACCGACTCGTGGTCTCTGGTCGAGAGATGGGATTATTCCACTCGGCCTGTCCTTCGATACCAGTGGCCCAATGGGAAAAAATATTTATGATGTGGCCCTCGCTCTGGGTGCCGCGGTGGGCATGGATTCAGCTGACCCGGAAACGGCACACTCAGCTGGCAAGTTTCATTTGGACTACACCCAATTTCTGAAGACCGATGCACTGAAGGGAGCCAGGTTGGGAGTTTTCACGGACTACTCTGGAAGTGATCCGGGGGTGCGGGAGGTATTCAAGGCCACGCAGGAAATGCTCAAATCATCAGGTGCCACGTTGATAGATATCTCACTGCCCGGTTTCATAATGGACCGCCAGTCGATCATGAATATCATGCGTCCGGGTGAATTCAAGGTGCAGGTGGGTCAGTATCTCACCACATTGAGCGATGGATATCCGAAAAGCCTGGCGGAACTGATTGTGGCCAGCGGGAAATTTTCTGCGAAGCCAGGGTGGCTGGCCAATCCGAGCCGATGGGAGCAGTTCAAGACCGAGCAGGCAGGGTATGATCTGCAGGACCCGATATATCTTTCAGCTTCCACTCACGGACCAGCGTTGATTGCGGGTCACTTGCAGGCCTTGCTCTTCAACCATAATCTGGATGCCTTCATCTATCCAACCAACCCGGTGCCGGCGCAGAGATTGGATCATGATTACTCGCAACCCCGATCTCCCAGCGCCACCAGCATCGCCAATATTACCGGATTTCCCGATGTCATAGTCCCGGCAGGAATGACGCCGGAAAAACTTCCTGTGACGCTTTCCTTTCTGGGTTCCGCGTTCAGCGAACCAAGGCTTCTCGCATTGGCCTACGCCTTTGAACAGGCGTACCCCATGCGTGCAGCTCCCGAGTCGACCCCAGCATTGCCCGGAGAAAATTTTTCTTATTGATCATATGATAAAGCCACACCAATCCATCATCATGCCACACTCACTCCGTTCCCAATGGGTCCCATGGACTGTGCACCTGTGGGTTATATGCAGCATTCTGGGTGGATGGCAATTCGCGGAAGCCAAGCCCCGGATCGCTCTCTTCACCACTGGAGGAACCATTCAAAGTAAAGGGGACGACCGGCTGACACTATTTGAGTATCGTGCCGGGAGAGTGCCGCCGGATGAATTGCTCGCGGATCTTCCGGAACTCAAGGATATAGCCGACATCGAGGTGCATGAAATCTCAAATGTGGGCTCCAATCAGATGGATACACAAAAACTCCTGGCCTTGGCCAAAGGCATCAATGGGGAGCTGGCCAGGGAGGAAATTTCCGGTGCGGTTGTCACCCATGGAACGGGCACATTGGAGGAGACCGCCTATTTTCTTCATTTGACCGTCAAATCATCCAAGCCAGTGGTGGTTGTGGGAGCCATGAGACCGTTTACCGCAATCAGCCGGGATGGTCCATTCAATCTTTATAATGCAGTCCGGACAGCGGGGACTCCGCAGGCCAATGGAATGGGAGTCATGGTGGTCCTCAACGATACCATCCATTCCGCACGATTCGTCACCAAAGGGCATACCTACCACGTGGAAACATTTGTATCCCGGGAACTGGGTCCTCTGGGGTATGTTGATTCGGATCAGGTCGTCTTCTATAGAAAACCTCTCACCCGACACACATCCCAATCAGAATTTGATATCTCGGATTCTGATTCCTTGCCTCAGGTCGACATCGTCTATGGATACCAGGAAGCCAGTGCGGCGCCCATTGACGCCCTCGTCGAGGATGGATCCAAAGGCATCATCTATGCGGACGGATCGCCCGCCTATGCCAATGCCTTTCTGGCAGCACAAGCCAAAGGGATTGTGATTGTTCAGAGCGACCGCAAAGGAGCAGGACGGGTGGTTCTCAGCGACCGGTCAGCCGCCAAAGGAATTGTCACAGCAGATAATCTCAACGCCCAGAAAGCCCGGGTCCTGCTGCGACTCGCTCTCACAAAAACCACCGATCCCCGAATCATCCAACGGATCTTCAACGAATATTAACCCGCGTTCATTCCCTATTCATGACCAAACCAAAGAGTCCACATATGAACAAAAAAACTACAAAAATTTTATCTTTCTGGAGACAGGTATCGGGAATTGCTGTGGCAATCATTTTTTTTGAATCAGCTGACCATTGGCCAGGAGATCCCTGCCCTGCCTCCGACCGGATTAAAGGAGAAGCCCCACATCCGGCTGATCTCTCTGGGTGGCACCATCTCCGGCACTGCAAAGGAAAGGCTGAATGTGACAAATTATGGGGCGCCCCGATTGAATCCCCAGGATTGGGTGGATGCGCTTCCTGAGTTGTCATTGTTTGCCAGAGTGACGGTGGAGGACCAGCGCCCGGCGGGAGAACCACCGGTTTCGGATACAGCCCACTGGCTCTCAGTCGCCCGAAGACTGCAGGAGATCGCCATGGATGAGTCGATCGATGGGGTGGTGGTGACTCATGGCACAAATATCATGGTAGAAACCGGGTATTTCATGAGCCTGACTGTCAATATCACAAAGCCAGTTGTCTTTGTGGGGCCCAGAGACCCTGGACCGCATTGAGTGGCGATGGGCCACTGAATATGGTCAATGCCGTGCGGGTTGCCGCAGACGCTCACGCCAGTCACAAGGGGGTTTTGCATGCGATGAACCAGAATATCTTCCCCATAAGAGATGTCACAAAAACCAGTGCTTACCGGATGCACACCTTCCTGGGCGTCGATACTGGAGTCATCGGCGTGGCGGATCCGGATATCGTCAAATTTTTCAGTGAACCCGTGCGCCGACATACCCACCTGTCGGAATTTCATGTTGCCAATCTCCCAGCATCACTTCCGGATGTCGAAGTATTGTACGCTTACCACCAGACTCCTGGCTATCTGGTGGATGCTCTCATCGATCATGGAGTCAAAGGTATCGTCATCGATGGAACTGGTGCCGGGTCGATACCCAGAACCATGACTGAGGCAGTGCAACGTGCCCAGGCAGCTGGCATCGTGGTTGTCGCCACCGCAAGAACATTTGGCGGCCGTGTCCAGGAAACACCCCGACGGACAGAAGCCCAAGTGGTCCCGGGGGATAACCTGCCTCCCGAAAAAGCCCGCATCCTCCTCCAGCTCGCCCTCACCAAAACCTCCAATATCAAAGAAATTCAAAGAATATTTGATGAATATTGAATCCCATACCATTTCCAAATCCCTCACAGAAATTAATCAATTATGAAATATTCACATCGTATAAATGTCTTGAAAAGGTTCCATGAATCTTTCAGGCCGGCGGTGCTTCCGGGTATCATGGTTTTATGTATGTCCATGCTTCCGGTTGCAGATACAGCGGCGGTCGAACTCGACTTGACAACGGCATCCCTCGCTGACATCAACTCGGCACTCGATTCAGGGTCACTCACTTCAGAAAAACTCGTCAACCTCTACCTGAAACGGATTGAGGCATATGACAAGAAAGGGCCGAAAGTGAATTCTGTGATCTCAATCAACCCAGCGGCCCTCGAACAAGCCAAGGCCCTGGATCTGGAACGGTCTCAATCTGGCCCCAGGTCTCCGATCCATGGCATTCCCATCGTTCTCAAAGACTTGATTGACGTGGCTGGAATGGTCACAACCGCGGGATTCGTTCCATTCGGAGATCCGGTTCCGGACCGGGATGCCACAATCGTGACTAAAATCCATAAGGCCGGGGGAATTATCCTGGCCAAAGTCTCGACAACGAATTGGTTTGGCAAAGGATTTGATGAAACCCATCCCATAGGTGAAACCCTCAATCCATACAATCTGGATTATTCTCCCGGCGCCTCATCGAATGGTCCCGGGGGCGGCGATAGCTGCCTCGTTTGCGACCCTGGGAATCGGGACAGACACCTCAGTTTCCGTGCAGAACCCAGCATCATCCACATCTTCAGTGGGATTTGTCGGGACTTACGGCATGGTCTCGCGGGCAGGCATTGTCCCACGCGGTGCCACCCAGGATCGCCCGGGACCGATGGCAAAAACAGTTTATGATGTGGCTGCCTTATTCTCCATCATGGCAGGATGGGACGTGGAAGATCTGACCACGCACGCGGCGCTTGGGTTTCATCCAACAGGAAACTGGGCTGACCACCTCCAGTCCACCTCGCTGGAGGGAAAAAGACTGGGCGTCCTCAGGGAAATGATTCCATCCGGCCCGGAATTTGAAGAGGGAGTTGCCCTTTTCGAACAGGCCCTCGAGGACCTACGCAAGGCGGGCGCACAGATAGTCGATCCAGTCCTCACTGGAAATCCAAACCTCGCCGCTGACACCTCACAACCAAGAATGCGCACCGCCGAATTTGAAAAAATCGCGTTCACCGATGCCTACCTGGCGAGACTCGGCTCAAAGGCCCCATTCAGCTCCACCAGGGACATGATGGAAAAGGTGGGATTTGACAAATTCTCACAATCCATGATCACCGCACTGGAATTGCCTTCTCCAACAGACAGCCTCGACTACCAGGCCCGATACCGGTCCAGATTGGCACATATCCAATTGATGAAGGATACCCTGAAGAAGTTTGATTTGGACGCATTTATATTGCCCTTCAGTGCCTCCCCTCCTCCACCGGCGGAGACAGGTCCCAAGGCCCGTCCCCGATCCTCCGGAGGAGGTATGTGGGGCGCCCCACGCCCGGGAGTCAACTCACTCTCGTCATCATTGGGCCTGCCCGCATGCGTAGTGCCAGCTGGATATACTAAAGACAACCTCCCCATCGCCATCCAATTTATGGGTGTCCCGTATTCGGACTTATCCATCCATGTCCATTTAGCTCATGCCATATAGAATACATAGATC
>JAJOIW010000106.1 GCA_021209225.1 Verrucomicrobiota bacterium
CTGGGCCGCAAGACCATCAATTTCAAGTTGCGTGACTGGCTCTTCAGTCGCCAGCGCTACTGGGGTGAGCCATTCCCGATTCTCTTGGGAGAATGGCCGTCACAGAGCACTTCCCGCATCCGAATTGCCCCTGCTTCAGCCGGAACTGGATGATTCAAACCCACCGGTTCGCCGGAGGGTCCATTGGCGAAAGCCACGGATTGGCTGCAATATTCAGATCTGGCGCGGCGTGAGACGAACACGATGCCGCAATGGGCCGGGTCCTGCTGGTATTACCTCCGCTATATCGACCCGGCAAATCAGGATCAATTTGTGGACCCCAATGCGGAGAAATTCTGGATGGGCGGCACCAGCACCAAACCTGGTGGGGTCGACTTATACATTGGCGGGACTGAGCACGCTGTGCTCCACCTCCTTTATGCACGATTCTGGCACAAGGTCCTCTTCGACCTCGGATACGTCTCAACTCCGGAACCCTTTCAGAAATTAGTCAATCAGGGGCTCATACTGGGTGAGGATGGCCGCAAAATGTCCAAAAGCCTCGGCAATGTGGTCAATCCCGACGACGTGATACACGAATACGGGGCAGATTCACTCCGCTTATTTGAAATGTTCATGGGGCCCTTGGAAATGGTCAAACCGTGGAGCACAAAAGGAGTGGAGGGAGTCTATAGATTTTTGGGACGCGTCTGGCGACTCTTTATCCATGAGGACGGAGACAAAGATTTTCAACAATTTCTCACCACATGTCCCGACTCCGGATATGCCGCCTTGTCCTCCCTGCCGATTCACCCGTCCATTCAGGATGTGGAGCCCACCCCGCAGCAATTGAAGGTTCTTCACAGATGCATCCGTAAGGTCACTGAGGATACCGAAGCTCTCCGGTTCAATACCGCCATTTCGGCCATGATGATCTTTGTCAATGAGGCCACAACCTGGGAGGTCCGACCCGTTTCTGTGATGCAACAATTCACTCTCCTTCTGGCCCCTTATGCAGCCCACCTGGCCGAGGAACTTTACCAGAAACTGGCCCCACATTCCTCAGCGGACCATATATCGCTGGCCTATCTGCCATGGCCACAATTCAACCCCTCGCTTCTCGAGGAATCGACCGTGGAAATCCCAGTACAGGTCAATGGCAAATTGCGGGATAAAATGGTGGTCGCCAAGGACACAGGCTCTCAGGAACTCGAGCATCTGGCCAGAAACCTCGAACGGATTGGAATCCATCTGGAAGGAAAACAAATTCGCAAAGTCGTTGTGGTCCCTGGGAAATTAGTCAATATTGTGGCCTCTTGATTTTCGCGGCAATGGAGTTGACGGGAAAACAGCGTCAGACATTATTAGTGGTGTTCGGTCTTTTCCTGATGGGATGGACGATTCGGACCTGCCAGATCATTTCCCAGGATTCCCGCCCGCTCCCCCCGCCAGATCAGAATCAGAAATACCGGTCGACAGCCCCATGAGAAATCCAGAATTTGATTCCCTGGTCCGGGATCTTGTGCGTATGGATAACCGCTACCAGCGGGAAGCATACTTTTTCCTGCGCGATGCCCTCTCCTTCGCCCAGTCCAGCTCCTTGAGTGAGGACAAAGAAAGTGACGAGAACTATGTCCACGTCTCAGGTCAAAATCTCCTCAACAGCATCCGGCAATTCGCCCTCCATGAATACGGCCCCATGGCTGGATTCCTCCTGAACCAATGGGGCATCCATCGATGCGAGGACTTCGGCGAAATCGTTTACAACCTCATCGATATCGGGCTCTTCCAGAAAGATGAAAATGACCGCAAAGAACATTTCCATAACGGGTATGACTTCTTTGAGGCTTTTCACAAACCCTTCCTGCCATCCCCTGCTTACCAGAAACAATTTTCCAGACCACTCAGTCCATCCATTGAAAAATTCTAATCCACCAGAACCATTTTTGAATCCTGCTTTATGCCCTGGCTCCTGGGCGCACCAGATCGACCAGGCACCCACCCCGCAGATCCAACACAACAATCCCACCTTAGAGAATCCGCATCATGTTTGAGAGGCATATTTCACCACAGATCAAAAAGCTGGAAAACGGGCTCGAGATCATAACCCAGGTCCGCAAAAACCACCCTGTGGCTGCCATTCAGGTCTGGTGCCGGGCCGGGTCCATCCATGAAGGCCAATGGTTGGGAGCCGGTCTCTCACACGTCCTGGAACACATGCTTTTCAAGGGCACCGAAACCCGCCCCCCGGGGAAAATTGACCAGGAAATCCAGGATGTCGGTGGCAATATGAATGCCTACACCTCTTTTGACCACACGGTTTATTACATCAATGTGCCATCGGAAGGCGTGCCAGTGGCCATAGATATTCTCTGCGACATCACCCAGAACGCCACCTTGCCGGAAGAGGAACTCGAAAGTGAGAAAGATGTCATCCTGAGAGAGATGGACATGCTCAAGGATGACCCGGGGCGCAGGTCCAGCCGAAGGCTTTTTGAAACAGCCTATTCGATTTCTCCACTTCGATATCCAATCATCGGCTTACCGGATATTTATAATCAAGTGACCCGCGAGGATGTTTTTGCCTACTACCGGAAAAAGTATATTCCCAATAACCTGTTTTTTGTGGTTGTTGGCGACATTGACCAGGCAGCCGTGGTGGATCAGATTGAAAAGCTCTTCAGCCAGAGACGTGCCACCCCGCTTCCCCCGGACTACATTCCCAATGAGCCAGGTCAATTCGGGCCGAGACGTGTGATTGAGGAAGGTCCATTTCAGCTTGGACACGCTCATCTTGCCTTTCAGGTGCCTGGGGTGCGGCACCGGGACCATGCCCCATTGGAACTGTTGAGCAACATCATCGGGCATGGCCGATCCTCTCGACTCAATCAGAGATTAAGAGAAAAACTCGGGATGGTTCACGGGATAAATTCCTGGTATTACTGCCCGAATAATGAAGGCCTCTTTGCTGTCTCGTCCGTTATCGAAGCGGCCAATCTGGACCGGTCGTCGAGGAGGTTTTCAAAGTCATCCAGCAGATTCAGGAATCCTCGGTCACCCGGAATGAACTGGAAAAGTCCCTCAAACAACAACTGGCCTCGATTCTATCCAGTTTAAAGACGGTTCAAGGTATTGCTGAAGATCTGGGTGGTTCCTGGCTGCTGACCGGAGAACTCGACTATTCCCGCCAGTATATGGATGCCTTGCGCCGCACCACAACGGATGATATCCAGCGTGTCGCTCAGGAATACCTGATCGATAATCATTCCAGCCTCTATGCCTTGCTGCCCAATGGCTCACAATCCAAGGCGATTCATGAAATCCAGGCCACGAATCGATCCCATATTGAAAAAGCGGTTCTGGCCAATGGACTGACCCTGTTGACCTGCGAGGATGCTGACCTTCCCTTTGTGGAAGTGCGGTGGGTGACGCGGGGGGGGAGTGCTGCTCGAAAATGCTGCCAACCAGGGGATAAGCCAACTTATTTCCAAGGTGCTGGGCAAAGGAACAAAATCATTATCCAGTGAACAAATCGCCGATCAGATTGAATCAACGGGTGGCAGCCTCGATCCCTTCTCCGGCAATAATACCATTGGGGCGTCATTGGAATGCCTGAACACCGATTGGGCCAGTTCACTGGATTTATTGGCGGATGTCATGTTGCACCCATCCATTCCAGAGGATGTTCTCACCATCGAACGCCAATCCCAACTGGCAGCCATCAAATCCCAGAAAGACCAATTGGTGCAACTGGCCTTCCGGTGGATTGGCGAATCCCTCTGCGGAAACCAAAGCTACGGCTTGAATGCCTCAGGAACCCAGACTTCAGTCAGCTCACTGGAACGTCCTCATTTATTGGAGTTTCATGACAAGTTGCTGGCACCATCCAGCTCGGTGGTGGCCATTTATGGAGACATCCGGCACCAGGAAATACGGACACATGTGGAGAACCTGCTATCCGACTGGCACGATCTGGGCCGATTCACCCAATACCCTGCTCCACCCCAACTGCAATTAAAATCCAATCAGACCGGATATATCCATGTCGATAAAACTCAAGCCGTGGTCGCTGTTGGTTTCCAGGGGACAACTATCCATTCAACTGACAAATTCGCTCTCGAACTTCTGCAGGAAGTTTACTCCGATCTCGGATCCCGACTCTTCACCCGCATCCGGGATGATCTGGGCCTGGCCTACTACGTCTCAGCCTACCATTTCGCCGGAATCCATCCCGGCGTCTTTGCCTTCTATGCGGGAACCTCACCAGACCAGAGCGATCTCGTGGCCGATGAATTCCTCAAAGAAATCCTTCACGTCACATCACATGGAATCACTCAGGAAGAACTCAATCGCGCCCTGGCAAAAATCCTGGGTCAGAAAAAAATCAATGCCCAGAGTATCGGATCCATGGCTATGACTGCCGCCCTCGATGAACTCTATGGACTGGGCCATGAAAATTATCACCGTGAAATTGAAGCCTACACACGGATCACACTGGATGACATCCGCCTGACAGCGGAAAAATACTTTTCCACCCAGCCACATGCTCTGGTATTTGTGTCGCCCAAACCTCCCAAGCGCCCGCATCAGGTCGTGACTCATTGAATCATCCCGCGCTTCACATTCATCCGGTATCCCATGTCCAGTTACCGTAAGTCCATATGTGAATGAAGACGCCCCATCAACCACAGTTCGTAGACCATCGCAAAAACCCAATTCACACAGCATCTGCATGGGTGGGCGAAGGACTTTCATGGCTCCGGACAAGCAATCCTACTGAGCCCGATTGCAAAATAGTAGTGGATGCAGTCGTGAGTTCATGCACCGGTGGCACCTGGCAGCCCATTCAGGATGAGTCTGGTCCCATCATTCCATACCTACTCGTTGCCCAGTCTCCCCATTTTCACCTCAACCTATGCCATTAATATCTCTCTTCTTCATTGCGGTCGTGTGCGGACTGGTCGGATTATTACTTGGCGGACTGGTCGCCTCTGCATGTGTCTCATGGTACCATATCACAAGCCGGGATGGAGCTTCAGGATATTTTGTGATTACCATTGCCCTGTTGAGCGGAGTAATCGCCTTCGTGCTGGGTGGTTTGATGGCCCATTTTCTGGGAGCCAACCCCACCAGGGGGCTTCTTAAATCCTTGGGTGGATCTGTCGGAACTATTGCACTCATGGCTGGAATCATCTGCATTTTCTGCAGACTCCTGGCTCCACCCGCAGATAAGAATATCGCTGAATCCACTCCGGTAATCGACTCAGTGGAGAATAATCCCCCCACCTCTCCACCAATTCCTTCCGCAAATGATCCGCTTGCCGAATGGCTCAACCGCATCGATGAACCAAGCGTGGCTCAGGCCGCCAGCCAGCACATTCCATTCCGCCCAAACCTGAATCAGGAATTGCGGGACCTTGCCCTGAGTGACTCCCCACAGAATGCTGCAGCAGCACTCAGCTATATAGGGAATAAATCCAACCCCACTCCCCTCTGGATCCCGGTCGCACAGGAGGCAGCTCACGACCTCGCTGACCGTATGCGACAATTCAATTCAACCCCTGAGGAAGCAGACCCTGGATTTTCAGGTGCTGCCGACCTCTCCGTTCGATTCAATGCCTGGATCAGTGCAGCCCTCAGTCTTAGGCAATATGCAGGCGCAGATCTCACACCTGAACTCAGGATTCTTCTCGATTTATCCCGAGTCCGTTCCGAGAGCTCAGTCATGCGCTCAGATATTTGCCGCGTCGCCAGCTTCTATCTTCACGCATGGGCAGGAGTTCCACCATTGCCCACCGATCCCAAGCCAAACTAACTCCCACCATCACCACAAAAGCAAAATTTCTGATACTCCACATCGTCGCTTCTTTCCGTGTTTTCAGTTCCCTCCGTGG
>JAJOIW010000205.1 GCA_021209225.1 Verrucomicrobiota bacterium
AGCTCCGGAAAAGCCCCCGGGGCGAAAGATTGGCGGCAACCGTCCACATCCTCAAGAAACGACCAAGTGGTGGCTGAAGGAAAAACCTCCGGGTCATCCAGAGACCTCAATGATGTTCTCACTCTGCCACTGGCGGCCGGAGAAACATTTCTCGCAAAAATATTCCTGGATGGAGAAACACCTGTTTCCCGGGAATTCACCGTCCCAGCCCGCGGAATTCCCTGGGTCAACTTATTCCTGGAAGCCAGTTCCGGGGATTGATTCTCCGGATTAATTGTCCTTTTCCGACGATCCAATGGCCCCGGTGATGGATTTGACCGATTCGGCAAAGGGCGATGCGGTCTTGTCTCCGCTGGACTCCACCTGGTTTTTAGCAGCAGTGGAAGCATTCTTTGTGGAGTGTTCCGCATTCTGGATCAATTTCTGGGCGGACATCTTCTCACTGATGGCTTCCTTTAATTGATTGACGACATCTCCCGGTTTTTCGGGCTCAGAGACTTTTGGCAGAAGCAATCCTGGAGTGGATACACCTGGGACAGACAGGGCGGGTTGACTCACCAGGGACTGTAGACTGAGCAATTTGGAGAGGGATTCCTCTTGTGTCGATTCGAGCAGGCTCAATTTATTGCTGATACTCTCGGCGCCAGTCTGGAAAGACTCGACCATGCCCGTGAGCCGGTTCAGCGTTTGGGCGAGTGCACTCTGTTCGACTGCGAGCAGGGTTTGTTTTCCCACAATGGACTGGTTCTGGTTTTTTAAATCCTCGACGACCGATCGGGTGGAGTCAATGAGTTGATTGACTCCAGCCAGGTCCGAACTCACTCCCTCATACCTCGGGGCCAGCTTCGCCACTTGTGCCTGCACGGATTGGATTGCGGCGATCGTATCCGCCACCTGAAGCTCCATCGGCTTGACGGATGCGGACAGTCTCTGGAAATCAGCTGAGAGTCCGGCAATCACATTCACCTGGGATGTGGAATGCGATTCGAGGCGTTTGAGAACATCCTGAGTCGTGGCCAATGTTCCCGCCAATGTCTCCGATTTCGATTTCAATGTTCTGAAATCCTCAGCCAACTGAGCATTCTGGATTTTAAGCGAGTATCCAAAGAAAAAAGCTGCACCTGCAGCCAGGATGGATAGGGTGGCCAGGCTCGTTGATAAAAGTCCACTTTGGTTGCCGGAGTTCTTTGACATACGTTTTTAAGGTGTTGCTATTGCACTGTTCACTCAAGTATTCACCGGTAATCTAATCCATTGGCCTTCAAAATAAATTATAAAATGCCGGATCTTTGACCTGGAATCGCGTTGGGATTCCTGAAGCCGGGTCACATTTATTGCTTGTGCGGCCGAGACACATTTTCTAATCTGTCTGAGGGTGCCGGGGATAAAGACATTTCGAGATCTCGCGTATATGGGGTATAAGGGTGAGGATTTACTGGCGTTTCCATGCGGGTGTGCATGGTTGTAATCAGAAGTTATGCGGGGTCTTGGCGAGCTGCGTCGTGATCATTCACGGCTGCATTGTTTTTCTGTTTCTGTAGTTGTTATGAATCGGGGATGAGAGATGGATTTTGCGCTCAGATCTGACAGGTAACAATTCCTTCGAGGAAGCGTATGGAATATTGTTTGATCTTATTTAAGTCACCCAAGGGTGCATTTGAAAGCCTGTGCCAGGAAGACCAGGAAAAACATAAAACGGAATGGTATGAATTCATTGAAGAGTTGCAGAAGCAGGGTGTGATGCACAGTGGCTTTCCTGTTGGCGATCATCAATTCGTTGTCACCGCGAATGGATCGAGCACAAAGTGGCCGACCCTGAATGATATGAGATTATCCGGCTATATGGTGATCCGGGGCCAGTCCGTTGACGAGATTATAAAAAGATTCCTGGATAGTCCGGCTCTTCATATGGGTGGTGAGATTGAAATATATCCTGTACCACAGGATGAAATGTCTGAGGAATAAAGGAGTTCGACTGATCTCCGTTCCTTGTCGTCTTCCCGAAAAGAAAAACTGAGCACAATCTGACCCGATTGTGCCCAGTGTCTGGTTGGAGTGGTTAATTCTGAATGAACCGGAAGAAAGCCACCGCCTCTGGAACCGTGAGGATAATGGATTGCGGCTCTGGAGTGACCTGGACAGTTTGGCCGGATCCCCACTGAGGGGTGCTGATCGATGGGGATTGCTGAATGGTGACCTGGGTGGGTTTATCTGATGAAAGAGTGATTGCGAGGGTGTTCGGTTCTGATCCACGAAGCACAGAATAACTGAGTTGTGCCGGGGTTGGATCCACCGGATTGGTTGCAGGCACAAAGACCAGATAGTTGGGAAACAGTGTGAATTTTTTCAGGAATTCCTGAGGTTCTGATCCATTGAAATTCAGACGGAAGGAGAAGGGCAGAGTGGCCGCATCGAGTTCGGATGTCCATTCGACTGTGGCGGGCTGGCCATCGTCCCGGGTGAGTGGGACGAATTGATAATGACGGGAGCTGGTGAGGTTGGGAACCTGAAAGGTTCCACGGGGAGTCAGGATAGGATCCTGGGTGAGAGGATCTGAAGTTATTTCTGAGAATGTGACAGACTGACTGGCGAGGCTGCTGGTGCGGAGATAAACATGGAACCGGCTGGGATTTTTAAATGTCCGGGTATAGTTGAGCCATTCTCCGGATTCGATGCGGAAAACGTCCTGTTCAGATATGTCAGCAGCCATATAGTCTTCACGCGAGCTGTCGAGACTGTCGCGGGTGCCCACTGGGTCACAGAGTCGATAGATGGAGTCGGATGTGTCGACCAGGGTTGTATCGAAATCAAAATAGTCGACGTTGAGGAGTCCAGCCTTCAGCACATATCCGGAACCATCCGCCGGAATGGGGTTGGAGAACTCGTCCAAGCCACTCACTGGGGGATTGTCGATGAATTGTCCGCCCGATTCGGGAGATTCAAGAAGCTGCGGGTCGCACATTCCACCAAAATTAAAATCCTCACATTCAACCAGAATAACATCCTGGGAATCCAGGTAGGCATTGCTGAAAGTATCGAAGTTCCAGATCACGGTGGTGGAGATTCCACCTGTGGTGGGAAGATTCAACTGAGCGGAGTAGATCTGATTGGCTTTCAATGTGTCGGGAGCTGAGAGCAGGAAGCGGTTGTCCTCCATTGGGCTCCAGGTGAAATCATGGATGGCCTGCCCATTCAGCTGCAGGGTGATGTCGTCGGCAACCACCGGATGAGTGGCATCGGTCTGGATCAGCGCGGAGATGGAGCTCATATTCCCAGCGAGGTATGCACCGCTTTGAGGGGTCAGTTCGATGGCCCCGGGTTTCCCGGGAATGTTGGACACAATCCAGGGGGCCGGCTCGAATTCGGGTGAAATATCTGAAACATAAAAATTGTCCCAATTTGTTTGTGAGACGGCATGGCTGGCGGTCACATCATTGCTGCGGTAGAAGTTGAATAATCCCACGGATCCCTGTTCATAAGTGAAGACTCGGTCGTCACCGGTTGCGGTTTCTATCCTGGATATTGGCCGTGTCAGATCCTTCAGGTCATAGATGAGCCCGATGATTTTCCCTTCAAGTGCGATGGCAACCATTCGATAGTCGGCATTTGGTTCCAGCTCCATACTGTCTATGGCCAGGGTATTTCCACTGGGAACGGCTTCACCGATCACCCGGTTGATCTGGAATTGTCCCCAAGGTACGCTGCCGGTCTGGTTGGGATTATAATTGACGATATACCCGGTGGTTTGACCCAGCCCCACATTCTCCATCCGGATGAAAATGCCGAATGCCTGGTTGATGTTGTTATTCCAGTTGAGCACATCGACCGCCGCATAGACGTTTGAATAATTTTTATCGGGCAGGTACATGAATGCGCGGGCTGGTCCGGCATTCGGGACGGGTGGGGGTGGGCACATCATATCCACTTGTCCATCCACAATGGTCCACGATGGTTGCACTCCCACAACCTCCAGGTTGTTCTGAAGCACCCATCCCTCAAAATTCCCATCCTCAAAATCATCAAAAAACTGACCCTGTCCCAGGATTCCCCCAAGACCCAGATAGGTTATGCTGCCAACGAGCGTGAAGTTCCTGAATACCTGCCATATCAATGCCTGGTTTATTTTCATAGCAATGTTCCTCTCATTCAATGTGTGACGATGAATCGACCGTGTTTCCTGAATGTGTCCATCATGTCATTTTGAGGATGAAAATAAAGCGTGAATTGGACCCATTCTGCCCGGAAATTCATAGCACGCATTGGTTCAGGGGGATTGAATATTTGTGATTTTCCATTGATTTTCCAGTTTTTGAAACTGGATGCGGACGGGTGCCTGGAGCCAGTTTGTGGAAGCATTGGTTTCCACGACCACATCTGTCTGGACTGTGGCGTGAGTGGGTGGTGAGCCAAGCAAATGAATGGTGGGATTGACCCAGTGGATGGAGAGGAATGGCATGGTTGAATCCCCCAGGTAATATTTGAAGTATTCGGTGAGTTCTGCCCGGGAGGAGGCCTGAATCTGTTGTTTGGGATGGTCGATCCGGATTTCTGCCTCCGGGGCAAAAAATCCACTGAAGGCTGAGATCTGCCCGGCTTTTTTCAGGGCCATGTCCTGAGGCAGCTTTTTGACCGTCCCGCTGAATTCCATCAGTTTATTTTGTATTTTTCTGGATGGGGAATCGAAAAGGATGGGTTTGAAAATGAAGACGATACAGATGAGTCCAACCAGCAGAACAGAATACTTTGCCATGAGGCTGATTCTGGTTTTTTCCTGAAAAATCTCAAGCCTGCAGATGGAAACGGAACTTGCTATTCATCGAACTGAGGCGACTCTGGTGGGGCATTGAAATGGGAATTCAACAGACATCCATAGTTATAGGAGCGGGAATATGTGGTTTGCTGATTGCACGCAAACTCAGTTGTTCCGGCATTAAGGTGACGGTTCTGGATAAAGGCCGGGGTGTGGGGGGGAGAATGGCCACCCGACGATTTGCCGGTGGCCGTGTCGATCATGGGGCACAGTATTTCACCTCGCGCGGCCTCCACATGAAGAATTGGTGAGGAGTCTGGAGAATTCCAGAATGCTGAGAGTCTGGAGTCAGGGATTTGCTGGAGCGGACGGGGTTTTCAATGACGATGGGATTGACAGGTATATGGCCATAGATGGCATGAGTGCCATTCCAAAATTACTGGCTGAAGGATTGGATGTGACCGTGGGGGCCAGGGTGGAATCGATCCGTTCCTGTGGGGATCATTGGAAAGTGGTCAGCGATGATGGGAAAATCTGGCTCAGCGAATCGATGGTTCTGACACCTCCCGCAGAACAGGCCTTGAAGCTGCTTGAAGCTGGAAACACGCTCCTGGATCCTCAGGACCGTGAGGTGGTTGAATCCATCAGATACCATCCCTGTTATGCGCTCATGCTCAGATTGGATGGGCCGAGTTCAATCCCCGCCCCAGGCGGGATGTGGGGGGATGGCAATCCAATAATCTGGCTGGGCGACAATTCCCTCAAAGGACTTCCGTGCGGGGCCGATTCAGGCGCATTGGTGACCGTGCATGCCAGTCCATCATTTACCCGGGAGAACTGGGATTCCAGTCCGGATGGGGTGGCAAGCACCCTGATTGAAGCGGCAAAACCATGGCTGGGGTCACGGGTGATTTCCTATGAGGTTCATCGATGGAAGTATTCGTTGGCGTTGCAGTGCCTGGATCCGTCCTATTTGATTTTGCGCGGTCATCCGCTTGGGATTATTGCTGGGGATGGATTTGGTGGAGGTTAAAATTGAGGGAGCTGTGAACGTCGGCCAGGCGGCTGCGGCTGCATT
>JAJOIW010000115.1 GCA_021209225.1 Verrucomicrobiota bacterium
AATTCCGCGAGGAAAAAGGCCGGAAAATAATCGATAAAGCCACGTTCCAATCCTTTGGCTGCGAGACAGCCATTGCAGTCGCGGCATTGGCGACCCGCGTGATCCAAGGCAAGACTGCGGAGGAAGCCCTTGCCCTGAAACCTGAGGAATTATCGGCGGATCTTGGGCCCTTGCCTCCGATGAAAATCCACTGCGCCCAACTGGTCGAGGGTGCCTTGAGGTCAGCATTGAGTCCCTCACGTCCGGCATCCCCTGTGGTGGCTGCGGTGACTCCCAGTGCTCCAGTGTCTGGGGCCAACCTCATTGACAGTCTGCACAACGAATCCCCCAAATCTGGAACCATCCGCTTTATACCGCGTAACTAGACCGACCCGGCCTGTGTCCCAATCCCGGATCCCCCAACTTGGGAAACCGGGTGAAATCCAGGAAAGCGATTTTTTTCAGCGTATTTTCCTGGTGTGGGTTTATCCTGATGGTCTGGTCCGGTTCAGCAATCCATTTGTATGAGACTTTTAACAACATTTGAAGACTCCGCCAAAGCTCAGTCGTTTGGTGACTACCTCCTCACTCAGGGAATCACCAACAATATCGAGCAGGACGAGTCACAGCATTGGTCACTTTGGGTGCACGAGGAAGATCAAATCAACCTGGCCAATCAGCACCTGGAGGATTTCCGCCGCAACCCGGGTGACGAACGATTCACCAAAGCCTCATCCAAGGCAGCCTCAATCCGTGCCAGAAAAAGCCGTGAAGACCGGGAATTCAACCGGCGCATAAAAGACGGCCGGACCATCTTCCACAAGTTTCGCAGTTTTTCTGCCGGGCCAGTGACCATCGTTTTCCTCTTTTTGTGTGGGGCGATATTCATTCTTCAGAAGACCGATGGTGAGCAGGGCGCCCGGATTTTCAACATCCTGGGCATGGCATCCATTGGCTCATCGGGCCTGGAAGACATTTTCATGCGGGGTCAGATCTGGAGGCTGATTACCCCAGCTCTCATGCATGGCGGGATTCTCCATATATTTTTTAATTGTTCCTGGTTGAAATACCTTGGCGGCATGGTGGAGGATCGACTGGGTTCACGTTTTCTGGTGCTGGCAATATTGGGCATTGCGGTGGTGTCCAATTTCAGTCAATACGCTGTATCCGGCCCATTTTTTCTGGGATTCTCCGGGGTCAATTATGGATTATTCGGATTTATCTGGGTGATGAGCCGGATGGACACCCTGTCTGGATTTCACCTGCAGCAATCGACCATCATCCTCATGGTCTGCTGTATGGTGCTGGGGATTTTAGGACTTTTTGGATCCGGCATTGCCAACTGGGCGCACCTGGGCGGATTTTTTGCCGGAGCTGCCATGGGTTGGGGCCGCGCCAAATTCCTGCCCACCTGACAATTTATTCCTGCCAATGTCTGACCTCACCCGGTGCACCCATGACACATAGATCCAGGGATTGATGAAACGCCGAAATCCATTTTACCGATATCCAGTATGGAGCTTATTGGCGACATTAGTGCTGATCCTTCCATTTGTCGGATTACTCCGCCAGCTCACCATCAACAGTCAGGTGGAGATCCTCCTCTCGGGCGACCAGAGGAACTACCAGAGCTACCGGAAAATCAAGGAGGTCATCTCCACCAGTCTGCCAATATTCGTCAGCATGAAAGTGGAGGATGTTTTCACCCCCGAGGGCATCCAGGCCATTCACGATGTCAGTGAGGCATTCCATGACATGGAGGGATTTCTCGACGCAAAAAGTCTCACCCATTCCTATAAGCCAGTCCGATCCGGCATGTCATTTGATATGGTCCCCCTGGCGACACTCGATAAGCTCGACCCGGACACTCTGGAAAAACTCAGAGATTACTGCCACCAGAACCCGCTGGTCCGCAATATCATGACCGCCACGGATAATCAGCACTGCATCATCTGGTTGACCTTCAACAGAGTTTTCTCCACACAACCTCAATCCCGCTCCCGTGAATTGACCCAGTTTGATCAGGAACTGCACCAACGATTGAAACCCTTCGAATCTCAAGGTATCGAATTCCGGGTGATCGGCGTGCCACTTGTCGAAAATGAAGTCTACTCGACCATTATTCGGGACTCCCGTAAATTTCTCATTCTCTCATTGATTGGAATGGTCGTGGTATTTGGTTGGGCATTCAGATCTCTCAAGGCGGCGATACTCATTGGGATCAATCTCCTTCTCTCACTGGTCGTTATCGCTCTTTTCTTTGTTGGGCTCAGATTTGAATTAACCGTGTTTAATCTGATATTGCTGCCATTGCTCGGTGTGATTCATCTGACATTACTGACCCATTTATATCTGGCGTTTTTAGGTGAGATGCAGAGTGGTGAGGCGGATCCGATAGGTCGTGCCCTGGAGGTGGTTTGGAGGTCGTCGGCCTTTGCCTCTCTCACGACTCTGGTGAGTTTTGCCTCCCTTGCATTCAGTCCGGTTGATCCGGTTGCCTCCTTTGGAAAACTGGGAGCCATCGGTGTGGCGATCCTGTTTTTCATCACCTTCGGACCGGGCTTGAGTGTGCTCTGTGTTGCATATCGCCTGCCAAGGCTCAGGCCCCATCCGGCTCTCCCCTCCGGATCATCGGGGTCCATGTGGGCAGAAAGGCTGGTTCAGTGGGTCAGTCGCCGATCGCGGGCTATCCTCCTGGGAACTCTGGTCGCCACAATCGGCATCATCATTGGGCTCACACAAGTGAGAACAGATGTCCGCATTGAAGAATTCCTCGCCAAAACCAGCCCAACCCGACAGATGATGATCGAAATGAATGAGGTCTATGGCGGAATGAATATCCTCCAGATCTCCATTGACTCCGGGGAAAAATTCGGAATCACATCGCTGGATTTTCTCCGATACCTGAATGATCTCGAAACCCAGGCCACCGGCATCGAGGGCATCACCGGAATTTATTCCTTTGCTCAGGTTATCGCCATGATGAACCAGGTCTGGGAAAAAGAAAAACCCGGATCCCTCCGCATTCCCGACAATGGTTTTACTGTGACGCTTTTTGTGTCGGCTCTCCAGTCACAGAATTTCCCTTTCATGGCAACTCTCTGCGACCAGGACCTCCAGACCGCCCAGCTCATCATCCGCACCCGCAATATGCCATCCGACCGCTATCTCAAACTCGTGAATGATCTCATCTCTCTGGTGAAGGATAAGGCACCTGAAGGAGCCACCGTTTCCGCCCAGGCGACCATCAAATCATTGCTGGAGGCAGATCGTCGTATTCTTCAAAGCCAGACCGACACCGCAGGTATGACTGTGGTCATCGTATTTTTATTGCTCTTCCTGCTGTGGCGGTCTGTGACGACGAGTTTGATTTCCATGGTTGCCAATATTCTTCCCGTGGCACTTGTCATTTCCCTGACTGGATGGCTGAATATCCCGCTCAATTCCATCACCATCATGGTTGGGGCCATTGCTTTTGGCATTGCGGTGGATGACTCAGTCCATTTCCTCACATATTTCCGCGAAATCAAAGCCCGATATTCCGGGAATATCCACCTCGCTCTCACCGATGCCTTCCATCACAAGGGGCGCCCTATTTTTTTCACATCATTGCTCCTGATCATTATCTTCCTCCTGCTCGGCTTATCCTCGTTCCCGCCAATCCAACACTTTGGATTCCTCGGAGCCACCGCCTTTCTCAGTGCCTTGATCTCCATATTCCTCGTGGTTCCAGCCTTGGTTTTTCAAAGCCGAAAGTAGCTGAGGCAAACGTGCCTCAGAAAACTTTGGGCTTTTGAAGACGGAAGGAAACGGCGACAGGATTGTCGCTGCCAGCTTGGGCTTCAGAGGGTAGCCTCAGGAAACTTCGGGCTTTGATGATTGAGGAAACTCACATCATTCTGCTTCGGGTTTGACTTTGTATTCGTGTTGTTTGAGGCGGGCTTTCAGTGGATTCCTGGCTATATACTGGGCCAAGTGGTCGTAATGTGCCTGACTGCGTACGATGTGATCAAAGGATTCCTGTTGCCAGAAAGGTTTACCGGTTCGCCCGAGGAGTGAGTTGCACACTTTCGCACTGACACCCTTGATACCCTGCATGATCTTCGGGAGTGCATGGCCTGCTGTCGGGCAGATGAGCAGACGCACATGATTCGGCATGATGACCCAAGGTCCCAGTTTGTAGAGATCGCCGTCAAAGCGGCTGAGGCATTCTGCAACCGGAGCACGCACTTCTGCTCGACGGAGATGACATTCGCCTTCAGCGGCATCGAGCCAATCATCGATGCGATCCCCGAATTGGTCATCGTATTCCTTCCAGTCTGCCTCTGACCATGGTTCGGGGTGGTGCCGGATCCAGATATCTTATTCAGCTTTCCATGGCTTGATTTTCTCCTGCGGGAGCAAGTCCGTGAGACGGAAGGTGACCCAATAAGTGGTGCCTTCCTGATTCCAATGCGGGAGATTGGCCCAGGTCCTGGCAGTGGGGGCATCGGGGTTGAATGGTTTCAGGGAGATGCCTGGCCCTGATTCTTCAATGGATGACCGGGGCATTATTGTCCTGGCTGCCTTGCGCTCCGGATAGGACTGGAGGGACCCGTTCGCGATGGGGCGTGGAGTGTCCATAAATGGGAAGCAGAGGAAACGTGAGAGGGCAAATGTCCAGTTGAGTGGCTGGAATGTGCAGAGGACGGGCAGAATATCCTGCACGCATTTTCTGATACTTCAGTGCTGGCAGATGCAGGTGTATTCAGGCAGCTGGCAGTCCGGGCACGTGCTCAAATCCGCATTGAACCGGGCAGTGTGAATCTGGTTGGTTCTGGAGGTGAAAAACTTCAGCAGGGTAGGGTGGTTGTTCCCATCGGGTATGGGTTGGTTGGACACGAGATGATTCTGCTGGTCGCTGTTGAAGCTTAAAGTGACCGGGCTGGCTCGATCTCCAGTGAATCCCTCCACATGAAGAATCTCCGGAGACATCAGGTTTCTCTCCTGGTCCAGAAGCGCGATCTGGATGTGGCGATCCGGCTTGATGAAAATTTCGAAGGTATGATTTGTCAGAATCACCAGCTTCCCCCCATTGGGCCCGACGAGGTCATCGCCTGTTGCGGATGCCCCAGCTGGATGGCCATGGGTGTGAGATCCATCGCCACCAGCCACTGAATGGTCGTGACCATGATCATGGTCGGCGTCGTGGTCATGACCATGATTCGAGGTAGCCTGGTTCTGAGGTCCGCAGCCCATCATCAGCATCACCCCCACCAACCAGATGAGATGGAATAGTGAGTTCTCAGGAAAAGCCCGATTTGTCATGCCGCAACCATAGAATCAAGTTTGGTTCAGTTCAATGGAGATTCTTTTCAAAACATTGCCTCCTGACGGGATGATTCATGGAATCTGAGGAATGGAGCCCTGCAGGAGATTCACCCGATTGGCATCAAGGTTCTTTGCCTTTGGGAAAAGGCGCAGAAATGCGTGAATCCGCTTTCCTTGGCGAGTTGAATGGCTTCCATCCAATCCCGACCCACTTCGTTTGGGGCGTGGGCATCACTGGCAAAGGAGAGGGGGATATTCATGGATGCCGCCGCAGTCAGGATGTTTTTGTGCGGGTAAATTTCACGGCAGTCCTTATGATTGCCAGCCGTATTGATCTCAATGGCTATTCCTGCTTTTTTCACGGCCTCAAGAAATGGCAGATACATGCTGGCTGTGTCGCCTTCCGGGTAGATGGCGAACTTTTTGCACAGGTCGGGATGACCTATGGTATCGAAAAGCCCCGAGGCAGCCGCCTGGGTGAGCCGGTCAAAATACGTGGCCCAGACATCCTCCGGTTTCCGCGAGTGCCAATCGTCCA
>JAJOIW010000124.1 GCA_021209225.1 Verrucomicrobiota bacterium
ATTTCTCATGCAGAAGGAGTTGCAGTTTCTGGGTGATGAATTGGATTCCCCATCCCACCCGTTTGTTGTGATCCTTGGCGGTGCCAAAGTTTCCGACAAAATCAAGGTGATCGATCGCCTGCTCGAAAAAGCGGACACGATCCTGATTGGTGGAGCGATGGCCTACACATTCCGATTGGCTATGGGTCACAAAGTTGGTCAATCGCTGGTTGAGCCGGATAAAACCGATGTGGCGCTGGATGCGATTGATAAAGCGCGCCGGAAAGGAGTTCAATTCCTTCTCCCTCAGGACAATATCATCGCCGACCCGGTCAAAACCGATAAGCTGAACAAAAAAGGCAAGCCCATCTTCGAGTTTCAGAACCCCCGTGTGAACGATTCCCTGGATATCCCAGATCAATCCGAAGGCTTCGACATTGGTCCCAAGTCGGTGAAGACCTACAGCGATGTGATTCTGGGGGCCAAGACCATCCTATGGAATGGACCGATGGGAATGTTTGAAGATGCACGATTTGCCCAGGGAAGTTTTGCTGTCGCTGAAGCGACAGCCGAAGCGACCGCTCGTGGAGCCAAGAGCATCATTGGTGGAGGGGACAGTGTCAAGGCCCTCAACAATGCCGGGTTAGCGGACAAAATCACCTTCGCCAGCACCGGGGGTGGGGCCTCCCTCGAATTCCTCGAAGGGAAAGACCTGCCTGGAGTCTCCGCCCTCACAAATATCTAACTCACATATCTCATCCAAAACCGAATTTTCATGAACAAAGAGCGCAAATTAGTTATCGCTGGCAACTGGAAAATGAACAAGACAGTTGCTGAAGCATCCGACCTGGTCGAGGGCCTGTTACTGGATTTGAAAGATGTTAAGGAAATCGACATGGTTGTGTGTCCACCTTTCACCGCACTGGCTCAAGTCTCACAACAGAT
Organism: Verrucomicrobiota bacterium; assembly: GCA_021209225.1. GTDB lineage: Bacteria > Verrucomicrobiota > Verrucomicrobiia > Limisphaerales > JAJOIW01 > JAJOIW01. The sequence continues at coordinate 925 of JAJOIW010000124.1, forward strand.
CCTGTCCACCTCGCTCCGGCTGGGTGCTCAAAATATGTCCCAGCACGCATCCGGTGCCTATACCGGAGAAATTTCCGCCCAGATGCTCAAGGAATTTTCTGTGAGGTATGTGATTCTTGGACATTCCGAGAGGCGCCAGTTTTTCCATGAGACCGATGAATTGGTGGCGATCAAGGCGCAGGCTGTGCATGCTGCTTCGCTGCGGCCGATTGTCTGTGTGGGCGAAACTTTGGATGAGCGCGAATCAGGCACCACGGAAAAAGTGATTGAAACCCAGGTTCGAGGGTCGCTGGCTGGTCTGGATGCGGCAAAAATGGCGGACACGATCATAGCATATGAGCCGGTTTGGGCCATAGGAACTGGCAAAACCGCGAGCACCGGGCAGGCTCAGGAAGTTCACGCTTTCATTCGCCGGCTCCTGGCATCGATTTACGATGAAAACACCGCCCGACTGGTGCGCATCCAGTATGGAGGAAGCGTCAAACCAAACAACGCCCGGGAGCTGATGAGCCAGCCGGATATCGATGGAGCCCTCGTCGGTGGAGCGTCACTCGAGGCTCGAAGTTTTGCGCAGATAATCAGATCTTGCCTGAATTGACAGATTCTGCTTCAATGCCCGACCTGATTATTAAAAAATGAGCTTTATTATCGGACTTTTACTTTTTGTACTCTTTCTCAATGCGATCTTTTTGATCCTGCTGATACTTGTTCAGCTTCCAAAGAAAGAAACAGGTGTTGGAATGGCTTTTGGTGGTGGTGCCGGTGAGGCGCTGTTCCAGGGCGGGGCGGCCAGTGCCCTCTCCAAGATGACCACCAAGGCAACAATCGCTTTCCTTTGTTTCACAGTTGTGGTGTCTGTCCTCGTCTCTGCGAACTCATCCAGCCGGTCATCTGGAAAAATCAGCAAACTTCTGGAAGAGGAATCCACGACATCCCTGCCGTCAACGGACAACATTCCCGTCCAGGCTGGTTCATCCAATCAGACCGTGGTGACCCCGCAGCCGGAAGTGGAGATCCCTGTTCCTCAAAATTCCTCTAACCAGCCGGTGGAAATTGACATCCCGGAATCTCCTGAGGTTGAGGCGGGTTCCCAGTCCGGGCAACAACCCATCCAGCCAGGCCAAAGCCCCGAGTAATCCTCATCCAGTTATAAGCCAATTTTGAGAGCCGATCACCCTTGGTCGGCTCTTTCATTGTGTCATCAGGACCATGCCCTGGTCCCTGACCCACGCCGCATTCCTCCCAATGACTTACTCCAGTCAATCCCTCCACTTCATCTGCCCCCGGTTCTAACAGCGGGCGGATTTCCGCTTTTTCCCGATGCTCCCGCGGGCCTGCACCTTTTGAATATATTCGCGGGCTGACGGGATGGTGCAATGGTTTGGTCCCAGATCCGCCTCCACTTTTCCCAGCACATCCGCCGCCTTTAAACATGCTTCAGTGAGGCACTTCACATAACACCCCACGGCAATGATATAATTGTTCATCTGGTATCGCACCCGATCCGGGGCCGCCCCGATCCTATCTGGTATGGTCCGAATCTTTGATTGCAGGCTTTCCAGATCCAACAAATGGTCTGGGCGGATGGACACAATGGAACTCCATGTTGCCCAACCCGCCGCCGCGATCAGTGGATTTTCCGATGTCTCCCATTCGGCTGCCAATTTCTCTCCCAGGGAACTTTCCGCCGCGACACCCGGAACTGTGGATCCATATAAACTTCCCCCATAGGCTCCCTCAATCCATATTTGAAAATCCTCATAAGACATTTTTTCCGGCTCTGCTATCAGCCCGGCGAGGTACATCGCGTCGTAATTTCCAGAAGCATACAAGTCCATGGACAATCTGTAATTCTCTCCAACCCGTTTGCGGATTTTCTGCAACTCACGGATAGGCACACCGAAAAATGGTTCCCGCACACCATGGTTCCTCATAAGCACCCGCTTGTATTTCTCCTCCCCCAAAGAACTCAATTCCTGCAAAACTGTTGCCACGTTCATAATCCCTCCTTTTGTGTGTGACCGAATAATACCCGGCCAATCCTGGATTGTCCAGAATCTCAGCCACATACACAACTTATTGTAATGAGTAATAATATTCATGATACATGTCTTCATTACACATTCTGTCTGTTCAGTTTAATAAAAATGAATTCCTGCCGACACGTGGAATGTGAATGTGAAATTGGAGAATAGATTGGGATCTATGGTGCTGGTGGCGGTTCTGATGACTCAGGTGCTGGCGCCGGGAGTGATTTCTGCGGATGAGACGGCAGTGACTGAGGTGGTATCGGTTGACAAGCAGAGCCTGGATATTCTATGGATGCTGATCGCCAGCGCCCTGGTTTTCATCATGCAAGCCGGCTTCATGTGTCTGGAATCCGGCTTTGCCCGCGCTAAAAACTCAATCAACGTGGCCATCAAGAACCTGACAGATTTTGTTGTCGCGGTGGCAGGATTCTGGATTATCGGATTTGGGTTGATGTTTGGGGTATCCAGCACGGGATGGATTGGAGGCGATCATTTTCACATAGGAAGTCAGAATAATGCCTGGACTACGGTATTTTTTGTTTTTCAAGCAATGTTTTGCGGAACCGCGGCGACCATATTCTCCGGAGCGGTTGCTGAGCGGTTCAGTTTTGGTGTGTATATTATTATTTCATTGGCGATCTCAGTTTTGATTTACCCGGTTTTTGGTCATTGGGCATGGGGAGGATTGATGTCGGGTGAGCCGACCGGTTGGCTTGAGAAAAAGGGATTTATAGATTTTGCTGGATCGACGGTTGTCCATTCTGTGGGCGGATGGATTTCCCTGGCAGGAATCATTGTGGTTGGGCCCCGCATAGGACGCTTCGACCGCCAGGGCCGGCCACGGAAAATTCAGCCACATAGTTTTGTGCTCGTTTATCTGGGAGCCTTTCTGCTTTTCTTCGGATGGTTTGGATTCAATTGTGGAAGCACAGGATCTGTGACACCTTCCATCGCCCCTATAGCCATGAACACATTGCTCTCGGCGTGCTTTGGTGGGATTGCCTGTGGATTGTGCAGTATGGTCGCCAGTGGATTTCACCGGCTGGAAGCGGATTCGGCGGTCAACGGGGTGCTTGGAGGCCTGGTTGGAGTGACTGCCGGGTGCCATATCGTGGATGCCGCCGGAGCATGTGCAATTGGATTTGGTGCTGGATTGGTTGTTTATTTCGCAACCGTCCTGATTGAGAACGTGTTCAAGCTTGATGATGTTGTCGGGGCTGTTCCAGTGCATGGATTTGCTGGAGCCTGGGGAACCATCGCCACGGCACTTTTCATGAATTCAGCCTCCCTTGCGGATGGGGTGTCCCGCATGGATCAGGTACTCATCCAGGTTCAGGGAGTCGCCTGTGCGTTCGCCTGGTCCTTCGGTATCTCATACCTGCTTCTCAACATGATCAATTTCTTCAAACCCGTGAGAGTCTCTCCAGATGCCGAATCTGTTGGATTGAATGTCGCTGAACACGGAGCCAAGTCCTCGATTCTCGAACTGGCACAAGCCATGCATGAAGCCACCCGGTCCAACAACTATAATCTCTCCGTCGATGTGGAGTTTGGCACAGAGATCGGGGACCTGTCCCGAAGCTTCAACGGCATGTTGAAAAAGCTCCAACTGGCAAAAGAAAAAGAAGCCCAGGATTTTGAAAATCATCTGCGTCAGATGGATGAGGTTCGCGGACGCGAACTTGCAGGCTTTGATGATTACCTCAAATCTCATGTGAATTCCATGTCCCAGGAAGTGCATAAAATGCAGTTGACCCTGGAGGATTTGAGCAATCAGGCCAAGCAGACAGTTTCCGAGGTGAGGCACATATTCACGGAAGTCCGCGAGTTTGAACAGGCCTTATCCGAAGTGGCAACCAATGTCTCACGGGCTTCCAAAGATACGATGAGCCAGATGAATGGAATGGTGGAAAAGATGCAGGAAGTGGCTGCTCAAACCAATCTCCTGGCTATCAACGCCAGCGTCGAATCCGCGCGGGCTGGCGAGGCAGGCCAGGGATTCACCGTCGTTTCCAATGAAGTGCGTCGTCTGGCTCTCATGTCTGCTGAAGCCTCAAAGCAGATCGCCGAAGAATTGCAGCATATTCAGGAACTCAATAACCACATCACAGCTGCAGTCTCGGACCGGACTCAGGAAATTCGAAAACTCAATGGCATCGTGGAAAACATTGTTCAGAAATCGGATAACCAGGTGGGCCTTGTCAGTCGCATCAATCAGACAACCCAAATCGTTGTCAACCAGATCGAAGGGGCCTATGACGCCTTCCGTGAGAAATTCTTCCCTTCAGCAGCCAATCCAAGAATAGCCGTGAAGGAAAGCCCGCGGTTGCCAAACCCAAACCGCCTCGCACCTGCCAGGTTTTCCAGATAAGCGGATTCCTCAACGATCCCCTCCCTTTCAGCATACTTGTCGCCCGGGTCGGAACAGGTTTAATGGCATGGGTTCCTGCCTTTCGGCAAGCCTCACTGATGGGGGAAAATAGCTGGCTCTGTGGAGGGCATTAGAAAACGCCGACGTGGAATTCGGCGGTCCCAGGGAGGCGCGCAACAACGGAGCGGCAAAACAGAGTGGGGGAATTACTTTCTCCAAAACCACGAAAAGCGTCCAATCTTCAGCGAAAATCCAAAAAAGCAGGAGTCCCCCTGGGAACACCGACGTCCACGTCGGCATTTTAATCCAACCAACGGATTGAGCCGCTTCAAGTCATCTTCCAGTTTTTCTTTTGCTTTCTCTTCCAAACTATTGCTGTCCAGTAACCTTTGTGCCGGACCCTTGCTCGTTTTCTCATGCGTGCTCTTTTGACGACTTCCTCCCCGGATCCTGCTTTTCTGCTTCATTGTCACACAAAAAAGATTCTTCCATTGACTCCACT
>JAJOIW010000172.1 GCA_021209225.1 Verrucomicrobiota bacterium
CGACAAAATCCATTTCTCCCAGGGTGGATCCACTGGATTGGATTTGCAGTCCGCGCGACACGAGGTGCCATGGCGATGGTCCATGCTCAATCCAGAAAGCCAGCAGGTGTTCGAAGAGGGCTCCAAGCCGGCGATCCCTGGCCGCCGCCATCCAGTCAAAGACCGGACCCGGGTCGGCGTCCAACTGATCGAGCCAGGTCACCACTTCATCCAAATTCTCCAGGTCATTACCAGAGTGGAATAAAAGGTCGGATCCAACGAGTGTGGCACCATCCGGTGGAGCTGAGCAGCGGGTCTGCATGAGCGGGGGAGAAATGAGAACCCACGCCAGATCGTTGACCCATTTGTGCCAGTAATTGAATGGATTCCCAGTGGCACAATAATTCATCATATTCCAAGTTGATGGATGAACCTATCCGGCACGCTGCAGACGGGCCTTCAAAGCGGAATACCTGCGGGCAGACTCACTATTCTGAACCGCATACTGGAATGCCTTGGACTGCCCGACAATGACCACCATCGATTTCCCCCGGGTGACGCCAGTGTAGAGAAGATTCCTTTGAAGCATGATGAATTGCTGCATGGCCACGGGCATCACAACCACGGGAAATTCTGACCCCTGCGACTTGTGGATCGTGATGGCATAAGCCAGTGTGATTTCGTCCAACTCGTTGAATTCGTAATCCACGATGCGGTCATCAAACTGGATCACGACAATCTGGTCGTCGGCATCGATTTCCTGAATGATGCCGATGTCCCCATTGAAAACTTCCTTATCATAATTATTCTGGGTCTGGATGACTTTGTCGCCTGGACGGAAGAGGCAGCCGAACTTTTCGATTGTTGGCTGACCATCACGCGGGGGGTTCAAGGTAAGTTGGAGACGCAGATTCAATTCCCGGACGCCAAGACTCCCACGATTCATCGGGCACAGCACCTGAATATGGCGAATGGGGTCCAGGTTGAGTTTCTGGGGAATTTTCCGGGCGACCAGATTGACGAGTGTATCGGCCGCTTTTTCGGGCTCATCCCGTTGAATGAAAAAGAAGTCGTTATCGGATTCCGCGCACTCCAGATCCCCAGTCAGGCCCTGATTGATTTCGTGAGCGATGGTGATGATGCGGCTTTCAGCGGCCTGACGAAACACCTGGGTCAGCTTCACTACCGGGATGCGGTCACATTCGATGAAGTCCTTCAAAACCGATCCGGGTCCGACGCTGGGCAATTGATCGACGTCCCCGACAAAAACAATATGTGCTGAGGCGGGCAGAGCTTTCAGCAGGGCTGCCATCAGAGTCACATCAATCATCGAGCACTCATCCACAACCAGAACATCGCATTCCAGTGGATTATTCTGGTGCCGGTTGAATCCTCCAATGCGTCCTTCCAGAAGTCGGTGAATGGTCCGTGCCTCCATTCCACTGGTTTCCTCCATGCGCTTTGCCGCCCGTCCGGTCGGGGCACAGAGCAAGGTCCGGACTTTTTTGGCGTTCAGAATCATTAAGAGTGACTGAATCAGTGTGGTTTTCCCAACCCCTGGACCGCCGGTGATGACGACGACGCGCGAGCTGAGTGCCACTTCGATGGCCAGTTTCTGGTGGGCCGCCAATTCCCGTCCGGTTTTTTCCTGGCACCAATCGATGGCTTTATCCACCCGGATGGATGGCAAGGTGGGATGGGCTTTGATGAGCCGGTTCAAACAATCATAAATCTGCAGTTCGCATTGATGAAGAACCGGCAACATGATCAGGTTCTCCAGATCTTTTGAGATGGATTCGCGGATCAACTCGTAGGATTGCAGGCTTTTTTCAATGGCCTCCTGGATGCGGGCAGGCGGGACTTCCAGCAGTTTTTCCGATTCCACCATCAGCTCGGGAAGGGGCAGACCGCAATGGCCGTGGCTCGAAGCCTCACTGAGAACGTGCATCAAACCCGCCCTCGCCCGCAGGACTGAGTCGAAGGGAATGCCCATGCTGCGGGCCATTTTGTCGGCAGTCTTGAATCCAATCCCATGAATATCCCGCACCAGGATGTAGGGATTGTCCCGGACTTTCTCAATGGCGTGTTCTCCGTAGGTTTTATAGATCCGTACGGCCCGACTGGTGCTGATGCCATTGGAATGCAGGAATACCATGATCTCACGGATCACCTTCTGCTCGGCCCACGCCTCCTTGATCTTTTTGCGTCTTCCTGGCCCGATTCCATCGATGTCCTCCAGTTTTGCCGACTGGTTATCGATGATGTCGAAGATCTTATCCCCGAATTTCTCCACCATTTTTTTGGCATAGACCGGGCCGATGCCTTTGACCATTCCGCTTCCGAGGTATTTTTCGATTCCTTCGAGGGATGTGGGTGGGGATGATTGCATGCGAACGGCTTTGAGTTGCAATCCATGGTCGCGGTCACGCACCCAGTGGCCTTCAGCGATGAGCCATTCTCCGGCCGAGACTGAGGCAATATGCCCGACAACTGTGGTGAGGTCCCGGCGGTTTTTGTCGTGAATCCGAAGCACACAAAAGCCAGTCTCCTCGTTGTGGTATGTCACACGCTCGACGAGTCCCTGCACTGATTCACTCACTCCGTTGGAAGTCTTTCCGGGCACTATTTCTTGATTAACTGATTTATTCACCAATCACGAACGGAAAAAGGAGGAATTTTCGTGAATTGGCCCACCTGATCGATTACAAACCAAAGCCATGAAACTGGGTAATGGATGGCATTTGGCATATTGCACGAACATTCACCGTGGTGAATCCTGGAGCCAGACCCTGGGAACACTGAATGATTACACCCTTCGGGTGCGGGATCAGGTATGCCCGGATAAGGCCTATGCCATTGGGCTTCGACTTGGGGCCAAAGCAGCTTCTGAACTGGCTGAGCCATCCAATCTGGCAGCCTTTCGAAAATGGTTGGCCGATCATAACTGTTATGTATTCACAATCAATGGCTTTCCTTATGGATCGTTTCATGGCACCCGGGTGAAGGAGGACGTGTATCGTCCGGATTGGACCAGCCGGGAGCGTGTGGACTACACCAAGTTGTTGTTCCGCTTGCTGGCGGAGCTGGCGGATCCGGAAGCTGGCGGCAGCATCAGCACGGTGCCCTGCCCTTACAAAGAATTCATCCACCATCCGGACGCGATCCAACAGATGCGGGTGCACCTGTGGGAAATGGTCGATTATATCAGCCAGCTGAAAAAAACCAGTGGCAAAGACCTCCATCTCGGACTCGAACCTGAGCCCCTCTGCTTTCTGGAAACCAGCACAGAACTGGTCGATTTCATTCATTCCATGCGGGAAATGGATCCTCTGGATGACCGGATCGAATCGACACTCGGGGTCAATTACGACACATGTCACCTCGCGATCGAATTTGAGGAACCAACCAGCGTTTTAAAAAGATTTGTGGACAACAATATCCGGATTTCAAAAATCCACCTGAGTTCCGCACTCAAGGTCCAGCCGGATGCCTCCCGACTGGATGCCTTGAAAGCATTCAGGGACACTGTCTATTTCCATCAGGTTATTTCGCGGCAATCAGCGACCGGGGCCATGCGGCGATATCGGGATCTGGATGACGCGCTTGAGCTGGCTCACTCCAACCCACCCCAACCAGGTGAGGAATGGAGGATTCATTTCCATATCCCGCTGCATTCCCCGACGAATGACTTGTTTTCATCGACATCAGACCACATCACTGCGCTTTTGGATGAACTGACCCAGTCACAGAATCTGTGCCATCATTTTGAGATGGAAACCTATACCTGGGAAGTTTTGCCCGAATCCATCAGGAGCCTGGATGTGGTGGACCAATTGGTCGCAGAGTATCAATGGACACTGACTCAACTCAACAAACGATCCATCGCTGCGGTATGACTGAGACTTTGAAGAAAAACCCCGTTCTGATGTATATCCGATCGATGCTGATCCTAGGGCGGGTTTCGAATCTCCCGACTGTCTGGTCGAATTGCCTGGCTGGATGGATCCTCTCGGGAAACACCGATCTGTCAGAAAAGTTTTTTGTCCTTTTGAGCAGTGCCACTTTGTTCTACGTCGGCGGCATGTATTGGAATGACACCATGGATATTGAGTGGGATCGGGAGAAGGCACCGGAGCGACCGATTCCTTCCGGGGGAATCCCCTTGCGTCATGCGTGGATATGGGGTGGGTTTTTATTCACCTGTGCCTTTGGTTTGGCTCTGTTTCTGGGCACGGTTGCCTTGCTGCTGGCGACAGCCCTTTTTGTTTCCATTCTGATTTATGACTGGTCGCACAAGAAAATTTCCTGGGCACCAGTCATCATGGCTTCCTGCCGGTTCTGGCTTGTGCTGTTTGCCGCGGCATCGGCATTTGATGGGCGACCGATTTCCGGGTTTGTTCTGTGGTCGGCGGTTTTCCTGTTCTGCTACATTGTTGGGCTCAGTTACATTGCCCGGCATGAGCGGCTCGCCACTCCATTTGACCTGTGGCCACTGATGTTTTTAGCCGGTCCCGCAGTATGGGGATTTATCGCCAACAGTCCATCATTGTGGACAAGGTCCATCGTCTTTGTGCTTCCCTTCCTGGCATGGACCGCATGGGCGCTGAGCTATCTTTTCATTCCGTCCAGGCGTCAGCCAGGCAAAGCGGTGAGTCTGTTGCTTTCAGGCATAGTTCTCACCGATATGATCGCCATTCAACCCTGGGGAGGGCCGCTGCTGATCGCTTTGGTGGCTTTATTCGCCTCCTGCCAATTTCTGCAAAAGTGGATTCCGGCCACCTGAAATGAGGCATTTGCTGGAGGTTTCCCTGCGGGCGAATCCCTGCCGGCGTGGGGAATGTCAATTGGTCGGGTCAGGAGAACCGGCTTCTGAACATGAAATAGACTGCCCCGACCAGACAGAAAGCCGCCCACAGGTAATCGAGCTTCATGGGTTCCTTGAGGTAGAACAGAGAAAACGGGACAAAGACACTCAGTGTAATGACTTCCTGAATGACTTTGAGTTCGCCAATGGAAAGCACGGTATAACCAATACGGTTGGCCGGCACCTGAATCAAATATTCAAAAAGTGCGATGCCCCAGCTTGCCATGGCCGCCACCAGCCAGGGCTTGGTATTCATTTCCTTCAGGTGAGCATACCAGGCAAAAGTCATGAAGACATTGCTGCAGATCAAAAGAGATATGGATAAAAAAACAGGATGCATAGGATACTTCCAGCCCGTCCAGTAAGGGATCTGGTTTATCATTCCCCCGATCCCTGTCAATGCAGTTGTGACCCCGCACACCCAGAGTGGGGCAGATGCCCGGATCCCATTCTTTCTCCTGGCGGGAAATCAGGTGAGAATATCGCGTATGATACGGCCATGCACATCTGTGAGCCGGAAGTCCCGTCCAGCGTATCGATAGGTTAATTGGGTGTGATGGATGCCGAGGATGGAGAGGATTGTGGCATGGAAATCATGGACATCGATGGCATTGTGAGCGGTGTAGAATCCATAATCATCGGTTTCTCCATAGGACAATCCGGGTCGGGTGCCGCCACCGGCGAGCCACATGGTGAAGGCATGAGGATTGTGGTCGCGGCCATCGGACCCCTGAGCTGTGGGAGTTCGACCAAATTCCCCACCCCAGATGACCAGGGTTTCATCGAGCAATCCTCTCGCGGACAAGTCGGTCAGCAGCCCAGCAATTGGGGCGTCGACTTCAGCGGCATTTTTTGAGTGGAGATTTTTCAGATCGCTGTGTTGATCCCATTTGTAACTATGCGATACCTGCACAAACCGGACACCCCGCTCAAGAAAACGGCGGGCA
>JAJOIW010000076.1 GCA_021209225.1 Verrucomicrobiota bacterium
CGGCCTTTTCCTCGCGGAATTTGATCCACATTCTGAGCATTTCCCCGCAGTCGCTGTTGCCGACAGTCCCGACTGAGTCGGCATCGGGCAGCTCTCCCATGTTCGTGGTGTCGGCAAGCGCTTCTTTTAATTTCTTTTCCAGTTCAGCATTCATTGTCATTCGGCTCCAGTATTAGGTTGATATGAAGGAGGTATATTCTCAAAACCGGATTTCATCCCCATTCATAGCGGGGCATATTTCCATCCACCTGCAATGCCCAGGCATCAATGCCACCGGAGAGGCAGCGGACATTTTTCAGGCCATGGCCGGCGAAGTATGCGGCGGCATCGAGGGACTGTTGGCCGAGGTGGTCGATGAGGATCAGGGGGGCCGTTGGATTCCAATAGGCCATGATTTCCTGCATCACCGGTTGCGACATGAGGACTGAGCCCGGTATGTGCACCGCGTCAAACTCCTCCCTGGTGCGGATATCCAGCAGCTTCACCGCACCACCACCTGCCAGCAATTCCTCCAAATCTTTGGGCGATATAAAAAAAGCCATATCCTCTGTGTGGCTGCTGCGTATCTTTTCAAGCACACTCACCGGATCCAAAATCTGGTTTCTCTGACACAATGCGGACAAGGTCTCCTCCGGGCTGAAGGCACAACTCCGGCAGCCACCGATATGGAAGTGGCGGAACAGGGTCCTTTGTGCGCCGGGATATACTTCCTGGATATCCCGCATTAAATCATCGGGGCTTAATGAATCTGAGACAGGCACTGATGAGTCCGGGGTCATGGTCCTTTGTGAATATATATATGGGCTACTGACGAAGAAACCGGCAGACACGATTCAGTATATCGAATGCCTGGTCCACTTCATTTCGGGTATTGTAAAAGTAAAAGCTGGCGCGTGCTGTTGCGGCAATGCCCAACGTGCTCATGAGTGGTTGATTGCAATGATGACCACTGCGCAAGGCCAATCCCCGCGCATCAGCAAATGTCACCAGATCATGAGCGTGAATGTCATCAAAACTGAAACTCACCACAGATCCCCGGATATTCCGTGGACCATAGATACGGATTCCAGGCAGCTCAGAAAACCGTTCCAGCGCATAAAGGGTCAGGTCGAGATCATGCTCCGCAATGGAGGATCGTCCGATGGTGTCGAGATAATCCAATGCGGCGGCCAATCCCGCGGCCCCTTCAATATTCGGGGTGCCGGCCTCGAAGCGATGCGGGCTGACATTGAATGTGGGTTTTTCAAATGTGACCTGAGTGATCATTTCTCCCCCACCCTGGTAGGGGGGCAGGGACTCCAGAAGACTGTGCCGACCGTATAAAAGTCCGATTCCAGTGGGACCGCAGGCTTTGTGCCCGGACATCACATAAAAGTCGCACCCGAGTGACTGGACATCAACCTCGACGTGGCCCCCGCTTTGTGCTCCATCGACCAGAGTGATGGTTCCAGCCCTGGCGGCCATCTGACAGATTTCACGGACTGGATTGATGGTCCCGAGCGTGTTGGAGATATGTGTGAATGCCAGCAACTTTGGTGAGTGACGCAGAAGTTTCTCCAACGCTTCCAGATTGAGCAATCCATCAGTCCCAGTGATGGGGATGTAATCTATATGAAATCCGAGTTCCTGGGAGAGGATCTGCCAAGGGACGATGTTACTGTGGTGTTCCATCTGGGTGAGGCAGATCCGGTCGCCGGCTTTGAGATTCTGCCGACCCCAGGTGCTGGCCACGAGGTTGATGGACTCAGTCGTGCCCCGGGTGAAGACGATCTCATTGGATGATTGCGCTTTGAGAAACTCAGCGGCTCTGGCGCGGGCCCCCTCGTAGAGAGCTGTGGACCGGTTGCTCAATTCATGGATGCCCCGATGAACGTTGGCATTGGAATGAGTGTAGTAATCGGTGATGGCCTGAATCACCGCCCGCGGCTTCTGACTCGTCGCCGCATTATCAAAATAGATCAGGGACTTTCCATGAACAGTTTCATCCAGTATTGGAAAATCGGACCGTATCGCACTCCAATTGATATTTGCTGGAGCTGGAATTTTTTCTGTGGTCGTCGTGCCCGTCATCTTGTTAGAGGATACGATCATTTCCCGGTATCACAAACGGAGAATGATGAGCTGGAGAATGATCCAATTGGAAAAACCCTGGGCAACTCACATCATTCCCAAGGTCAGCCGCGCCTCATCAGTCATCATGCTTTTGTCCCATTGTGGTTCCCACACGAGTTCGACATCGGCCTGATCAATTCCTTCGATCTGGAGGATTTTCATTTTGACATCGTGACACAGGTGGTCGCCCATACCGCATCCCGGGGCGGTCAGGGTCATTTTCACCGAAGCCTGATGGCCGGATCCATCCTCCAGTGATCGGAGCTGGCAATCGTAGACCAATCCCAAATCCACGATGTTCACCGGGATTTCCGGATCATAAACCAGCCTCATCTGACTCCAGACACAATCCAGCAGATCGGTTTCCGTGATATGTCCACCATCTCCAGATGACCGGGGTTTGACCGATTCAACGATGGATTCCAGCCCCAGTGCATCGGCATGGATTCCCTCAATCCGGAACATGTTTCCCCCAACGATCACGGTGTAACTTCCGCCCAAGCTCTGAGTGATCGTCGCTTCCTCACCTTTCTGCAACGTGACTGGATTGCCGATTGGCACCACGACCGCATCCACATCTCTGAGTAAGACAACTGTTGAAAGTTTGCTTTCCATAGTTAAAAGATCAGATTAATTACAATCACAACGCCTGATTAATGGATGGATGGAAGGCCGTCCAGGGTATCCCAGACCACCTTGTCCACAATTCCACGAATCGATTCATTTTCCACCCGTTCAACAATTTCCGAGGCAAAGGCGTGGATCAGCATTTTCCTGGCCTGAAGGCGGGGAATGCCGCGTGCCTGCAGGTAGAACTGCGCGTCTTCATCCAATTGCCCGACCGTTGCACCATGGGTGCATTTGACATCGTCCGCATAAATTTCCAACTGGGGTTTGGTGTCCACAACCACATCATCCGTCAGGAGAATATTTTTATTCGTCTGTTTGGCATCGGTCTTCTGGCCCTTCTGATCGACATAGATGCGCCCATGAAAGACGGCCTTCGAATGGTCATCGAGGATTCCATTGAAGTATTCATGGGATTCGCATGCCGGCTGATTGTGTTCGACCACCATATGATGATCACTCATTTGCCGACCTTTCGTGATGTAGAGGCCATTCAGCACGCCATGGACATGAGATCCATTGAGGACCGTTTTGAGGGAATTCCTGGAAAGTGCCGCACCGATATCTATGGAGTGAACAAGAAAGGATGCTTTTTGAGTGGCCTGGATGAAGTAGCTTCCGAAGTGGAGAGATGTATCGGGTTCCATTTGGAGTTTGACCCATTCCAGGTGGCTCTGGTCGCCGAGGAAGATTTCACTGACGGCGTTTGTGAAGACGATACCATGTTTGAACTGGTGGTATTGTTCCAGGACTGTGGCGCTGGCATCCTCACCGAGAATGACTAATTGCCGCGGAAACTGAACATTGCTTTGCAGACCCGAGGAGAGGTAAAGCACCTCCACGATTCCATTCACCTCCATCCCTTTCGCCGCCCTTAAAAACAACCCATCCTGGAAAAACGCATCATTCAAGGGAACAAAGGAATTGCTGTGTCCATCGCAGGTGTACTGGCCCAGTTCCTCTGGACGGATCAAACCCAGCTTGAGCGCTGAACATAAGGGCATCACATCGACGCCATGAGGTTGAGGAAGAATGTTGGAATATTTTTCACAATAGCTCCCATCCACAAAAACCAGTCGGCTCCGAGAGGAATCGATCTGTGGAATACCCGCGATGAAATCCTGAGGGACCTCGGCCTGACAGGCAGGTGGGGCCCACAGCGGCTCCAGAGAATACAAGGACTTCAAACTGGTGTAGCGCCAATCCTCATCGACCATGGTTGGAAATCCGGTCTGGCAGAATTTCTGCAGCCCGGATTCACGGAAACTATTCAGATCCTCACCCGTCAGGGATGGAAAACCGGGCTTCAGGGATTCAAACAAGGATGTGTAGCGATCGATCGATGCGGACTCAGATGGTAAAACGGTCATGAAAAATTGGGGTCACGGGTTGGTTCATATGGACTGGTGGATGCGGACGGGTGCCGGGAGTGGGAGTGGTGGGGCCTGTTGTCTGGCTCACTCAACCCATTACCTGGACCTGGCACACAATCGACTTATGCTACGACAGGCTCACGATGATCTTTGATAATCCAATCATATCCCCGCTCCTCCAATTCCAGAGCCAGATCACGATTGCCAGTATGAATGATGCGCCCATTATATAAAACATGGACAAAATCCGGCACGATGTAGTCGAGCAATCTCTGATAATGGGTGATGACGAGCTGGGATCGTTCAGGTGACCGCAGCCGATTCACTCCTTCGGCAACAGCTTTCAATGCATCAATGTCCAAACCACTGTCGGTCTCATCCAGAACCGCCAGCTTCGGCTCCAGCATCGCCATCTGGAAGATCTCATTGCGCTTCTTCTCACCACCGGAAAATCCCTCGTTGACCGGCCGCTTCAGGAAACTCTGCGGCAATTCCAGAATCTTCATCTTCTCACGCACCAGCTTGAGAAATTCAGTGGAGTCCAGTTCTGACAGCCCGCGGTACTTCCTCACCGCATTCACCGCTGATTTGAGAAAATAGGTGGTGTTGACACCGGGAATTTCCACCGGGTACTGGAATGCCAGAAACAACCCTTCCCCTGCCCGCTCTTCCGGGGCCAGATCCAATAAATCCTTGCCACCAAAGAGAACTTCCCCGCCATGAATTTCATACCCGTCACGACCAGCCAAAACCTGTGCCAATGTGCTTTTACCACTCCCATTGGGCCCCATGATCGCATGCACCTCGCCAGGATTAATCTTTAAATCAATCCCATTCAGGATCTGCTTGTCTTCAACTCCGGCAACTAGATTCTTTATTTCTAACATGTCTCGCGTCCTTAAAATTTATATTTTTTGTCCAATCAATAGCTAAATTATTTGTATATCCACCCAATAAACTTCTTTCAGGTGAACATCATCCAACTGACCCTTCCAAGGATACATTCAACAGTTTCTGGGCCTCCACGGCGAATTCCATCGGGAGTTGGTTAAAGACTTCCTTGCAGTACCCATTGACAATCATATTGACGGCATCCTGGGTTTCTATACCACGCTGGTTGCAGTAAAATATCTGATCCTCACCTATCTTACTCGTGGTCGCCTCATGTTCCACTTTAGCTGTGGAATTTTTTAGTTCTATGTAGGGAAAGGTGTGGGCTCCACATTGGTCCCCGATGAGCATACTGTCGCACTGGGAGAAATTGCGTGCATTTGTGGCGGATTTCTGGATCTGCACCAGCCCGCGGTAGGAATTCTGACCACGACCAGCGGAAATACCTTTGGAAACGATGGTGCTGCGGGTGTTTTTGCCGATATGGATCATTTTTGTTCCAGTATCGGCCTGCTGTTTGAGATTGGTGACCGCCACCGAAGAGCCCGAGGGCACCGAACCATCAAAGTGGGAACGCGGTCTCAATATAAGGTCTTCTTGATTCTTTTCACCGGTGTAATAGAATCCGCCTTTATCGCCTTCGTCATCATAGAAGAGTTCGAGCATGGTCTCGGTCAAAGAGAGAACCAGCTCCATATAACGGGAAGAAGGCATAACCTCCAGG
>JAJOIW010000204.1 GCA_021209225.1 Verrucomicrobiota bacterium
GGATACTTTTAGGCGTCCAATTGGCATTGGGAGGGCCCATACCATGCCAGGCGGACATCTATCGGGTTCAACCAATGGATAACTTGACCAAAATCGCGGAAAAATTTGGCACCACACCACAGGAAATTGCTGAAGCCAATAAGATCCCCGTCAATTCAGTCATCATTCCCGGCCAGACTCTAAGCATTCCTGAGACGATTGATGCCTCGGAGGACCGCTTCGTCGCCTATCGCGTGCGGAAAGGTGACCGCCTCTCGGATATCGCCTCCCAGTATGGAACCACTATTCAACAAATCTCCTGGGATAACGATCTGAAGAATGCCAATCAGATTAAAGTTGGCCAGACCCTGAAGATCCGGCAGTCCAGCGAAAGCCCATCGGCTGCCTATCGTGTGCATCGGGTCGCCGCAGGGGATTCGCTGTCCTCTATAGCCGAGGATTATGGGGTGACTCCTCAGGACCTGCTCAATGTCAACCGACTGAAAAATCCCAATCTGATTAAATCCGGACAGCTGCTGCGCATTCCCACCAATGCATCCGGAAAGGTGGTGAATCCAGCGAATGATCTGGCTTACGATGTCCGCCGTGAACTCTCCCGACTCAATCCCACTGCCGGCAAATGGAAAAGAATCATGATTCACCATACTGCAACACCGGTTGGCTCCTTCAAGGCCATCGACAATAATCACCGCAATCGTGGAATGACCAACGGCATGGCCTATCACTTCCTCATTGGCAATGGCCACGGTCTCAATGACGGGGAAATCGTTATTGGCCCCCGATGGCTCCAGCAAATCGATGGGGGTCATACCAGTATCCCATGGCTCAACGCCACTTCCATTGGCATCTGCCTGGTCGGGGACTTCGAAAATTCTCGCCCGACATCCCGACAACTCCAGCAGTTGTCCTCCCTGTGCCGGTTTCTTATGGCTCAATGCGCTATCCCGAAATCCAATCTCATCACCCACAAAATGGCCTACCAGGGCATCCCAGGCAAATCAACCGCTTGCCCAGGCCGCAATTTCTCCCTCGATCGCCTCAAAAAAGACATCTGATTCAGTCCATCCCATTCCCCGCAGTTGTTATGCCTGATCCTTTTCAGAATGTTGACTCGTCATTATTATTTGTGTTAGCAAATTCCCGGAATGATGCCACCAGGTGAACCAGTTTTAGCCAGATCAAAACACCGGATTGTTTATGAATTTCTAAGAGAGAAAATTGTGTCCGGCGAATTCCCTCCGGGCGAACAATTGCCGACGGAGCACGAATTGGCGCTGCATTTTGGAATGTCCAGACCCACTGTGGCGAGGGCTTTGAATGATTTGGAATCCACTGGATTGATTGATAGGCGGGCTGGTGCGGGCTCGTTTGTTCTGGAGCGCCGGTCCTCAGAAGGGAAGAAAAAAGTGTTGGGTCTGCTCATCCCCGGTTTGGGGGACACCGAGATATTTGAACCCATCTGTGGACGCATTGCAGCCGAAGCCGAAAAAAATCACGCCATTTTAATGTGGGCATCCGGGATCGATCAGGATGGGGATATAAGTGATCGCCTGCTCGGGACGGTTCAGTATTTCATTGAGACGGCCGTGGATGGGGTGTTTTTTGCTCCTCTGGAATTCCGTTCCGACCTGGTGGGGCTGAATCATCGATTGATCCAGCTTCTGACGGATGCCGGGATTCCTGTTGTCCTGATGGATCGGGATTTTCTGGTATTCCCGGAGAGAAGTGAATTTGACCGGGTGGGACTGGATCATTTCCGTGCCGGATATGTGATGTGCCAGCACCTGATCGACCTGGGTGTGAGAGAGATCCATTTTCTGGCGCGGCCAGGGTCCGCATCCACGGTGACAGACCGCATCAATGGATGTCGACTCGCCATGATGGACGCGGATGTCCCGGGCAAGCCGCTGCAGGTTCATTGGGGCGAGCCGGATGATATCGAGTTTCTCCGGGACCGGTTCTCCATCGCTCTGACTCAGGATCGCACTCCTCCCCCAGCTTTGATCTGTGCCAACGACCGGACCGCGAGCCAATTCCTGAAGTCTGCCAGTCCATTCAATTTCCAGGTGCCCCGGAATATCCTCCTGGACGTCCTTTGATGATGTGAAATACGCCAGTTTTCTCAGCCCATCCCTCACCACCCTGGCCCAACCCTGTGAAGCGATCGGCCGGGCCGCATTCAATGCCATGATGACGCGGATTGCCCACCCGGACCTTCCCCCACGTGATATCCTGATTCAAGGGCATCTGCAAATCCGGGACTCCACCCGCATTCCATGAACCAGATCAATGAAATCCAGTGAACCAGTGCCTCCATCCCAACACCCGGATTTTGTGCCACTTTGATAACAGCAGCTTGGGCATTCTTTCCATTTATAGTGAAAAACAAGTATAATTGATTCAGTTATGCTTCCTGTTATCAGGAATCAGGATATCTGAATCGTGTGCCGGGCCTGAAATTTCCCAGGGTTTGCGCCCCGGGCTTTCACCGTTGGCCTGGATGGGGTCTCACCATCCCACTTGTTTGATGGATCTAATCCATCCCATGCGGGAATACTTTACGGGCACCGCATCGGGGCCTGGGGAAAATGAGGAATCCGGAGATTCCTGCATTGCCAGACTTTGGGCAGTCGCTAGATTGCCTCTATGTTTACAGGACTTGTCGAAGAGACTGGGGTGGTTGAAGAACTCATAGCCCGGGACACTGGAACGCGGTTGAAAATTCAGGCGAAAGTATCCGCCAGCGACATAGCCATCGGGGACAGCCTTGCCGTCAATGGCGCCTGTCTCACCGTGGTGCAGATCCATCCCGTGGCTGGCAGCAGTTCAAAAATTCTCCACTTCGATATTCTCGATGAAACCATGCACAGGACCAATTTCCACACATTTTGTCCCGGCACAAAAGTGAATCTGGAGCGATCGATGCTGGTTGGCGCGCGATTTGGTGGACATTTTGTGACTGGGCACATCGATGAGATTGCCAGGGTGGAGTCCATTGAAAAACGCGGTGAGTCGCATTATCTGGAGATCCGCCCGACCCATGCCGAGTCCCTGCGTTATGTCGTGGAGAAGGGGAGCATTGCCCTCAATGGCATCTCGCTGACTGTAGCGGGAGTCACACCCTCCACATTTCATGTCTGGATCATTCCCCATACATTTGAGCTCACCAACATCCAGGATTTAATCCATGGGGCTCTGGTCAATCTGGAATTCGATATGATAGCCAAATACATCGAAAAGATGCTGGTTCTGCGCAATCCCAACTCACCCGAGTAAAAAATTATGGAGCCGGATCCGTGTCCGACTCCATATTTTTCCCCAATCTTCTCAAGAAGGATTTCCGATCACCTTCAATGATCGACATGAGTGCATTATTCGGATGACTGTATTGTCTCTTGAGTGGTTGATTTGAAATATTTCGTGCATCTCAAGCTGGAAGTGGAATCTGCCGATCACAAGCGTGTGGCAATGAATCAGATGCATCAGAATTTCGAAATGGATACCCTGTGTCCAATCCAGCCAGGTTCCATCACATCCAAAGGCATGGAAATTTCTGGCATGATCCGGGTGCTGATCCTCTTCATGTTCGCTTTGCGCTCCGGGGTGGGGGCTGACATTGAAATGACCACAATTCAGATCGATGCTGAGCGTGGGGATGTGCGTGCCATGGATAAGCTGGGAATCATGTATGCATCGGGGCTCAGCGTGAACCGGGATAACAAACAGGCGAAAATCTGGTTCAGGAGAGCTGCTGAACAGGAATATCCATCAAGTCAGTACAATTATGCTGTGATTCTGCATGGCGAAGGGGACTATCCTGAAGCGGTGCGGTGGTTGCGGAAAGCCTCATCCCATGGCCACGTCCGCTCCATCCATAAATTGGGGGAAATGTACTATCAGGGCCAGGGAGTCCCGCTGAGCCCGGTTGAGGCATACGGTCAGTTCATTAAAAATGCTCAGAAGGGGATTCCCGCCTCAATGAAATGGGTCGCTATTTTATGGCAGAACGGGGAAGTGGGTGTGGAACAAAATCCGGATGGCGCGGTGAGTATCCTCAAGTTTTTGGCCGAGAAAGGGGATGCCCAGAGTCAGGTGATGCTGGGAAATTCATACGATGCGGCTGTGGGAGTGGTGAAAGACGATGTTCAGGCCATATACTGGTTCAGGAAAGCCGCTCTTCAGGGGTCATCCATTGCTCAAAATAACCTGGCTGTCCTTTTGTCCCCGCGGCTTTTGAATGATAACCCCCATGCCGATGTGGTTGAATCGTTCACCTGGTTCAATCTTGCGGCGGCTGATCCATCCATGGATTTCGCTGCACGGCAAAGGGAAAAACTCCGGAAGCACATGACCGAGGAACAGATCCAGCTCGCTGAAAAAAATGCGGTGAAATTTCTGCCGCGCCCAATACCATGGAATGATTTTGATCCGATCCGATTGCCACCCAATCTGTCGGCCCTTTTCAAGTGACGCGCGATGGGGTGAGCTTTGGGGTCCTCTATGGATTGTCCCAATCCAAGGTCACAAAGACTGGTCGGTGGTCTGAGGCAATGCCCCAATCCTGACAAGCATGAACGCCGGACAGGGTGCGGTTTATTCTGGACTTTAATGAGTTGCTGAGAAGCAGATAATCGAATCGGTTGTAGGCCTGTTCTGGCTGGAAAAAAACTGTCCACCGCACATCCCGTCCATGGTATTTATGGTCCCCATTCTGCTCGGCAAGCTCTGGGTCAGTGAGCGATTTGGCCCCGTGACCGCGGAGGATTTTCAAGACTCTGGATCCGGGGGAATCATTAAAATCCCCCCCCAGGACCAACTGGGCATTGGGGTTTTCCTTGAGAATCTGATTGATTGTGCTGCGAACGAGGAGGGCTTCCTGTTCGCGCATCAACTGCTCATCGCCGAAAAAAACTTCCCTCCGCGATTTCAAATGCACATTCAATACATGCAATCGTGTCCGGTTTCCTGACCCAATCCCGCAGTGCATCACACCGCGCTGCATTTTCATCACCCGGCCCGCATGAAGATATTCCAACCCGGAATACTCATTGGTTTGCACGATCGGATGTCTGCTCAATATTCCGAGAAACAGGTTGGTATCCACCCCATGTTGGCAATGAATCCATGGCATTGGATGCCCGTGATGCTCCAATTGCCTCTGAATCGCTGCCAATGCCTCAGGTCCACCAACCTCCTGCAATATCGCCACATCCGGCTCCAGTTCCCGCAGGCATTTCACCACTTTTTCCCGCGATATCATCGGCTTGATCCGTCCCAGGGAATTGGTTCCCAAAAATATTTTCGTACATTCCAGGACACAATGCGCAGCGGCGCCGCATCCACTCCACCACCCCCGTTCCACACCCAGATCATCCCCACCAGAACCAGACCACTCATTTGTCTCAGAGAAATTTTTGGAAATATCATTTTTTCAGCTATCATGCATGAGTTTTGAAAAGAGTTTCAGTTATCAACCAGTCCATCGACACTCCATCATCCGGATCCACACACCTGCCGGATACTCAAAGTCTTGACGATCATAGACGCCTCCCCATTCGCAAGGTCGGCGTCCGGTCATTGGACGTCCCCATCATCCTCCATCTGGGGTCAGAATTCCAGCAGAATTCCATCGCCCGGTTTGGCCTCTACGTCTCCCTGAATGCCGATGTCAAAGGCACTCACATGAGCCGGTTTGTGGAAGTCATCGAAAATATGAACGGTCAATGGGATCTTCAGAACCTCAAGCCTGCCTTGGAATTGCTCCTGAAAAAATTGCCATCCCAGTGTGCCTATATCGACCTGGAATGCCCGATTTTCCTCACTAAATCTGCTCCCGTATCCGGTAAATCCGGCCCAATGAAATACATGGTCCGTGTCGATTCGCATCTCAGCCAGGGTCAATTCCGCCAGACCCACACCCTCAAAGTCTGGGTCACCACCCTCTGCCCATGCTCCAAAGCAATCAGCAATTTCTCTGCCCACAACCAGCGTGGTGAAGTCACCCTCACATTTCACTCGTCTCAATCCGTCGACATCCCCAATCTGATTTCGCGCATCGAATCCGCCTCCAGCAGCCAGCTCTATTCACTCCTCAAACGCGTCGATGAAAAAGCTGTCACCGAACTGGCTTACCAGAACCCGGTCTTCGTCGAAGATCTGGTGCGCAATATCGCGGATAATCTCAAAAACCTCCCGGAACTCACCTGGTTCCAGGTCGAAGCCGAAAATTTTGAAAGTATTCACTTGCACAATGCCTACGCCATGTTCAGTTCCCTGGACCTCGACCCCTGACCCCGGGTATCCTGCGGGGCCATGGAAATTTTTGAAATTTTTGATGGATTAATTTATCAGTCCCGGTATGGTACCCGACTCTGACGAGTTACCATGAGGGCTTGATACAGGCTCAGAACAGGTTCAATCGGAAAAGTAAACGTGGCAACGAAAAAGACAAACGCTAAATCTGCTAAAAAGGCTGACAAGCCGAATCAACCCGAGTCATCATCTCCGGCTGATTCCCATTCTGTCAGCAAACCATCCTCAGCAGACTCCGGGGCCCCACGTCCGGGTTCCTCTTCGCGTGCGGCCTCCATCCTTGGACGTCCGACAGCGGCAGATCGCCAGCGACAAGCCAAAGAAAGACAGGAGGAATACTCCTCAATTGACTTGTCCTCCATCAAATCCGAATGGATCAAGTTCTTCCAGAAACTGCTTTCCATCCGCGCCCAGATCTCTTCTCAACTCTCAGGTTTGGCCAAGGAATCGGCTGAGGAGATGAGCAATTACAGCCTCCATATGGCTGATTCCGGCACGGATAATTTCGATCGGGATTTCAATCTGAGCCTCATGTCCTCAGACCAGGATACTCTCTACGAAATTGATGAAGCCCTCAAGCGCATCAAAAATGACACGTATGGCACCTGTGAGCTCACAGGCAAACCCATACCCAAGGCCCGGCTTGAAGCCATCCCTTGGACCCGATTTACCATCGAAGCGCAAGCCCAGCTGGAAAAGGCTGGAGAAGTCAAAACCAAGCGCCTCGGAACCCTTGGAACCCTCGAGAAATCCAATTCATCCATGTCGGGCGAAGGCGATGACGAGGAATCCTCAGGATCATCAAAATCTTCAAAAGATAAGGATTAATTATGCCTAGAGAGATTGTGACCATAGAATGCACGGAGGCCCGCAAAGAGGGTCAGCGTCCGTCACGGTATACCACGACACGAAATAAAAAGCTCAAGCCTGAAAAGCTCGAACTCCAGAAGTACAACCCTTTCCTCCGGAGACATACTCTCCACAAGGAAATCAAATAAGGGGCGACACTCAATTTCATCATCAATTACCACTTCATCAAATGCCTCGTAAAAATACGGTAGATAAAACTAAGCGTAAAAATGGTCGTCAAAACGACTATCATACTCCCAGAACCAGGCCACGCGTCGATTATGCGTTGGACTTGATTGACTACAAGAACGTCGATTTTCTGCGTCAATTTGTGACTGATCAGGGGCGGATATTGCCGCGCAAATATACTGGGCTTCCAGCCCTCTATCAGCGCCGCTTAACCCGTGAAGTCAAGCGTGCCCGTCAGGCTCTTCTGATGAAATAGTTCTGTTTGAGGATCCTGACCTGATCGGGATCAGATGCGATGAGTCGGCCTGTTCCTGTATTCCAGGAGCTGGCTTTGTCCTTGTACGCCTCACTTTTCGCCCTCAATTATTTCTGACTATGCACAATTGTTTATGGCGAATCGTGACAGCCAGTTTGCTGGCGCTGCTTTCGGGTTGTGGCGGAAGCGGGGATGATGGTGGTTTGGAGATTTCATCCGATGTGATGGAGGTGCGGGCGGAGAGGTTGGTAGTTGTGACTTCACCCTTTGCCCTGATCCAGGTGAGAGACCTGCTGGACGGGGTCACGGGAGTTCAGATCCGCAGGCTCAACGCCGGCGGGCAATCGGGCCATTTCAACGAGATCAGTTACGATCTGATTCGCGCCATCAGGGCATCAAATGTGGTTGTATTGACCGGGGGGGCTTATGATAGGACCGTCAGTCAGGTTCTTCAGAAGCTGGGGCCAGGACTCACTACCAAAGGGATACTCATTTTCCCGCCCGGAAATAATTCAGCCACAAACACAATCTCCACCTTGCATCCCTGGATGGATCCAGACGCAGTTCTGCAATCGATCCCCACACTGGCGCAGGCACTCAGATTCATTTTCACTGACGACGCGGGGCGCATTTCAAAAAATGCCGAAACTATGCAATTATCGCTTTCACGCGCGATTGAGGACGTTCGGAAGCAATCCTCGGATTGGATCAGGCAGCATCCACAGCCAATTTCCGCACTCAATGTCCATGCTTCGACTACCTATCTGGTAAAATGGTATGGCTTTCAATCTGCCAGGCTTCCGAGTCTCGCGGAGGGAGCCCCTTTGACCCTGGCCATATCCGGGAAGTTAAGTGAGCTTTTCCGGACCCATGCTATTCAGGTGGTTGTCTGGGATGATATTCAACACCTTCCCTGGTTGGATTCCATGGCGCAGAACCATTCTGTTCCCCAGGTCCTCTTCCATACCCTGGAAAAAATGATCCGGGCAGCCATAGCTACCCGGATTTCCTCGTAGAAAATTTTCGACTCTTAATACAGTCCCAGGAGAGGTGATTCACGCCAGAAATGTTGCGATGCCTGGCGGATTATAGTTCCGGGATTAGTCAAGGTCCTCACGACGTCGCCTGTTCATCCTCCGGTTCAAACATTCGATGCAGAATTTCTCTCACTTTTCTTCGCTCGTAACGGTGCTTTTTAGACTTTGATCCTTTCCCATCTGCCAGATGGTAGCGGTTCCTGTCATTGCGGATCGTTTCGTCAGAATTCGACTTTGATTTAATCATGTGAGGTCTCAGTTTGATTTTTTAATGACGTTTATTCCTCCCCCACAGCACATGCAAGGTTCCCACCCAACGAATCCTGGTCAGATTCATCCGGTTTCAATCCAGTTTCTGCATGGATGACTGGTGAGTGGGGTGCGCGGTTTGTGGGGAAGACAGTAGGATGGCTCATAAAATGGATCCATTTTATTGAACCCAACCAAGAAGTGGCTGACTTGAGTTTATTCATAGTCCATTCCAGGTTGACCAGTCTCAGATTGAAGGCTTCCGCCCCCTTATCCCAGACTGACATCCCTATTATCGGCACGGATGTGCATTTGTCACCAAATTTTTACTGAAAAGTCGTTAAAACTTTTCATGCTGCCTATGAGTCCTGGTCCATGAGTTGCTGGTTGCGGCTGTTTCATTTCTTGGAATCCAGCCCTGTTGAATCGGTGTCTCATGGGAAAATGGAAAGGCAGCCAGATGCTGGCTGCCTTATCCCGGAAAGCGGGGGGATTATTGGATGGATGGATGGCTCCGGCATTATTCCGGGCGACCTGGGCCGCGTTGTGGGCGGTCATCGCGATTGGGTCTGCCAGTTTCATTGGCGAAGAGAGTGGATAGTTCTTCGCGGGTGGCGAATCCATCCTGATTCGAGTCAGCGCGGCGTACGATGCCTGCCATGCGGGCTTCCACTTCGGAGACTTCAATTTTCCCATCGCCATTTTTGTCATTGGCGAGGATGCGATTGACGAGTGTCTCCAAATTGGGTCCGCCCTGACCTGGTCCCCGTGGGCCATCCTCGCCTCGGGTCCTTCCCCGCGGGTCCGCCTTGTGGACGAAGCTCGTTTTCAGTGAGTTGGCCGTCCTTGTTGAGATCGAGTTTTTTGAGGGATTCGCTGGCGTTTTTAATTTCATCTGCGGAGATGGTTCCATCGGCATTGGTATCGAGGGCTGCCATGACCGGGATCATGCGCATCATTCCACCGCCACGAGGTCCGCCTTCCGGGCCCCCTGGGAACTGGCCCCGCTGTCTCAGTCCAGGTCCCTCTTTGGGTTCATCCTGATTCTGTGCCTCAGTCATGACTACCGCCATCAGGCATACTCCTGAAATAATTCCCAGGCACTTTGCCCATTGATTCATATTTATATTTTCATTTTATATAATGAGTGTGATTCTAAATTTATTATTTTCTATTGAAATGAACTACATCCAATGACGCATGCGCAGTGAGGTGGTTACATGTGCGGGCTGCAATTTTTTTCAGGCAAGGTGGTAATCAGTCTACTCTTCAGGTATATCCTCCTCGGCAAACAGATAGTCCAAGTCTTCATGGGACAAGCACCCGGTGAATCCATCCTCACCGAGAATATCTGTTATCTGCTGGGATTTTTTTTGTTGGAGTTCCCAGATTTTCTCCTCAACCGTTCCCGGCGTGACGAGACGATAGGCGTTGACAGTCTTGGTTTGACCAATGCGGTGGGATCGATCAATGGCCTGGGCTTCCACAGCCGGGTTCCACCATGGATCATATAAAACGACATAACTGGCGGTCGTGAGATTCAAGCCCGTGCCCGCCGCCCGCAGGCTCAATAAAAAGACCGCCGGATTTGTATCATCCTGGAATTTCTGCACCACTTCCTGCCGGTTGCGTGTTTCCCCAGTCAATGTATAAGTTTTCTGCCCGATCTTTTCGAATTCAGATTCCAGAATATTGAGCATTTTGACAAACTGGCTGAAGAGAAGCACTTTTTCCCCCCGCTCCAGGAGTGGTTCCACCAGTTCAAAGAGCGTCTGGGTTTTACCGGAAATGGAATCCGAACCAATCAATCGCGGGTGACAACAGATCTGGCGCAGTCGTGTCAATGCCGCCAGCACATGAATCCGGCTTTTCTGAATTCCATTATCGTGAACTGCCTGATGAACCTGTTCCCGACTGCGGCGCAATTCTGCTAAATATAATTTCCTCTGGGCTTTTCCCAATGCGCAATCGCGACGCTCTTCTATTCTTTCAGGCAGGTCACGGGCCACCTGAGTCTTCAACCGGCGCAACAGTATCGGACGCAACTTCGCCGCCAATCTTTTCCGCGCGATTCTCTGTGTCACAACAGCTTCGTTGGGACTCTGGTAATTTTCAACAAACTGACTCTGAGAACCCAGATATCCACGCTGAAGAAAATCAATGATGCTCCATAAATCCAGCAATCGGTTTTCAAGTGGGGTTCCACTCAGTGCCACCCGGTGAGTGGCCCGCAATTGCTTGACCGACAGCGTGACTTGAGCGCCAGGGTTTTTGATGAATTGTGCCTCATCCAGCACGACTGCCAGGAAATGAAACTTTCTCAGTGCCTGCAGGTCACGGCGAAGCAAGGCATAATTGGTGACAATGAGATCAAAGTCCGGGATTTGATCGCGCAGATTGTGCCGCTCTTTCCCGCTTTCGAGCACCAGGACTTTCATGGATGGAACGAATCTGTTGGCTTCGCGTTTCCAGTTGTGGAGCACGGATGCAGGGCAAATCACCAGGCTGGGTTGTGGATGGGCACGGTTATTCTGCCGGATCCATTCCAGAGCCACCAACGTCTGCAGGGTTTTCCCCAGTCCCATGTCATCCGCCAGTAACCCGCCAAGGCCCGATTGAAAAAGATTGGTTAAAAAATTGAATCCATCCTTCTGGTATGGTCTGAGTTCCGCCTGAATTCCCGGGGGAAGGTCGGTATTGTCAATGGCACGGAACTCCGCGATTTGCCTGCGAAGATCCCGCATTTTTTCCGCCTCACCCAACGTATCCACTTTTTCAAGCACCTGGCTTGAAGCCTGACTGAAACTCACTTTCTGAGGCACCGGCATCAACCCATCCACCCCAAGCTCCGCCATGGTTTCATGCGCTGAAATAACCTTCTCCTCATCCAGTTCAACCCAACCACTATCCGGAAGCTTCACAAATCTCGACGTGGCACTTTGTAGCGCGTGCAAATCGGCCTGGCTGAGTTTGAGTCCCTCCATTTCCCATTCTGTGGAAACCGAGAACCAGTCGATCCCGGTGGATTGAATGGCGAGTCTGGGCCGCAATTTGTGCCCCCCGAGGAACAGGCGGTGAAAGAGGGCGTTTCCGAGGAATTCGGTTGAGCTGGGGCGATCGTTCCATTGAGCTGCCAGGAGGTCGAAAAAATTGGGATCGGCATCAGCCACCCAGAGGCAGTGCTCCGGGGTGAAACACTGCAATTGTTTGAGCCAATCGATGGCAGGCTGGAGTCTGGGGTCATCGAGAACTTCCGGGCGGGAGGAGATGGATTCGGGCTGGCTGGAGCGCATCCATTGATCCCCATCCCAGAGCCAATGCGACTCATCGCGATCGCTGATGGCTTCCAGTCGTATCTGAACGGATTCATCGCGAATCTCAAAGAGCATCCTCGGTCTGGCTGTGTGGGCATCGCAAACCTGATCCCACAAGGGGTTGACCGCGCTGAACGATTTTCGTAAGCGCGTCAGCAAACGACTGCTGAGATTCTCCACTTCTATCCATGGCTTTTCCATCCAGGCCCTCAGTAACTTTTCCGGCGGTGGATTCCTTAGAACGAAAAGTTCCAGTCCACATAGGGCGAAATAGGGTGAGCCGTGGATGATGCTGATCTGGTTCAACCCGATCCCATCGGGGTGGGACTGGGTCCGCAACTGGTGGCTGATCTGAAGATGCTCGTCCACCATGCGTATGGTTGGATGAAATTCCGCGGTCTGCCCGGTGAACATGAGGGCCTCTTCGTGACCGGATAATTCAAAGCGTCTGGTGCCGGACCACTCGGTCATCCATTCGAGCAATTCAAGGCCCTTCAACTCCAGAATCTCTGGAATGGGTGTGCGACGTGACAGCTTTTTACCTGCCCATCGAATAAAGGCCCAGTCTTCTGGAATGAAAAGTTCCTGTTCCTGGCTGGCACGCTGGGTTAATTCCACGATTTCCTGTGGGGAGCGGACACGTTCCCCGGTGCGTGGACGGAAAACCAGGAAATGCACCACCATTCGATGCAATGCGGACGGATCCTCCAGTGGTTGTAATTCGCATATCACGCGCAAGCTCGATCGGGGAGTCGAACTTTTACGATGCCCTCCAGGAAATAACCACTGGTCCAGTTGGTCGGAATACTCCAGATTGGCCCGGCTCGCCTCCATCACCGCAAACTTTTCAAAATTGGCATGGGGCAGCAGTTCAGTGGGAATCGGGTGACCAGATTGCATGAAAGCCAAAGCGACTTCCTCAAGCCTCTTATCTCCGGAGGCTTCCATCACTTGAGTCCACCATTCCTGCCCATGGAAATCCTTCCGCGTCAGCGAGAGTTTCTCAAAATAATCCTCGATAATCAGGAATGCCCTTTGTTGGTCATCGCATCTGGCAAATTGATCCAGAAGCCTTTTCCGATCGGCTCTGGCATCCACGGAATCCGATAGTTCCCGGCGCAAATCGGCGAAATTCCCATAGGTTTTTTTCATCACCTTGAATTCCGCATCGTATTTACTTTCCGCGGGCAGTCCGGGTTTTCGGTCGAGGTTATTATTTTTCGGCGGTCTCCCCATGGGGTGTTCAGATATTGATTCGAGCCGAATAATCGGCGGATGTTTGCCAGAATTCAAAATCAGCGGATGTCCAGGGTTGGGGGCGGTATCCCATCCAGCCCAAAAGCATATCTGATCCAAAGGGTATCTTATAATGAGTTGAATGCCTGATGTAAACCCAAGTCGGTCATAATTTCTGTTAATTTTTCATGGACACAACATTTTTAAAATGATGTTTGATGTTCCAGGGATAGCATGTTTCGATGTGTGCCCGAATCCATGAATGAGCAGTCATTTTGAGAGTCCTGATCGGGAGGTGATGCATCGAAAGCACTGTTTTCGGGATATGCATCGGATTTTGTTCATGTTCCTGCTTTTGTTTCTGTGTGGGTTGAATCTTTCCCCGGTGAGGTGCCTGGCGGGTGTGTTGGAGTCCGTTCTGGTGATTGAAGAATCCGACCCAAATACCCACGAATGGAAAAATGCTGTGGTGCATCATTGGGATCTCAAATCCGGTCTGATGGTGCCCATGGGGCGGCTTCCGTCGGGGATGGATGACGGAAAACCCATTCAAGTGGCCTCGCATTGGCCATCAAATTATTTATTCTCCACTTCCGCCTCAGGCTCAGGTTTGGATTATATACGTTTTACTGGATTATTATGCACGGAATCTGTTCCCAATTGGGGGCAGGAATATCTGGGCACAAATATGAGTTCGGTCGTTTCCAGCCATGGATATATTTATTGTCATGATGAGGAAAACATTTATGAAATTCAGCGACACTATCCTTATCTTCAATCCGAGCTGTATGTGGATGTCTGGGATATATGGATTGTGGGGAGGTGGCCGGTTGGCATGCGCATCCGATCCATGGATGTGACGGCTGCGGGGTATTGGGGACTGGATCAATCCGGGAAAGTTGCCCTGTTTCTCCAGAAAAATGGAGAATTCTCCTTCATTGAGTTGCCGGATCTTTCTCCAGCTCATGAGATCGCTGCCCAAGAGAAAACCGGGAGCCATCAGCTCTATTGGGGGGGGCCATCTGGATTGGTGTGTCAGCACCGCACATCCAACGGCGTTCATAATAAAATCATCTCAGAAATGCCCATGGATGACTTTGCTGTTGAGGGGGAATATATTGTTGCCTTGACATCCCCACAATCGACATCCGGATCTCAGGAAATTATTATATATAAATGGAATGCCGGCGAGCTGGATCAATTATCCATCCCATTACCAGTATCAGGGCGTCAATTCAGACAGATATCTCTTCCCAACCAGTTTGGTTTGCCCATGACAAATTTCCCGTCCACAGGGGAACCAATTTTCACCGGCATCCATCGGCCATTGGGACGGGCCATTCTGGGTGAACCGTTTCAATTAAGTTTCTCCATCCACCATGACTGGGCCTTTGAAAAATTTCATGTATTTCGTGGCGATGCGCACATTTCTACAGGGGTGAGAACCGGGCCTCAGGTGGATCATTGGATACCTGATCCCAAAGGAAATGATTCCGGCAGCTATCGAATCAACATTGTCGGTCCTGGATTTTCAGCCTGGAGTCCACCCGCAGAGGTGCATTTTGAGAACCGAACTTCCCACGGGATTTCAGATTACGTGCTTGAGGATGATGGAATGAATTTGCGACTTCGCATTCATGTTCGTGCGAATGGTCCACCTTCGGTTTTGTTTGCCTCGGAGGATTTAGTGCATTGGATTCCTGTGTCCTCAGTCATAGAAGGCGTTTCAGAAGATCAATTTATCTCTGAAATTATTCCAATAAAGTCAGAGAGCCGGTTTTTTCAACTGCTTCCCATATCCTCCAATGAGTGACGGCCAATGAAAGTTTATCTCATACACGATAACCGCAGGAAAATTTTCAGCCCTGGTTTATTCCTGATGTGGAATCTGTTGTTCATCCGATTCCTGGGAGCTGCCAGTTTTTCGGTCACACCATCCCTCATGTCTGATGGTGGGGTGGTTCAAAGGAATGAGACTTTGACTTATACGGGCAGGGATCAGCCGGGATCCACTGTCACATTTATCGGCTTTGGCTTGGAGCAGAAAACCATTTCAGACGATTCCGGGAATTGGATCATTCATCTGCCGCCTCTGACCGGAGGTATGCAATCGGATGTTTCTTTCCATGGCAGTGATGGGGCCATGCACTTTCTTGATTTGGTGACAGGTGACATCTGGATATTCGTCGGGCAATCCAATCTCATTTTCCCCCTGCATTCCAGCGACGGGTCTCATGAATTACTCGATAATCCCAGTATAAACCCAAAAATCAGGTTGTGGAATGAACCACGGCGTATCGCAAAAATGAATGAAAACTCATATCCCCGTGGGGCATGGGTCGAGTTCCGCGCCGAGACACTCTATGAATTCTCAGCGGTTGCGTCGTGGTTTGCTCATGCACTTTCAAAGAACATCGATGTTCCTCTCGGCGTGGTCGTGGCTGGATGGGGGGCAACCCATATGCGATCCTGGCTGCCCCGGAAAACCGCTGAAGAAAAGCCATTCCTCTGGCCATATACGCTTCAAGTGGATGCGGACCGGCTCACTGCCTGGGAACCCATATATACTGATTATCTGAGCATTAAAAAGTCAGCCGCGGAATCTGGTGTGAGGTATTTCGCCACAATTCCTTTAAAGCCCATGCTGACCGGTGACCTGTTCAATGGAATGGTCGAAGGCCTGACCCGGGATAAAATACGCGGAATTATATACTACCAGGGGGAATCCGAGGTATATCGTCCCCAGGATTTAAGAATTCTCATGCCGCAGATTATTCAATCGTATAGAAGTTATTTTCAACAGGGTGACATACCATTTCTTTTCGTTCAGATTCCAGGATGGGATTTCGATCGCTTTCGATCCATGGATGAGATTTTGAATGAAGTGCAGCAGGATTCCGCCATGGCGTTACTCAGAGAGGCTCAGCTTCAAGTGGATGAGGTCGTTCCCATGACTGCCCTGGTGACCACAATGGACCTTGGCGAAAAAGGATGACGTCCACCCACGTTGGAAAAAACCTGTTGGATACAGACTGAGCCAGGCGGCTTTGAGCCTTTCCTACAATAAGCCTGGACTTTTTCTTGGGCCACGGCTCCGGAAGGCGGAGTTTCATGGCCCATCAGTCACCTTGACCTTCTCGCATGCCGGATCCTCGATCCGGGGAACCCAAGGACCACTGGTTCACGGGTTCACCGTGGCTGGAAGTGATCGGATGTTTTTCCCTGCTCGGGCTGAAATCATTGGACCCTCCACTGTTTCAGTAAAAATTGAATCCATCTCTGAGGTGATTGCAGTGCGCTATGGCTGGAATGATTTCCCTGCATCTGAATTGACTGACTCCGATGGCAATCCCGCAATTTCCTTTCGGGTATTCCGTTAACGAACTGTCACCAGTTCAGTCTCTCGGTGTCCATTTTTCAGGCACTGCTCGTTAATGCTCATTTCAACGACTTCATCGGATTTCAAAACGGATGAAACAAAAAGGATTTGTATGAGATTTGTGGTGAATGCATTAGCGGGGTCGGTCCATAAACATGTCTTTTCCTTCGGATTGGAAATCCCGGAATGGAATGATTCCTGCGGGATGACATGATTCTTTGCAGCCATCGTTGCATTCAGCTTGGTTGAAGTCCGGACTGATGTGCGGGGGATAAATCCGGAAGGATATGAGATAGTCTCATTCGTGCAGCAAGGGATTGGCCGCGACATACCTGTTGGATTACCAGCAATTTGTGGATTGGCAGCTGATGAATCCAACCAGGAAAATCAGAAATCAATCGGGCCCGTCACCCAATTCCATAAAGACCGCAGGCATTCCAGAAATGCTCGGCGGTCTTTTTCGTAATCATGTTTGCCATTGGAGGTGTCCGGGTGGCTTTGTTATAGTGACCATGAATGAAGCGGGTTTTATTGACGCATAAGATTGGCTGGACAGGCATACTGCTCATGTATTGGGGACTGATATGGGTCCTGGATTTGAACCCGCGGATTCATGGTCAGCCGCTTGGCCCTCAGGGTGGCAGCTACCACTTCATCGGCTCGTTGGGCCATAATTCCCCGTCCTTGTATGTGGAATGGCTGGTTCAGGATGATGGAAGATTGAAAGGCACCCTGTATACCACAAAAAATGGAGTACGCTCACTGGGAGCTTTTCAGGCGCCGGATACCATTGAAGCCTGGATCAGTCCCTGGGCCGTGAGGGATTCAGTGCCGAAAAAATTGTCATCCGCGCTCTGGATGAAAATCCACTGGCCCGGCGCAGCCAGTATTCCGCTCCATTGCCCGACAAGTTGACTCAAGTGGACCTTTACCTCGCTGTGCCTGAATTCACGACTGGCAATAAAAGGTTTTTATTTGCCGGACCCGTCCTATTTGAGTCCTCACAAAAGGTGGTGGCTCCATGAATCTTGGACCGCATTTCGCAGGATTCACGGCCGATATCAGCTCGATTGTGTTGAGTGGATTTTACCGGCTGCTTGAAACCTTTCTGGAATCGGCCCCATTTTTATTTTCGGGGATATTATTTGCGGCACTGATGCGTGGGATGATTGGTCATGAGCGCCTGCGGCAACTTTTGGGGGGTGGGGGATTGCGCGGTGCCTTCAGGGGGTGGGTGTTGGGCTTGCTCCTCCCGGTTTGTGCCTTGGGAGCCTTGCCGGTGGCCCGTGAGTTGCGCCGGGCCCGGCTTTCAACAGGCACATTGTTGAGTTTCATCACTGTCGCTCCAGTCATGAATCCCATCTCCGTCGTCTACGGCATCAGTCATATCAATCTCCCCACGTTTCTCAGCTTTCTCATTGGCAGTTTCACCATATCAGTCCTCTTGGGGTGGGGCTGGGATCGATGGCATCCGCAGCATTCCCAAATCTCAGAATGTAATTTGGATCCTCCGCTGGCCAGCGCCCGCGATCGATTCAAACTGGCCTGGCTTAGTTTATTCCGCTGCTCGACAGGCGGAATTGTGGGTGATCTTTTATTGGTGATTGTCTTTATGGGGGCGCTTGGGGCCCTCCTGCCCTATGGGGTATTGCAATCTCTCTTTATTCGCGGCTCGATTCTTTCCCCGATCATCATGGGGATTTTTGCGCTGCCTGTTTACATCACACCGATGGAGATCATGACCCAATTTGAGCATGTGGTGCGGGATGGATATTCTTTGGGAGCCGCCTTCATGCTGGTGATTCTTGGCGCTGGAGCCAACGCTGGGGTCCTCAACTGGGTGCGGCGGGATTATGGGTTACGCCGCGCCGTGTCCTTGGTCCTGCTCTTTTTTGCCGCAACCTTTCTATTCTCCATGGCAGTGGAATTTTCTCCCTGGCAGAAACAGATCGGATCCACGGATCACACGCATGCCTTTGACTCCTTCACCCGTTTGCCTCTGGCTGGATCCAGGAGCTCAACCATTCTGAACCTGATCCAATCCTTGATGGAGGAGGCCAATTCAGCGCAAATCGCGGGCGCCTGCCTTTTGGCTTTCCTGTTCATTGTCTCACCGATCCTGAATCGATTCCTTTTCCGTGCCCGGGGTGGGTTCGATGGCATGATCCTGGAGCACTTGGAAAAAAGCCGATCCCGCCAGCTGTCGTCCCCCGCCGCCCTGGATCGAACCATTCCCCTTTCTGTGGTTGTTGGGGCTGGATTATTCCTGGCATTCACCAGCAGCTTCATTTTCGGGCGTGTCATCTATGACGAGGCAGAACATGTCATGATCCAAATGGGAGATGTGCGCGCTGAATTAACTCAGGCCATCCTCGAAGAAAACCTGGAAGACGTCAGCGAAAGGCTCAGACAGATGGAATTTCTGGCCAGTCGCATTCATTTGGGATATGCATTGCGTCACTTCAGTCTGCCCCGGGATCTCGCCCGGCAGGCCAATGAATACCAGAAGCGCATAGGAATACTCCGCGAGTTTAATGATCGGGGAGACTCCAAAGCCCTGAAAAATCTGCTCGGCTATCTCAATGAACCCCACAAGAGGCTGCAGGCATTATTGCGTGAATTAAACAATCCCTGATCCTCAAAGCCAATGTCGGGTTATGAACTTTTTCGATCCCGCAGTGCGGGGAATTGCATCCGCCAATCATGGACCATCCCGGTATCTATTGACGACTGGAGAATTCCAGGTTGATGGTCCAGATGCGCGGTCACCACGCCATGAGGATTGGCAACCAACGATTGGCCGGGGTAGGGATGGAATGGATCGGAGCCGGCCCGATTCACCCCAATGACCCAAGCCTGGTTTTCGATGGCTCTGGCGCGGAGCAATGTCGTCCAGTGGTCGACCCGCCGGGATGGCCAGTTGGCTATCACGACAAAAACCTCGGCCCCCAGATCCACCCCACGCCGGAATATCTCAGGAAAGCGCAGATCATAACAAATCAGCGGACAGACCTGAAATCCACCCATCTCCACCACCACCACATCATGGCCTGCCTGAAAATGGGCATTCTCACCACCCAAAGAAAATGGATGGTTCTTGATATATTCTGCGGAGACCATTCCATCCGGGCTGATTGCAACCGCTGTGTTGAGGCCGAGTCCGTCTCTGGTCTGCCGGGTGATGCCGCCTATGACCCAGGATTGATATTGGCGCGCCAGGGATTGAAGGAATATCGTACTGGCACCTTCTTTCTCCTCGGCAATTCCTGCGACATTCATACTGAATCCACAGTGGAACATTTCCGGCAGGACGATAAGAGATTGCGGGGCAACCACCTGTTGGCTGAGCAGTTTTTGCACATCCTTGTGATTTGCTGCGGATTCTTCCCAATGGATTTCAGTTTGGCATAGGAGTACATTCATAAGTTTATCATTTTATGGTGCTGTGCTTGGTCCTGGAGAAGTGCTGGATGGGATCCCGACAAGTGGGTGATTGGCTGATGATTCCAGAGCGGACGTGAGGCGGTGGATGACTTCTGCCAGTGTGTCGGGCCTGATGGCCCCATAGGAAAGGCGCACGGTGCATCCAGTCGCTCCGAATGTGGATGCGGGAAGCACGGCGATCCTGAAGTTCTCAATCCATTGCTTCACCAGGTCCTCAGGGGACATGTGGAGATGAAAGCGAACCAGAAAGTAAAATGCCCCCTGGGGATTCGAGCCGGAACACAGTTGCGGCCAATCATTCAGGACTTTTTGAATTGCCTTTTGCGAATGGTGAATGGTGCTCCGGAAGTGGTCCGGCCACGCGCGTCCCCTTTCCAGCGCGGCTGCCGCGGCCATTTGGGAGATAACAGGTGGGCATATCAACTGGGTGTCCTGAATCTTCCTCATCGAATCCTTCAACGAATCCGGCACCAGCATATAGCCCATGCGCCATCCAGCCATTCCGTAGGATTTTGAAAGTGAAAAAATCGATATGGTCCTCGTCTGGGCGTCGGGAATGGAAGCTGGTGAGAAGTGCTGATTCGGGTGCCAGGCAAAATATTCATAGGCTTCGTCTGAGATATGTGTGAGGAGATATTTTCGGCACAGGTCGCTGATTGATCTCAGGTCCTGCTCAGGGTAAACGGCGCCAGTGGGATTATTGGGGGAAACAGTCACTATGGCCCGCGTCCGCGGGGTGATGGCTTGTTCGATTGCTGCCAGATCGAGTTGATAATCCGGCCTGGTGGGCACAGTGACTGGACGCAGTCCAGCCTGAGAAAGTGCCATGTGGTGATTGAAGTAATAGGGAGCGGGTAAAATGATTTCGTCGCCTGGGTCCGCAATTGCGTGGATTGCGTGTGAAAAGGCCATGTTGGCTCCGGCGGTCACCACCACGTGTGAGTGATGGACCTGGATCCTGTTTTCATGGATCAGCTTCTGATAAATGAGCTCAATAAGCTTCTCATGTCCGTCATATGGTCCATAAGCATGAAGATGTGAGCTGCCCAGGGCGGTCTGGATGCTTTGATGGATCTCCGGTGGAGGATCAAAATACGCCACTCCCTGCCCGAGTGAAAGCGTGCCAGGGTTTTCACGCATCCATCCTGCGACGATTGGGATCACAGGTTGTAACATGGAGGACGTTCTTGTTGACGATCTGGAGGTCATGCGGAAACAAATTCAGGGTCGTCTCTCATTGTCCGGTTCCTCCCCACTCGCATTGATGGGAGCTTTCGGGGGCATTGGATTCATGGACTTCTGGAGTAAAAGGTAATGCACCCGCGCCACGTCCCCCCATATAGTGAGTCTGTTTATAGTCTGTGGCCGCCAGGCGCAAGTGGCGGATGGCTTCCTCCTTTTGACCGTGAGCCTCATGAAATAACCCGATATAAAGATGTGCGTAACACAATTGGTTGTTGCGGATTCTGACCGAGTCACTGGGATTGGACCCAGCTGATGCAATGATGTCCTCGGCCGTATTGATTCCTGTGAGCAATCCGTATATCTGCGCCATGGGAATGCGATGGTCTCCAGGCTTCAATTCCAGAAGCCGTTCTCTGGCGGTTTCCGGGTTGGTTGCCCTGGCCATGCAGAGATAATGCCAGAACACATTCTCGACATCCGTGCCATTGACTGACTTGTGCCGGTCAAACTGATCGGCACCAGCTTGAAATAACCCCGCATAATACAATGAAATCCCCCGCTGCCAATGATAGGGAACTTCCTGCGGCCTCAATTGCAAATAGCGGTCAAATGCCTTCACCGAGGCCAGTGGCTGGGCCAATTGGAAATGCAGCTCTCCCAGCAACTGAAAAACATCCGCCAGATCGGGTGCCAGTTCAGAGGCCTTCAGCGCATCCAGCATCGCTTTATCAAATTCCCGGCGATTTTCGTATATTCGTGATCGGATAACCCAGGCCTCAGGGCGATGCGGGAACCTGACTATGGCTTTATCAGCCAAAGAAAGTGCCATTGCGACGTCCCCGGATATCATCGCCGATCGAATATCGCGGAAATACTGACCCATCTCAGTATCCACCTCAGCCCGTGCGCCCAGAACACTCCATAACCCAATGATTATCCACCCGAAAAACTTCATTTTAATCTGTTGCATCATCCATATCGGTTCTCCCACCTCCAATACATCACTCATGCCTCAAAGCCAATCATATCCCACCTCACTCCAGAAAATTTAAAAAAAAGAAAATAGTGTGAAATATTTTTCGGTTTGCCGCGAACTGTATGTGCTCTGAATGGATATGGATTCAGGCAGCTTTAAATTTTTTACAGGGGAAAAATCCTAGGAGGTAGGTTATTAGATGGCTGGTGAGGGTATTGATGACCCCCATGCGGTTAAATTGAAGGTGATCTGGCACACAAATGCTGGGTCCCTTCTTTTTTTATCAATGGCTATCGATTAGAGGCCAAGGCATTCGAGTTATTGAGAATTGGTTGAAAAGTATGTTTGGGGAGGTTTCCCTGTTTGACCACTTCATCTGCTTTCATTACTAATGGTGGAGTGATAGGAATGAGGATACTGAACCGATGGGCATTTGGAATGAGTCATGGGAATAGGCCCGCCCACAATCTGGTGGTTCTTTTGATTATTGGGGGATTGACTGGCTGCCAAAAGGATGAATCTGCCTCAGGTCCGGGAGCCAGCAGAGGCATGCCCCCGGTCAGGGCGGTGCTCTGGGAAGTCACCCCCACTCAATTCAGCGTTCAGGAGCGGTTCATTGGTTCCATCGCCGCCAGGGAGATGATCGAAGTGCAGAGTGAAATCCAGGGAGTGATCCGATCCATTGAATTCCAGGAAGGTGAAGCAGTGGAAGCCGGCCAGATTCTGGTTCAGCTCGATGACACAAAACTGATAGCTCAACTCGATCAGGTGCAGGCTGACCTGGAGCAATTTCAGATGGACTTTGAGATGGATGAGAAACTCTATTCAGAGAACACGATTTCCAAGCAGGCGCATGACCAGACTGTGGCCAGGCTGAAGCGGGCCGAAGCCCAGATGGATTTACGGAGGCGTGAGTTGGCGGATACAACAATCCGGGCTCCATTCTCCGGGGTGGTGGGTGAACGGAATATTTCCATTGGCCAGGTGGTGAATCCACAGACCTCATTGACATTTCTGGTCATGCTGGACCCGATAGACATAGAATTTCAATTACCGGAGCGATTCGTCAGCAAAATATTTGTCGGTCAGAAATTAGGTGTCCGGGTGCGTGCCTGGCCGGAGGATCGTTTTGAAGGAGAGGTCCACTTCATCGCATCGTATGTGGATCCCGGGACACGCACAGTCCAGGTCAAGGCAAAACTGAACAACGACCACAGGAAGTTGAAGCCGGGTATGTTTGGCGAGGTTTTTCTGGCGATGGAGACATTTGATAAGGCCATGCTGATTCCGGAACCGGCGCTGTTCCGCATCCTCAACAGCCGGGAAGCCTCACTTTACCGGGTCACTGCGGACAACAAAGTGGAGATGGTGACAGTTGTGACCGGAAAGCGCCTCGCTGGCGTGGTCCAGATTTTGAGTGGTCTGGAAATCGGGGACAAAGTGATCGTTGAAGGCACTCAGAAGGCAATTCCCGGAGCTGATGTGATCCCCGCACCGGCTGATTCCCTGGCTCCGTATCGAAGCATGATGGATCAGATCCTTCAGCAAGAAGCGAAATAACTATGAATCTCTCTGAAATCTGTATCAAGCGCCCAGTCATGGCGTCCATGATGAGTCTGGGGCTCATTCTGCTGGGATCCCTGGCCATTTTCGATTTGCCTGTGCGTGAGCTCCCGGATGTCGATGCGCCGATTGTCGGTGTCGTGACCACATTCCCGGGTGCCAGTGTCGAGGTGGTGGAAACCGAGGTCACGGAAATTCTTGAAGAGGCCATCAACAATATTCCAGGTATCAAGACCCTGACATCCACCACCAGAGATCAGGTCAGCCAGATCAATGTCGAGTTTGAGTTATGGCGCGATGTCGATGTGGCCGCGCAGGATGTGCGCGACCGGGTCTCCAGAGTGCGCGAGCGCCTCCCCGATGACATCCTCGAACCCATCGTCTCAAAAAACGATTCAGATGCCCGGCCAGTATTATGGATTGGGGTCAGCAGTGACAAATACACTCCGCTGGAGCTGACTGACATCGCTGAGCGCCAGATGAAGCCGCGGCTTCAGACCGTTCGTGGCGTCTCGTCCATCTTCATCGGGGGTGAAAAAAATAGTGACGGTCCGTCTATGGCTGGATGCGGTGGCCATGGCGGCCCACCAGGTGACAGTTGGTGATATCGACGTGGCACTGCGTGAACAGAATGTGGAGCTTCCGAGTGGTCGATTGGAGAATCTGGATCGCGAGATGGTGATCCAGACCAGTGGCCAACTCAAGACGGCTGCCAGTTTTGAGAATCTGATCCTGTATTCCGACGGCAACAGGCCGGTGCGGCTGGGAGATGTGGGCCGGGCAGAAGATGGAGTCGAGGATATGCGGACCATTGCCCGAAACAATGGTAAACCCTGTATCTTTCTGGGGGTCATCAAACAATCCAAGGCGAACACCGTAGCCATGTCGGATGGTATTCGCGCCCGTCTGGATGAAATCACTCCCACCCTTCCTCAAGGCCTGAACATCGTCGTCAATTATGATCAGGCCATATTCGTCAAATTATCCATCCAGGAAGTGTGGCGCACATTGGGGATGGCCTTTCTTCTGGTGGTGGTCGTGATTTATTTATTCCTTGGCCAGTGGAAAGCGACAGCCATTCCAGCCGTGACGATACCGGTCTCTGTGATGGCTACTTTTGCCATACTTGCCTGGTTTGGTTACAGCATCAACATACTGACCATGCTGGCCCTGGTGCTGGCAATCGGCATTGTTGTGGATGACGCCATTGTCGTATTGGAGAATGTCTATCGACATGTCGAGGAGGGCATGAAGCCGATGACCGCCGCCATTCAGGGCATGAAGGAAATTTCCTTTGCGGTTGTTGCCACCACTGTGTCACTTGTGGCGGTTTTCCTGCCT
Organism: Verrucomicrobiota bacterium; assembly: GCA_021209225.1. Taxonomy (GTDB): domain Bacteria; phylum Verrucomicrobiota; class Verrucomicrobiia; order Limisphaerales; family JAJOIW01; genus JAJOIW01. The sequence goes on from JAJOIW010000204.1 coordinate 25,331, forward strand.
TTTGCCTTTCAGAAATCCGAGGTGGGTCGTCTTTTTGTGGAGCTGGCTGTGGCTGTTTCCGGAGCTGTCATTGTGTCGACCTTTGTGGCCTTGACTCTGGCTCCGGCCATGTCTGCCCGCCTGATAAAAGCCAAAGATGGAACTCATCGCCCATTCATTTTGCTCCGGTGGTTCGACCAGCTCATCCATTGGTTCTCTGTCATATACTCCCGCTTTCTGCAGAAGTTACTGGGCTTGCCATTGTTGCTGAGGTTGGTTTCAGTGGCGTTGATTTTTTCTTTGCTGGGATATGGAACCCTCTTTTTTGCCAATCATTTGGATGGCGAGTATGTTCCAGAGGAAGACCGGGGGTCATTTCTCGCTTTTCTATCCGCTCCTCTGGGCTCCACGTCGGAATTCACCGATCGCGTGCTGCAGGACGTTGAAGCCATATTCGAGCAGGTGCCTGAAATTGAAATCTATGGTTGCATTGTCGCTCCGGGATTCGCCGGACCAGGGGAAGCCAACTCGGGGATTGGATTCGTCCACTTGAAAAAGGATCGCGATAAGTCAGTTCAGCAGCTGGTCAATGATCCCAAAACCGGATTGCGCGGACGCTTTTTCATGGAAGTCGAAGGAGCTTTCGCGTCCCCGATCATTCCCAAATCCATTGGCGGCGGGTTCAATGCCCCGTTCCAAGTGACCATCATGGGGCCAAATCTTGAGAAGCTCGATGAACTCTCTCAAATCATTTCCCGGAGATTCAACACAGAGGGAATCCTGCTGAATGCCAATAGTTCGTTTGAAATCAACAAGCCAGAGCTCAGGATCCGCATTGACCGTGACAAAGCCGCCGCCCTGGACATCCCTATTTCTGAAATATCCCGCACCCTGCAGATTCAATTTGGTGGACTCGATCTCAGCCGCATCAAGCTGGACGGGAAAGAGTATAAGGTGATTGCCCAGCTGGATCGGAATGACCGGCTGGTTCCTGAGGATCTGGATCAGATATATCTGAGGACCCGGAGTGGGGGGCTCATATCCATGGCGAATGTCACGACCTCAGAGTTGGCAGTCGGTCCGAATAATATCAGCCGGTATAACCGCCAGCGGTCAGCCACCATCTCGGGAACCCCCAACAACATGCCTCTCGGAACAGCTATCGAGAAGGCGGAGGCCATACTCAAGGAAGTCCTGCCTCCAGGCTACAATTTCGATTATCTGGGTGAGTCCCGGAATTTCAAAACCTCGAACAATGAGGTTCTGGTATTCGCGGGCCTGGCCCTGTTATTTGTTTACATGGTCCTGGCCGCTCAGTTTGAGAGTCTGGTTCATCCATTCACTGTCATGCTCACCGTGCCATTGGCTGCGGTGGGGGCTCTGGGTGCGCTGTATGCTGTGTCCCAGCTATTACCCACCATTCCGGCTATGAATATCAACCTGTTCAGCCAGGTCGGCTTTGTCCTTCTCATAGGATTAGCCACCAAAAACGGAATCCTGCTTGTCGAGTTCGCAAATCAACTCCAGGAACAAGGCCGATCCGCCCTGCAATCCATGGTCGAAGCAGGAAAACTGCGCTTCCGCCCTATTGCCATGACAGCTTTATCCACTATTTGTGGGCTGCTCCCACTCGCCATTGGATTTGGAGCAGGTGCTGAAACCCGCCGACCTATGGGTGTGGTCATTATCGGTGGGATGCTGACCAGCACGTTCCTCACCCTGTTCGTTGTGCCAGTCTTCTATACCTTGTTATCCAAAATCTCCAAACCCCGATCCGTTGAACCATAGCCCCAGTTCCCGGGTTTGGTTCTCCCCAAGCCCTATTTGATCTCAGGCAAATAAGTATTATTTTTTGCTGTCTTTGAATTATAGGGTTCGATTTTCAGCACCCGGGACTTTGGAATCTCACGTATCTCACCCTTGTGGTCCTTGAATTCAAAGTTCTGAGTCTCTTTATTGAGCTTTGGCTTGCTGTTGGTGGTGACGAACCGGTTACCAATCAAGGTCATCTGATAGCTGCTGCTGCAGGCGCACAGCGCTGCCGTCAGCACCACCATGGCGACCCATGCGTTCATTCTCATTCTTTCAAATCTTTTCATATACACATTTATTTATTTTCTGATTCAGGAAATGTTGTCTCGATTGTCGGATGGAAATTTTTTTCTATGGCCAATAAATAAAACGTGACCAAGCCCGGAACATACTGAACGGTTTGGATCTGAGACGGGTTGTCTGTGATTCCAGTCAAGAGCATGAGAATCCGGATTGGATGCACGTGGTTTAATTTTTCACTTCATCTGGCCGGCGTGTGAGGGCGAAGTAGATGACGTAGAGCCAGGAGAGCAGTCCAGATATAATTGCCCAGAAGATGGATCTGTTCCGGTGCCAGGACAGAACCAAAGCCAAGGCGCCTCCGAGACTGATTCCCGTTTGAGCCGCGGTATCCCCGAGTGCAATTTCTGCGATGATCATGATAATTTATTGTACTGTTCCTGATTGGAATTATTTGGATGCCAGGTCGGGCAGGTAGTCGGTATCCATGGCGACGCGAATGCCGCCTTTGACTTCAACGAGTCCGTCCTGGTTATATTCGAGAGTCGGCTTGGCCGGGGCGGCCTGGTAGGTGAGGCGAACCAGCAGTTCCCCGATCGGGTTGTATACATTGTATGTGAAAGTATTCTGTCCGTATTGACACAGGATGTGCAGATTGGATATGGGATCCACTCTGGCCTCTGGACTGGAAAAGGAGAGCAATTTACAAACGGGGATGGTGCGAAGGATTTTTCCCTCCTCTTTCTGGTCCACCTGCACCAGAAGATGATTTCCGGTTTTGGATGAATTGGTGATGAGATTCCAGGTCAGAGTTGGGAGAGAGCCGTCTGAATCCCGTATGGTCGGGGTCGAGAAATTCTGGGACCACACTAAATTGCCTTTGACCACATCGAATATACTTTCTTTGGCAGTGAATGGCTGGTTCCAGCCGACCACGTTGAGATTGAGCTTGACTGAGTATCGGGCTGGCTGGTGGAGAAAGTATATCTGGGACAGGTCGACTGGAATCTTGTATCGTTTGCCACTGGCGATTGAGATGCCCTCCGTGGTGGAAAGCGATCCGGTTTTTAAAGCAACCCCTCCGGATTTCTGCTCCACTGAGATGTCTGCCCATCCCGGGATATTTCCGATAGTAATGGTTTGCCCGGAGTTATTAGAAATATCAATGATCGCCCGGATTGGTTCTCCAGATACATAGCGGTCATTCCCTATGGAAAGATCCACGTCAATCTGACTGTGGAGAGTGCCAGCCATCAGCATCCATAAAAGAATGGCAGTGGTGAATGCGGGCTGTCTGAAAATTTTTGTCATCGTCATCGGAAAGGCAATTAAGAACGGATTTCCAGGAAAATCAAGTGACCAATTGGCTGGGGGCATGATTTTGTGTTTTCATCCCTCCTCTATGGGAGTGCCTTCTCAAACTCAGAAACTGGAATTTCATGATTGGAAAGTCCGATGCCCGAGGCATCGGAGAACCGGTACACCATTTTCACATTGTATCGAATCATGGATTTGGAGAACCGGTCCGGGCCTCGGACCGTTGTTTCGAAGAACTGACGGGTGACCGAATGAAGCTTTTCCACGGGTGGTTGGTTGCGGATGTCATTGCCCAGGGTCATGTCCACATAAAATGTGCTGTTTGTATAAAAGGTCGAGTCAATGCGCGCCCGGGGCTCAGTCAGTAAGTGTGGCAACCTTTCGCGAATCTGAGCCGTGAATCCGACGAATATTTTATCGAATGTGGCCTCATCAAATTTGTGCAGAGCGCTGGAGATCAACCATCCGGCGACAGCCAGCAGAATTATTTTGAAAATCCATTCAACGATGGTTGCCATGGCATTGGAAACTTTTGTGCTCATAGGGATCTGGTGCAATGTGCTGGCGTCCTCAGGGGCTCGGAGTCTCCGAGTCCGGCTTCAGAATAACGCCTAATGTCTGTAAAAGTTTTTCGACGATTTGAGGATGCGCCGAGGCGAGATTGACGGCTTCTTCGGGGTCGAGTGTGAGATTGTATAATTGGCAGTCGGGCTGATTGGGCATTGGCATAATGCGGGCTGGTTGGGTGAATCCACCGGATCCAAGTCCCTGGATCAATTTCCAGGGGCCATGGCGCAATGTGTTGAACCCGCCCCCGGAACGAATCAGGAGCGGTGGGCGCTCTGGCAGAGTGCCACATGAAGGATGCGTCAAACATGCAAAAAAACTCACACTGTCGCGGGATTCGTCTTGTGTGAGTTGATAGCCAACCAGATCTGCCAGAGTGGCCAGAAGATCCACAAACCCTATAGTTCGAGGGCACGTGGATCCGGGTGGAATGCGATGGATCCAGCGCATGATCCAGGGGACGCGGTGTCCGGCTTCCCATGCGTCGGATTTCATGCCGCGCCATCCCCCGGCAGAATCGTGGTTAAAACGTTGAGTATCCTCCGGGTACCAGACCGGTCCATTGTCGGATGAGAAGAGGACCAGAGTGTTTCTGGCAAGTCCAGATCCCTCCAGGGCATTCAGCACCTGCCCGACAACATCATCAACCATCATGACAAAGTCCCCATAAAGGCCCACCTGGCTCCGGCCTTGAAATTTTTCTGTTGGCAGCC
>JAJOIW010000012.1 GCA_021209225.1 Verrucomicrobiota bacterium
GAACGATGGCGTATTTGATGACGGAGACGAGCCCATCGTTCACCAGCCGGGCGACATCGGCGTTGTGAAGGTAGCCTTCATTTTTGATATAGAGCACCACTTTTTTCCCAAGAGATTCGCAGGCCTTGCGAATGCCGGTGGCGACACCTGCCGGGGTGAAAGCAAACGATGTGGGGAGAACCATGACTGTCGGGAATCCGGATCCTTTCAGGATGTGGATCTGATCCATCATGAACCCGAATGATGGACCGATGGATGGGATGACCAGAGTCTCCCGGCCAGCGATGGATTCCAGCATTCCCAGGCATTTTTCGAAGTCTTTCAGGGAGATGTTGTAGAAGTTGGCATTGCCACCGTAGAGAAGCGTCCGGATTCCTCCGCGTTCGAGCCACTGGATAATTTTCTGGTTTTCCTGGGGATTGAGATGAAAATGTTCATCCCGGGCCAGTGGGGGCACGGCAACCACTGAGGATTTCAACTGAACTGGAAGCATCTCCGCTGTCTGCATGATGCGATCCTATCTCTGAGATGAGGGATGGGTCAATCGAAGGTATGGACATGGGGGCAAAAAAGGAACCCCTCCAGAATTTCTTCTGAAGGGGCAGGGGTTAGTTTAGGTTCAAGAAACTCACGCATACAGGCGTGAGAAAGATGTGGTTTACAGGAGATTGAATACGTAGGTCATAGTATGCAAATTGTCTTATCCGTGCTGTCTGGTGGGGTCTGAAGGATCCGGATTCTGTGATGATTTTGGATGTGGTGCCGCTTGTGGGACTTTCTGATTCCCATCCTCTGAACGCGGTTTATGGGATTCATCGGCCGATTCGAATTTGGACAGATCTTCGCCGAGGTAGGCCCACAGTGCTTTGAGTTTCGGGTCGCGACGGGCTGTTTTTCGTTGTTCATCGGTTTCGACCATTTCATTCCAGGCATGAAACCAGCGGACCGCGTCCTCCATCTGCTCCAGTTTCACCGACAACCTCGCCAGAAAATATGGAATGGCACTCACTGTGGGAAACCGGGCACTGGCCTCGATCAGTCGGGCCTTGGCTTCGATGTCCCGGTCCAGATGGCACAGGCTGTATGCAAGGCACACCCATCCCGATGGCCGATCCGATGCGGTGCGGATCATGGTTCTGGCAACATCCAGAGACCGCTCCCATTTTTTCATGCGGCACACCAGCTTCCAACGAATCATCATCACCTCCGGGTGGGATCGGGACCAATAACCAATGCGATTCAATTCAAGCTCAGCTTCCGTTGGATTCCCGAGATCAAGCCATCCTTGAGCTGCACTCAAAAAATGTTTATCCGGGGCTTGTATTTCTGCATGTTCCATATTGTTGTTTCCGGTCTGGTTTCTGGATTGTCGCTCACCGATACAATCTCCTAATCGCCTGATTCTTTCCCTGGCTCAAAAGCAGTTCCGCCCCGGCAGGTGTCGTGATCCTGGACACTCAATGTCCCATTTTTTGCACAAATCACTGGATGCAATGGGAATTCCATTTCCCAATCCCGAGAGTCAGGACACTCAAAAAATGGCTGGAAAATATTTTTTGTCCCGTATCTGGACACATGGATCGCCTGCCTCCAAAGGAAGAAACTTGTCAGTTCAAAGCCAGACGGTATGGTGTCAAGCATGTCAGGAACGGCAGTAGACGGGACAGTGCGTCATCAGCTCGAATCATTCGCTCAGCGGGTTTTATCTGGCGGGCAGATAGATCGGGATGAAGCGATGTGGCTTTTTAATTTGGAGAAGCGGGAGGACATTATTGACCTGATGAGTTGGGCCAATCGGATTCGCGAGCGATTCAAGGGGAACAAGATTCACTTATGTTCCATCGTGAACGCGAAAGCCGGGAATTGCTCGGAGAATTGCAGTTTCTGTGCCCAGAGTTCTTTCTACCAGACCGGCTCACCCAAGTATGGTTTTATCGATCCGGAGCCATTGGAGACGGCCATGGAGGAATCTGCGGGAAATCAGGTGACAGCCGTCGGGATGGTCGCTGCATGGAAAGGCCTCAATGAGGGCCCCATCCTCGATGAAGTGTGCGATCGCATCCGGCAGATGAAGGAGAGTGGCAAGGTGCGTCCGGATGCCTCACTGGGGATCATCAAAAAACAGGAGGTGGCCGACCGACTCAAACAGGCAGGACTCGAGTGCTATGGACACAACCTGGAATCCTCACGTCGCTTTTTTGCCAACCACTGCACGACCCATACGTTTGATGAACGCCTGCAAACCATTGAATATCTCAAAAAAGCCGGCATAAAAATCTGCTCGGGTGGGATAATTGGCATGGGTGAAACCCGAGAGGACCGCTGTGATCTGGCATTTGATCTTCGGGCCATTGGAGCCAGCGTGGTTCCCGTCAACATTTTGAACCCCATCAAAGGGACCCCATTTGAATCGGTCCCACCCATGGAACCACTGACCATACTTCAGACCATAGCCTGTTTCCGGTTTATTCTACCCCGCAAGGAAATCATGGTGGCTGGAGGCAGGACCCTCAATTTACGGGACCTGCAGAGTCAGATATTCACGGCTGGAGCCTCAGCCCTCATGGTGGGCAACTACCTGACAACCTTGAACCAGTCAGTGGAAAAGGATCTGCAGATGATCAAGGATATGGGATTGGATCCCAGCTGGGATGGCCATGACTTCAGCGAATCCGATTTCACGGAACAATCCCAATGCGGCTCCACCTGCGACTGCTCCGGGACTGTCTGACTCAGAATCCGCCAACCCACTTTTACTGAATAAACAACCACACCCAATGAAATGGTCGGGCAAAAACCGTTTGAAAATGGGATATGCGGGCGAGACGCTGGATGTGGATCGCTTTTTCTCTGATCTTTCCTGCTGGGTGGACTCCCAGAGTGTGTGGCAATTGAATTGGCTCAACCAGGAGGATCCAAGGAGCCGGATTCCCGTGGTTACGGCCGGCAACTGGCGAGAATCCGGGATCTATATCTCAGCCGGGATTCATGGGGATGAACCAGCTGGATCTCTGGCCTGTCTGGATTTTTTGCAGAACTTTCAGGTGCCATCGGGATTCTCAGCTATTTGCCTGCCGCTTTTGAATCCTTCGGGAATGCGTCTCGGGACCAGAGAAAATGATCGGGGACACGATATGAATCGGGAATTCCTCGCGGAAATTTCCGATGAAATCCGGGCCCTGAAGGCGCACATTTCCGATGAGGCTCAGTTTCGGTTGGCTGTTTTTCTGCACGAGGACTGGGAGTCCCAAGGGTTCTACTTATACGAACTTTTCCGGAATGAATCCGCTCTGAGGTATGGGGAACAGTTATTGAATTATTTACAATCCATCCATGGGGAAGCCATACCCATTGACAGGAGTCCTGTCATCGATGGCCGCGATGCGGAGAATGGACTCATCTCAGGCCGGATTGCCGACCACCTGGAGCGCCCCGATTGGCCGGAAGCATTTTTCATCAATTCCCGTTTCTGCGAGGTCACCTACACACTCGAGTCGCCATCCGATCTCGATCTGACCCCGCGCATACATCTGCTGAGCCTGGCCCTCCGCTATCTGATCGATCAGGTGCAGGAGAATTGAGATTCTGCGGAACCATGATCCCGCACACGCTCAAGAATGGACAACCGCTCAACCATGCTGTCCGGTCGTGGAAGGCTTGGATAGTCCGGAGTCATCCGCAGAATTTGGAACCGGAAAACAAAAGGTGCCAGGAGGATATTGAGATCTTGTGAGACCTGGAAGTGATGAAGGTGCCACTGAGAGAAATAGGTGGCGACCCTACCGGGATTCGAACCCGGGTTACCGGCGTGAAAGGCCGATGTCCTAACCGCTGGACGATAGGGTCTTCGCAGGAGAAGAAATATTACAGGGACGGCCTCATGTGTCACGTGTTTTTTTTATTTTTTTTCATACATGCTTTCTGTGGGCGCGATAAACCCAGAGGATGTGGGCAAAAAATAAGGCGACTTAGCCAGTCGCCTGAGAAATGTGTGTTGATTGGGGGGATGGGATTGAAGTGAGTTGGTCAGGCGAGGTGTTTGAAATCGGGATTCTCGCCCAGCATCCGCACCAGGTTTTTGATTTTCTGTGATTCGGCTTTGGAAGCGACGAGGGTGGCATCGTTGGTCTGGACGACAATGCAGTTGTGGATGCCGACTAAAGTGATGGGCGAGCGACGGTCTGGAGACCGGCCATCGAAGATAATATTGTTGGATGAATCGACATGGAGGAACTGGGCTTTGGTGGCATTGCCATCGGGATCGAGGGGGAGGTGTCTGGCCAAGGCTGTCCAGGCACCCAGGTCATCCCAGATGAATGCGCCATCGGCAACAACCACATTTGAGACCTTTTCCATGATGGCAAAATCGACAGAGATTTTTGTTATGGGTGGGTAATCCACTTCCAGAAGGGCGAGCATGGAACTTAAGGATGGCGATTGGGCCCACTTCTGGCAAAGGTTGGCCATATCCGGCTGATGCTGTTGGAGGGCTTCGAGTACGGTGGGGTATGACCAGATAAACATCCCTGCATTCCAGCGATATTCTCCTGAAGCCAGGTAACTTTCAGCGGTTGGGAGGTCGGGTTTTTCAACAAATCTTTTGCCTTTATAAAAGGCGGTTGGTCTCGCGCCGCTGGGATGGCTGATTTTTTCACCGCAATGGATATATCCATAGCCTGTGGCTGGCTCGTTGGGATGGATCCCTATGGTCACGATGTGATTGCCATGAGCGGCAAAATCGAGAGCATCCTGGAGGACTCGCTGGAAATTCCCGGCATCTGGAATGACATGATCCGCAGGCAGAACAGCCATGACCCCCTGAGGGTCTTTCTGACCGACGAGAGCGGCTCCAAGGGCAACCGCCGCACAGGTATCCCGACCACAGGGCTCAGCAACGATATTGTCGCCTGGCAATTCAGGAAGCTGGCGGCGCACTTCCTGAACCTGCGCAATATTTGTGATAATGAAAATATTCTCAGCTGGCACGATGGGCACGACCCGGTCGACGGCTTCCTGGAGAAATGAACGGTTTCCAAGAATTGAAATGAGTTGTTTCGGGGTAGCTTCCCGGCTCATCGGCCAGAATCGCTCCCCGCGTCCACCTGCCATGATCACGACATAGTTACTGTTCACTTTGGTCATAAAAATAAATTTAAAAAAAATGGAGATTTCCGGAATTGCCGGCCTGAATGAGGAAACAAGGCGTCATGACTCGGGCAATTGATTCCTTGGGCAATCATCCAATACCGGACTCATGACTCATCGTCATCGGGGCGGGCAATCTTGAAGGGAAGTCAGATTGAGAATGCATGAGAGGAGAAAAGGAATGGATCAATCCCGTTCCCGTTGAGTGGAGAATCTGCCATTTCTGCGTTCGCGGCTGGATTTATAGGCTGCATTGAAGTGGTCTCTGGAATTGGTCTGATGCAGGTACATTCCCATGAGTCTGGTGGATCGCCCGCCCGAATGTCCCCGGGAAAAGAACCCGGGTGACGATCCTGCTTATTCCCTTCCAGATGGCATTTATCATGAG
>JAJOIW010000190.1 GCA_021209225.1 Verrucomicrobiota bacterium
AAAATGAACTGCCCACCCGGGAATTATTCCCCAACCAATCCCAGGGATTCATTCAATTGAGTCCAAGAACATTGGATTACATCCGGCAGGGGCTTTTGGCTGATGTGGAGGACCCGGACGGAACCGGACATCTGGCCTATGTTCCGGATATGAATATCGGGGGGAAAACGGGAACAGCCGAATCCCGCCAACGCAGGACCACCTGGTTTGCTTCCATGGCTCCCGTTGATGCTCCTCAATTTGTGGTGGTTGTCATGGTTGAAGATGGTGCCGGAGGAGGGAAAACCTGCGCACCTGTCGCTAAAATCGTTTACCAGGCCATAAAGAAAAAATATTTTAACGGGGTGGAACTTCTCAATCGGGAAATCAGCAATTCGGGGATGATGAATCTGCCATTCAGCAGCGAGCCCAGGCTTTCGCAGGACAACAGATGACCCAATCCACCATCCAGTTGAACACTCCGAGATTCGGAACAGAACAACATCCCAGGGTGGCCTGGGGGCTGTGGATTGCTGTGGTTCTGCTGGCGACCATCGGATTGCTGGCCATCTATAGTGCCACAGGTGGAAGCCAGACGCTGACCCGGAGCCAGCTTATATTTTTCATGGTGGGGATCATACTCGCCGGATTATTGAATATTGCTGATTACCGCGAGATGTGTCGATGGTCGTATCCTGTTTTTGTGATATCCCTCATTCTGCTGGTATTGGTGCTCATCCCTGGGATCGGGGTCAAAGTGAATGGGGCGCGCAGGTGGCTCAACCTGGGCTTGACTCAGTTCCAGCCATCTGAACTGGCCAAAATCTCCATGATCCTGGCATTGGCATTTTTCCTGAGTCGCCCGAATCTGGATTTGCGCCATAGGAAGACCTTTTTCACCTGTCTGGGCATCATTGGAGTCACATTCATTCTGGTGCTGAAGGAGCCGGATCTTGGGTCATCGATTGTTCTGATTCCTGTTGGCATGGTCATCATGTACGTGGCGGGCATTCCGATTCAGTCGCTGTTGAAGTTTATCGGAGCTTCAACCCTGCTGATCACTCTGGTCATCGTTGAAGTCCTGTTCATGCCATCCCAATATGAATTCATTAAACTCGAGCTAATCAGAAAAAACAGCCTGAAAGTTTTTTCAATGTGGATTACGCCCCAAAAAATAGCGAGTGAAGCTGAGAAACGCCGCATGAAACTGGAGCAACATAACGACTCCTACAACGTCAACCAGGCCATGATCTCTGTTGGTTCAGGCAAAATTCTGGGCAAAGGCTGGCGTCAGGGAACGCAAACAAAACTGGGCTACCTGCCGAATTCGGTGGCCCACAATGATTTTATTTTCTCAGTCATCGCGGAAGAAATGGGATTCCTGGGCAGCATGGTCGTTCTGACCCTGTACGGGACATTTTTATTTACCGGAATCCGGGTGGCTGGCCAGGCTCGCGATCGCCTGGGCAAGTTACTGGCGATTGGGATCACGACTCTGTGGTTCAGCCAGATTTTCATAAATATAGGAATGAATGTGGGGTTGTCGCCCGTGACTGGGCTACCACTGCCACTTCTGAGTCATGGAGGGTCTGCGGGCGTCACTGCCTGGATCGCGGCAGGGCTCCTCCAGAACATATATGCTTACCGTAGAAATTATTAATACCTATGAATTCGAAAAGTTATTCGAGCCGCAAAAAGAACTCGTATCGCTTTAAGCCCACACGCGGGCTCAAGCGAAAGGGGCTTGGTTCGCAAGCCAGCAAGGCTGCAGAGATGGCTCGCCAGGAAGTTCTTGAACAAAGCTCCGGTGATGAACCAGTCTTTTCTCCATCCCGTCATGAAGATGAAATCAATCGGGCTGAAAATATTGCCCACGACCTCCCAGCTGATTTGGAGGACTCAGAATTCGAGAGAGATTCGATGGACACCCATCCAGATGAAATAAGCGGGAAATCGCAAGTGGATCCTGAACCCATCGACGACATCGAAAGAAATATAAGCGCTTCACGTGCCTTAGTCAGCAAAGTGAAAGCCACAGCCCATCGGGCGATCAAGAAGGTTAAGAAAATCATCAACCACGTGGAAACAGAGACAGACGTCATAATCAACGTCGAATCACTGGAGACACGGGTTGCTATTCTGGAGGAAGGGAAATTGGATGAATTCAATATCGAACGCACCGATTCCCTGAGGATGGCCGGAAGTATCTTCAAAGGGGTCGTCCGAAACCTGGAGGATGGACTCAAGGCCGCATTTGTCGATATCGACTGGGAGAAGAATTCTTTCCTTCATTATTGGGATATCGTTCCCAATAACCTGGATAAAAGCTTTGAAGTCGTGGAGAGGGAGAAAGACAAAGCGCGCAAGAAGAAGCGCAAAAAGATCACACAGAAAGACATTCCGGAGCTTTATCCACCTGGCACTGAGATCATCGTTCAGGTGACCAAGGGACCTATTGGGAACAAGGGGCCGCGGGTGACGACCAACCTGTCGATACCGGGCAGGTATCTGGTGTTGCTGCCGAACTCGGATCAGAGCGGGATTTCCCGCAAGATTGAATCGATCGAGGAACGCCAGAGACTGAAGAAGATACTGAACAAGTTAAGCATACCTGACGGCATGGGAGTCGTGATGAGGACAGCTGGCGAGGGCAAGAAATTGCGCTATTTTGTTCGGGATCTGGCGTGGTTATTGGAGCAATGGAATACCATTCAAGACAAGATCACCAACAGTAAAGCTCCGTGTTGCGTCTACCAGGAACCGGACCTGATCGGCAGAACCGTCCGCGACTTCCTGACGGACGAGGTCAATCGGATTATCGTGGACGATGCCGACCAGTACCAGCGGATTCGTTCACTGGTTGAAAAAATCTCCAAGCGCTCGGCCTCGAAAGTTGTTCATTACAATGAGACCCAATCGATTTTTGATCGCTACCAGGTCACCAAGCAGCTGGAGAGCACATTTGCCCGCCAGGTTCATCTGAAGAGTGGCGGGTATATTGTTTTTGACGAGACGGAAGCACTGGTGGCAGTGGACGTCAATACTGGTCGCCACAAAAACGGCAAGGACCAGACCAGCACCATGCTCAATGTCAACCTGGAAGCAGCGGAAGAAATCTGCCGGCAGCTCCGGTTGCGGAATATCGGTGGACTCATCGTGCTGGATTTCATCGATATGAAAATGCGCCGCGATCAGAATGAAGTCTACAAGAAGGTCAAAGAGCATCTGCGGAAGGATCGGGCAAAAACCCACGTTCTTCCCATTTCCCCGCTTGGGTTGATGCAGATGACAAGGCAGCGCCATTCAGAGAGTGTGCATTCGAAGGTTTATGATCCATGCACGACCTGCTCAGGTAAAGGAGTGGTGAAAAGCCCGATCACCATGAGCGCGGAAATTCAACGTAAACTCTCGGAGATTCTCAAGCGACGTGGGCGGGATGAAACAGATTTCCAACTGCGTATATCTGTGCATCCAAGCGTGCTTGACCGCCTGCGCCGGGAGGATGAGGAACTGCTCATTCAGATGGAGAAAAAGTATTTTGGCAAGTTGTCCTTCCGCGCAGACAACACCCTCCTGCCGGAGCAATTCAGGATCACCAACGTGGAAAATAACAAAGATCTCGTTAAGGTGCTGTGAGTGCTGTGAGAACCGCACAGATTCGCCTGAACAACTTAACCCACTGAAATCCACCCGCGACCATCCGGTCGCGGGCATTTTTATTCTCCGGGCGGGGAATAATCGGAAGTGGAGCTGAAATCAGAATTCGTCGGATTGGGATTTGACGTATTGGAGGATGAGATCATCGTTGTCTCCGGCCATCCAGACGACGCGGAGGAAATCGGCGGGGTGGAGGTTATGTTGTTCGCAGAATGGTCTATCGCCACCGCATCCGTACATCAATTCATCGGGCATTTCGCCGCGCAGTTTGGCACGGGCTTTGGCGATGAGTCTGGGCAACCAGGGGATTCCATCCAATTCATCGGTTTTGGCCGGGAGGTCGTCGATGGAAACCAGTTTATTTGTCCATCGGCCCCGTTGTTGGCTGAAAAAATAGTCGCGACGGGCCGAAGTAATGAGCAGGACCGTCTCAAAGGATGGTTCGCCACCACTCAGAATGTTGTCCTCCACAAAGTCGAAAATCTCGCGGGGGGTTGTCCCAATGGATCGCAGGAATTCAACCTGTTCATCGGTGAACATTTCTTCCAGGTACTTATGTCCACTCATGTAGACCTCGTACCCGGCATCGTAAACCTCACGGAATGTGTCCGCCCAGTCGTAGTTATTCATTCTGGAGAAATATTCCAGTCACTGCCGGTTGGAAAGCCTTTTCTGGTGGGATTTGCACCTCTGGCCATTGGCCTCAAATCCAGTCCACTCAACCGGCCCCGGAGAATTGATCATTAAGCCAGATTCACATGAAAATAAGTGGAACGTATTCGAAGCAGGACAATGTTGGCGGGACATGGAGAGGATGAGAGCCTGGAATCTGGCACAATTACTGGCATTTTGCCAGGGTACTGAAGAGATTCTTCGGAGCAAGAAATCGTGGGGACTGGGATTGCCAGGCGTCAGATATGAAAAAAGGTCTTGAATTGGGGGAATGAGTCTGTGATTTTGTATTTTCCAGGGGCTGTGGAGTGCTGACTTAGGAACCCCGCCAGGGCCTGACGGCAGCAACGGTACTTTGCTTGGCAATTGCCGCAGATTCCCTGGTCTTTTTGTTATTTCCTCCCCCTTCATGCTTCGGATTACACAATGGATTCTTGGCCTGTTCCCGGCAAATCTGATAAGTTCAAGCCAATGGGATACCAGGTCATAGCTCGCAAATACCGACCGCAAAAGTTTTCCGATGTAATCGGGCAGGAACACGTCATCCGCACCCTGAAAAATGCCATTTCCACTGGCCGCATCGCGCATGCCTATTTATTTGCTGGTCCACGGGGCACAGGAAAAACCACTTTGGCCCGCATTTTTTCCAAGGCCTTGAATTGTTCTGACGGGCCGAATGCGGATTTTGATGAGCAGGATGAATTCTGTCGCGACATTGCGGAAGGAACGTGTCTGGACGTCATTGAAATTGACGGAGCCAGTAACAATGGCGTCGACCAGATCCGCGATCTGCGTGAGACAGTCCAGTATTCCCCGAACTCGGCCCGGTTTAAAATTTACATTATTGATGAAGTTCACATGCTCTCGACGCAGGCCTTCAATGCCTTGCTGAAAACTCTGGAGGAGCCACCGGCTCATGTGAAATTCATGATGGCCACGACGGAGCCGGATAAAATTCTGCCGACCATTTTATCCCGATGCCAGAGGTTTGACCTCACATCGATTCCGGTTGAAAAGATTGCGGCGCATCTGGGTGACATAGCGCGGCAGGAAAATATACACATTGAGGAAGCCGCCCTTCAGGCTATAGCCAGGAGTGCGGATGGAGGGATGCGGGATGCGGAATCCACTCTGGATCAACTGATCAGTTTCTGCGGGGATACCATTCAGGAGCAGGAGGTACTCGGCATGTTTGGACTGGCTGGCCGGGACCAGATCATTGGCATCGCTGACGCAGTGCTTCAGGCCAATGCAACCGCCGCCCTTACGCACCTGGATCAATTGGTGCGAAGTGGTAAAGACCTCACCCGTCTCCTCGCCGACCTCCTCAATCACTTCCGCAACGTCCTGGTCTATTCCATAAGTCAGGGAAATTCAGCGCTCCTGACCATCTCTGAGTCTGAGTTGCCTCATATTCACCGACAGGCCAGCTCAGCGACTTCTCATCAACTCTCCCGCATCATTGAAACCATCGCCGATTTCGAATCGCGATTGAAACAGTTCTCCTCCCGCAAAATTGCCATCGAATTGTGCCTGGTCAGAGCCATAGAATCCCGCCAGTCCATCGATCTGAATCACGTCCTGGAAATAATCAGAAAACTGCAGAATGGTGAGCCCTTGGATATTCCGGTTGCTGTGATAGCGCCGACGACAGCCATATCGACCCCAGTGCTGGACAATCCACACAAAACTGAAGCGGGCCAGGCGAAGCCAGCACCCATCGAAGCCCCAAAAAAGAGTCAGGCAGCACCTGAAGTTGTCCCCCCGGTTCCATCGGCTCCACCAGCCACTTCCGGGCCAGTTCCTTCCACAATACCGCAGCCAGAACCTGCCGCCCCAGCGCCAAAGAGTGAACCGGCCACCAGAACAAAAACGCCCACCCAGCCCACCCCGGTCGAAGCCATTCAGTGGGAAAAATTAATCCAGACTGCCGGCACACAATCCGCATTTCTGCGGGCAGCCCTGGAGAAGGCACACCTCAGTCGAATGTCTGAGCGGACACTTGTCATTGGTATGGACCCCGCCATTGTTTCCATGATGGCACTGGCCAACACACCCAAAAATGTCAAAGCCATTAAAGCCGCGCTCAAAGATCAGGGATTCAGTAAAATGGATGTGGAGTTCGTTGAAGAACCCCACCCATCCGGCACTGCACCCGAGCTGCCCTCATTGGATGCCCCTCCGCCAGCGAACACGACTCGAAATAGCGGTCCCCAGACGGAAAAACGTGAATCCCCCGAGCCAGAGCCCATCCAGCCGGTCAGAATGGACCCGGAGGAATTTAAAAATGACCCGCTAATTCGCGAGGCACTTGAAATTTTCAAAGGGCAAATCGTTGATGTTCGGCGATTGGACAATTAATGTAGTGAAAACAGATTTATGGCAGGTGTAGGAAAATTGATGAAGCAGGCCGCAAAAATCCAGCGGCAGATGGAACAGAAACAAGCTGAACTTGCAGAGCGCGTCATTGAGGCCTCTTCTGGAGGTGGAGCCGTCACAGTGTCCATCACTTGTGACTCCAGCAAAATCACCGGGATAAAAATCAGCCCGGATTCTGTGGATCCCCAGGATGTTGAGATGCTGCAGGACCTCGTCCTGACTGCTATTAACGCCGCTATGGAAAAAGCAAAAGAAATCTCCAATGAGGAAATGGGGAAACTCACTGCAGGCATGAATATCCCAGGTCTCATGTAAATTCCTCAATCGGAACCGGGAGGGGAATGTTTGCCTCCTGCATGTCCACCACCCTGGCTCTCCCTTCATTCCATGGTCTAATCCATTGAATAATTACCCGCAACCATTGAGGATACTTATCCAGACCCTCGGGCAATTACCCGGAGTCGGCCCCAGAACATCCGAACGGATGGCGTTATCCCTGCTTGGGTGGCAGAAAAATAAAATCCAGGATTTTTGTTCCACTATACAAGAGGTCACTCAATCGATCTCATTCTGCGAAAACTGTGGATGCATGACGGTCGGAGACACATGTCAGAATTGCCGGGGCTCCGACCCCAACCAGTCACCTTGCCCACTGATATGCGTGGTGGAAAAACCCACAGACGTCTTCTTCATTCAGAAATTCAAACCCCTGGATGGAAGCTTCCATGTGCTGGGTGGCAAACTTTCCCCCTCCAATGGCGTCGAACCGGAAGACCTACGGATTGAGTCCCTCCAGAATCGGATCAGGTTGATGCCGAACGCCGAAATTGTCTTCGCATTATCTTCCGACATGGAAAGCGAGGTCACCATCCACTTCATCACATCCTTATTCCAGGATATCCCCTCGCTGCAATTCTCCCGACTCGCCCGAGGTATGCCCGCTGGCTCCAGCCTGGAATTCACCGACGAACTGACTCTCACCCACGCTCTGGACCATCGCATCCCCCTGACCTGATAGTCCGGATTTCATGAACCATTTCTGAGGCTGGTTGAGTTCAACCAGACAATGAATCTGCCTGTTTTCCGGACTATTTTACAAAAAAGACCACCCGATGGATGGGTGATCTCACAATGCATTCCAAGTGTCTGAAAACAGAAAAAACTCGAATCAGAGTGTTACTGCTGATCCGGGGGAGAAATGGAATTTATGGATTCGGGGTGACAAGCACCTGATAAAATCCTTGTGACAAGTCAATCAGGTCTTTATGGATCGCATTTTGCCCGTCACCTGCGATCGTCTTAATGGATTCAAAGTAGGATCCCTGAGAAAGGAACCAGGCATGGCGGATGTCGTAAGTGAATCCAATTTTTGTGGGAAACTCAATCTGGACACTCGCGCCATCGTCGACCACCATGATTGAGAGGGCCACTTTTTCAATCCCAGGTCCGACTTCCCCACACGTGGTCACTTTGTAAGGTAATTCCACAATGGGCAATTCAGCGGGTGTCAATGTCACTGGAGCTTGGGTCACGGTGAAAATGGATGGACTCACAGTCAACGCCAAATCGGATGCCACAGTACCAGGATTGGAACTCGTCAGAGTCGAAGGTTCAAAAAGTTCACATCCTTGGACTGATAAATTGAAACTTCCGTCCAGAATGAACGCCCCAATAGTCCCCAGTTCCGAATCAAATGGAGAAAAAACAAGCTCTGTATCAGACACTGCAAAAAATGCGGCAAATCCTGGGTTCTTGTATCGAACACCCATGGGTGCGCTCAAATCTCTACTGACCCGGATTAAATCTATCACCCCGGAATTGAGATTTGTCGGGTCTTGGGAACCCGCCAGATTCTGCATAAATACCCACCCTTGGGTCACCCCGGAAATGGTTCCTGAATCGAAAGCTCCCTGATCGAAGGATATGGAATTTTTGATGACTCCTGTGTCTTTATCCAGGTTAAGGTAAATACTATCTCCCTGTAGTGGGTTAGCCGGGGAGGAAAGAAATCCTCCCAGATATAAATCGTTGCCTTCAGAGGTGGGGGTCACTGACGATAAGCGAACATTGTCGACCCGCTTGGAGAATCCTAAAGATCCGTCCGCATTGATTTTTATCAATTTGGTGTGGGAAACGGAGGATTGTCCGACAATCTCTATATCTGCCAGCCTGTATAAATATGCATTGTCAGCTATCGGGGCCGAGATATCCGTCAAAGGTGTCACCCCAGTGGTGAAAGCGAACTGACGCCCCCAAACGACCCCCCCACTGTTATCCAGGCGGAGAAGAATAAACTTATTGAGTCGACCTAAGTTCAATGGATTGGATAAATCCAGTTGGCTTGAACTGATTGAGAGATAATACCCAGATTGATCCGGTACCCGGGATAAGTTGACAGCCTGCGAGGAGATCCCTGGAATCTGCACAGCCAGTAAATCGGATGAGGCATAATCATTTTGAATCACGGGCTGTCCTGATGGATCCAGTGTCAGAAACCGGATAAAGGACCCGGCATCCTGAGTCAACGTGGCGACTCTTCCTGGCAGGAATGAGATGCTGGCTCTCTGAGGCACAGTGACAAGCTGCGTGGAAACTGAATAATCAGGAACCAGGGAGCTGCCAAAGTAGACTGCCAATTGGGCCTCCCCATTTTCGTTCAGCAAACCCGCAAAAAATCGGCTTATATCGTCTTTATCGCCTATCAACTCCTGATCGTAGGACATCCCTGTGTAATTCATAAACACTGAATAGACAGGATTCCCGTCGGGATCAAAACGAATCAGTGATGGAATTGGCCGAATCTCACCGGTAGGGAGCTCCAATTCTGAATTAGCCACCATTTGATATCCCCACCCACTGAAACTGGGAAAAAATCCTCCAGAATCAAATATTGGCAATGTAAGGTCATCCTCAGAATAGTATTCAGCCATCGGGGGGCCAGCCCATAAAGTAGGAATATTGAATAATGAATACATGGCCATCCATACAACCATGACCACTCTGATGGACGTAATCTTGTTCTTATTTCGTGCTTCCATTGTCATTTTCCTTTTTTATATGTCCCAATAATGAATCACATAATCCAAACCCGAATAAATATTGCATACCTGAAACCATGTGGCTGAGCAGAGCGAACTGGCGCAATCACTTCAACCTGACGATCCGATATATGGATTGATCATTCGTTGGTATGAAATGATAGCTTATGGATGGTTGTATGGCGGTTAGTTCGCCACTGGCATTGGCCCATTGAATATTATTCTGTGCCTGTCCGGATGCCTGCATCTGATAGACGCCCCCTGGTTCTGCCTCCCAATGAATCTCAATACCAGATTCACCTGAATAAACTATCCTGATGATTTTGAATAGGTCGGATTCGGCTTTCTGGAGTTCATCTGTGGAGGCGCATGCATAGATCCCATTCAATGGGTGGCCATCATGTGCGAAATCGACAGCAGCCTCAACAACCGTCGCAGAACCACTTCCAGTGTCTATAGTGAACAGCTGGTGGAAAGTTCCTGTAAGTCCCAGATTCGCATCATAGGCCAGACCCTGCAGTTCTGTTCCCAATGCCCCAATGAGGATCGTCGCACCGGTTTCGATATTCACCTCATACAAGTTGAATCCATCCACGGCATCCGGGCCAGAACCAAAAGGAACCCCACACCCATACAATTTTTGCGCGCCCTTGTGGTACGCCAACCCAACCAATATAACATTCACACTCCCACTTCCAATCAGAACACCCTGACCGGTCTCTGCATCAATTCGAATCAGCCTCGAAGTATGGGAAGCATAATCAATACTCGAACCATAAAGATTGCCCCTGGCGGATGCCAACCCCTCGACTGATGGAAAGCCAATGGGGACCACACCAACCCGCCTGGCCTGCACGAAGGTATTCATGCCAACCCGCACCAATCGACAATCCTCACCTGCCCCATCAACAAACTCCGTCGCATAAAAATGCCCATCCTCATGGCCAGTCAATCCCCAGAAACCACCCGTAAATGAATTCTCACTGCCATCTCCATATATGATATCGGTAACTCCCAATAGGCCAGATGTATTTATATGCGACCAGTATTGAAATTCCGGCGGTGATGCATAGGACCGGGTCTGGACACCATAAATTTCTGCCTTGAGATCCCATCGATGGCAGGGGATGAACATGAGGACGACTGCGAAAACCCAAACGTTCAGAGGAGCTGAGGTGAAACCCTTCACTAGACATATCTTAGACAAACTACAAACCATGAATCAAGGATTTTTTCTATATGCCTGGCAAACACTCGAAGGGACATTCCCCCCTGAATCTGCCTGAGATAGGGTGAGGGCCCAAGTATTACCTGATGGAGGATGCGTTTTATCATTATTCCATCCAACCTGGGAATCGGCGTCTGGAGGCGAAGGAGATATCGAAATTTTTATGCCATGGGAGGCGCCAGAGGTTTTTGGCGGTGGAATAGCGGACGGAGGTATCGAAAAAGAGGACGTTAATGCCTTTATTGTGGCGGGCAACGGCGAAATGATTGAATTCAGCACCAGCACCTGACCATTGGCCATTGTACAGAGGGGGGGAATCGGTGTGGCGGGGCCCGCCACCGCGCCACATCGTATCGGAAAACAGGGGGACACGGGCTGGTTCTCTGACATTCATCGTGCGCCAATTCCATTGTGTGGGTCTCCCCTGAATATTTGGAATTCCAGGTTTGGGATTATAGACCCAATTGTTGATGCCATAACTGCTCAGAATTCGGAGAGTTCTCAGTTCGGCATTGTTCACGTTATCTGTCAGGGGAAAATCATAGGCAGTATAAGCGCCGCCGTATGCAGCGGCATTTCTGCTGGTGGGTGGGACTTTGATTTCTTTTGCTCCACCCGCCGCTGACCGGCGTTGCGTGGCTTCAGGACATAAAAGAATCTCAGGTTTTCTATCGTATTGATCCCGCAATGATTTGATCCATTCGCCACGCGCCCACCCCACAGTATTGCCCTCGCTGAAGAAACCATTATTGTCATCTGTATAAATGGTCCAGATAATTCCCCATTGTTTGAGGTTGGAGAGGCACTTGGCATTAAGAGCGCGCTTTTTGGCTTGCGATAATGCGGGGATCATCATCGATGCGAGGATGGCAATAATGGCAATCACCACCAATAGTTCAATGAGAGTGAATCCACCACCCGATCGCACTGAACGTGGTACTGGAATCTGTTTGAAGGTGTGCATTTTATTCATTCCGCCACTCAGCTGGTTCATAGTTTAGTTTAGTTTAATTTTATAGATAAAAAAGTTACAGTGATGGTTGTCATCATGGGTATGGATTGTGATAAGGATGGCTGGAATTCGATCATCTCAGACGTCCTTGGATTCGAGCCTGGTCAATCAGGTCAGTGAGTTGGACGACCTGGTCGGGAAATATTTCCGCTGTATTCATCAGTTCACCGGGATCTGAGTCGACACGGAATAATTGATTCGAATTTTTTCCCGGAATGAGCTTCCAGGGCCCATATCGGATGGCAACTGTCCGACCCGCTTCCTCCAATGTATATTCCAGACCAATGGGATCATTACCTAAAAATGCATCCAGGGTATCCCGACTATCCTGCGCCTCATCCGGGGCAAGCGGGATGTCCAGCAGGCGCGCAAAGGAAGCGATGAAATCGATTTGGCTCACCAGGGCGCTTGAGATGCCGGCTTGAATACGTGCGGGCCAATGGAATATGAATGGCACCCGGGTGCCTCCTTCGAGGATCTGGTATTTTCCGCCCCGGAATGGACCGGAGGCATCGTGACCGCGGTCGATTTCTCCGATTGATTTTCTGACGACTGTGCCATCAGAGTATCCGTCGTCATAAACGGGACCATTGTCACTGGAGATAATGACGATGGTATTGTCAGCGAAGCCTTTCTCATTCAGAGCTGCCATAACCGCACCCACGGACCAATCGAATTGCACCATGGCATCCCCACGGAACCCGAGGGATGTCGATCCTTGAAAACGGGGATGAGGAGCCCGTGGCACATGAATATCCTGTGAGGAAAAGTAGAGAAAAAATGGCTGATCAGGGGATTGACTGTATATAAATCGCCGGGCCTGGTGAACGAATTCATCCGCCATGGTCTCATCGTTCCACAGGGCGGAACGCCCGCCCCACATCGTGCCGATACGACCAATCCCATGGATGACTGTTTCGCTGTGCTGGGGGTCGCCCTCGTAATACGTCTCCGCCTCAGGTGTCGTGCGACCATAGGGGTACACCGTGCTGGCATGGCCATCGGGTGCCACTCCGACATAAATTGGATCCTGAGGATCCAGTCCCACGACGCGCCAGTTCTCCAGATAGACACATGGAACCCGATCATTTGTCGATGGCAGGAGAAAGGAATAATCGAAGCCGACTTCCCGGGGTCCGGGTCTGACTTCCGCATTCCAATTCACGCGCGTGCCCGACTGTCCGAGTCCGAGGTGCCATTTACCGACCACGGCGGTGCGATAGCCTGCTTTCTGGAAAAGTTTGGGGAGGGTGAGGATATCGGTGGGAATACACAGGGGAGCATCTGGAGGGAGGACACTGACTCCTTTTCGAAATCCGTAAAGTCCGGTCAGCATGGAATATCGGGACGGGGTGCAGGTGGCTGCAGTGCAATGGCCATCGGTGAACAATAACCCGCGGGATGCGATGCGATCAATATGAGGCGTGGGTATCAATTGGCTGCCGTATGCCCCAACATCACCATACCCGACATCATCCCCGTAAAGAATCACCACATTCGGCTTTCTCCCGCGGCTCTCAGCCGACACACCCATGTGCATCAGAATCAGGAGGCCAATCAATATTGCGCAGCTGTATTTCATAGGCTGAAGGATTTCAAACCGATCCTGCCATGAATACCCATACCTGAGGAGAACTTTCTCAAACATTTATGCCTCATTGTGTGATCTCATCAGAATGAAATGCTCCCCCTCATGCCATCACGCGACCCATGGATCCGGACCGGCTTGCGCGGCATCAATCCCATGGATTATGATGCAGCCATGACAACTCTGCGGAACATCCATATTTTTAGTTATCGTGCTCTTTGTGCGGGAGCAGTTGGAATCGTTTTGTGCTGGAGTGGACATCTCCATGCGGAATTTGAATGCGGGACAGGCATGGAGATAGTGACGCCAGATCCGTTGCTTCCAATCAGCGGGGGAATTGGGCCATCGAATCCTGCCTGGCAGAAAAAAGGAGAACTCACGGTCAGAGCATTGGTGCTGAAGAATGAGTCGACAAGTGTGGTGTTTGTCACAGGAGATTTTCTCGGATTCCCTGCGGTTCTGGGCAACAAAGTGCGGGCAATGGTTCAGGGTATTCCTCCGGAAAACATTCTGATCTCGGCATCCCACACCCATTCAGCTCCTGACATGTACGGGTTTCCCGATGGTGCAGGCGGGTTCGCCATCGACCTCAGGTACGCTGAAATCGTCATGAAAAAAATGGCAATCGCCATTGAAAAGGCTCAAAAGTCCAGTCGTCCGGCGCGCCTGAAAGTCAGCCATCAACCCATTGCCGAGAGGATCGCATTTAATTATTACGCCCCCGACCTGTACGACCGCCGCTGCAGTGTTTTGCAAACCATCGATTCGGAAGGATTGCCGATAGCGACTCTGGTCAATTATGCCATCCATCCGGAGGTGCTGGGACCGCGCTCCGGGTACGTCTCCGCGGATTTGATCTGGCCCATGACCGAATATATCGAATCCCGCGCCGGTGGCTTAGCCCTGTTCGTCAATGGGGCGCTGGGTGGCATGGTCACGGCGGATGTGCGTGACCCAGCATCAGACAAGCCCATTCAGACCTGGGACGAATGCACCCGCATCGGTGAATTGCTGGCGTCGGAGTCGCTGCGGATCCTTCTCGATGCCCCAATCCTCCACAACCCGACAATCCAGTGCTTTCACAAGGACGTCACATTCCCGGTCGAGAGCGAGGGAATGCAGCAAATCATGAAGTACTCTCCGCTTCAGTACGCTCCGGACGGAGACACCTCACAGGTCACAACCCGGCTGAATTATATCCATCTCGGACCAGCCAGAATCCTCACCATTCCCGGCGAGGCCCTGCCCAATATCGGATTCTACCTCAAAAGGAAGATGCCGACTGCATTCCCTTTCCTGTTTGGCCTGACCAATGATGCTTTCGGATATATTTTGAGCGAAACCGACTTTCTGAGCTTTGACAGATACAGTTATATCACCCGAACGTCCCTGGGTGAAAAAACCGCGACACTCTATATTGAAAGCGTTCAGGAATGGTTCAGGTAACCGCTGAGGGTCCACTGGAAATGGGGAATCGATCACTCATTCCCTTCAGGGAAATTGAATTTCACCTGAGTATAGGTCTTATTGCGTATGGTCAGATTGGGGAGTGTCGCGTGGAAATTCTTCAGATCTTTAAACATTTCATCCCGGGCGACAAACCAGGATGTGTTCCCGACCGTTTCCCCAGTGCGCGTAGAGGCCTCAGCATGAAATGCCACGGACTTCACTCCTGAATCTGTCTCAATGTCCAGTGTGATCGAGGAGTCCGGAATGCGGATGAACTCCTCCATGTGTCCATCCAGAACGTAGATGGAGAGCTGGCCAGCAGCAGAATCCATGACCAACTCAAGATGAAACTCCTCAGCACCCAGCACAACTCCCACACCACCATGGGGAGGTTCGTGATGGTGCCCATGACTGTGTCCATGGTCATGGGTGTGATCGTGGCCATGATCGTGATCGTGGTTCATCCCGGCCTGATCCGGGTCTCCGCATCCAATCATATTGGCCGCCAGTGCCAATGACGCGAACAACTTCAAAAATTTCTGAGAACTCATACGCAAAACATCTCTTATCAATTTGAGGAATATCAAGGAAAATCAAAACTGGCTGACGTGGAATTCTGATGGTATGGTCGTTGAAAGTTATATTCCTGCCCGTTCGTCACATTGATTTTCGAAGAAAGAGGTATGATTGGCCTTATCACAATTGCAGGCAGAGAGATGCGTTTGCTCTCGAGGACGCGATACCTCCATATCCAGCGGGTTCTGGTCATTGCCCTCCCGCTATTTCTCTTTTTCCTGCACCTATTCAATTCCGATCTCGACCTGCAGAATTTGGATGGCCTGGATTTGCTCATACAAATCACGCTGGTGAGTTCATTTATTGCGTGGTGCCTGGGCGCCATGTCTGTGGCAGACTCGATCAGTGTCGAGAAAAGAGATGGGACAATTGGTTTGTTGATGATGACAAATCTTGGACCCATCGAAATCCTGCTGGGGAAATGGTTTTCCTCCTCCCTTTCCTACACAGTCAATATTCTGAGTTTGATTCCTCTTTTTTATATTATTTCACTGAGTGGGGGAATCACGCCGATCGATATTATTTTGTGCATACTGGTAATATATATCAATTTTATTTTGTCCAGTTGTATCGGCCTTGCCATCAGCGCGATCATGACGGAATCAAGACTTGCCTATATGGCGACTCTTTCGGCCATTTTGCTGGGTTTTCTCATCCAGGTCTTTTTCTCCTCAGTTATTCCAATTGATGTGGAATGGGGGACCATTCCAAAACCTGTTGCCTTCACCCCCCAGACATTGGGGTTATATATACAACCTGGAAAATTTATTGACTCTCCGATTGGCAGAGTGAGCAATGGTATGGCTCTCGTCATCCAGGCTGTTTTGTGGATGATGGTGAGCATCGGATTTCTGTTTCTGGCGGGGATGGCACTCAATCACTTCTGGCGGGCTCAGAAAGAACTCACCCGGTCGGTCACCAAACGGAAAAAATGGATACTCGAGATACTGGATCTGGCCTCAATTCCTCTGCACCATCTCGTTTTCCGGTCTGAGAAAAAAAAACCAACGGATGAGCGGAAAGCCATTCCGGATCCGATCAGGAACCGGAATCCAATAGAGTGGTTCTGGTTGCGCAATACCAAGCTTCCGCATTGGCAGCTGGTGGTGTTGGGAGTATTTGAGGCAGTGTTCATGACAGCCATTATTGGGGTGATCTATCTGGTATTCGATCGATACAGCATTTCCGGGGAACTGGGGAAATTGACGGTTGTCCTGATAGTCATCGCCATCATTTTTGATCTGTTTTTCAAGTTCTCCGCCAGCCTGGAGGTCTGCCGGAAAATTATCGAGGACCGCAACAACTCGGGATTCGAATTAATAAATACCGCCCCTATCCCGGAAAAGGACATTATTTCAGGCATGACGCAGGCACTCAACCAGCTGATTCGAAGGTATAAGTATACATCAACTGTTTTTTATTGCACTATATGGACATTAGCCACCATCAATTTGGTGGGACGGGGCTTCGATACTTTGGATTCAGCCATTGTGCACGTGAGTTTTCTGCTGATCATTTCCGGGCTGTTGGATTGGAATGATCTGGTGAAATCAGGCATATCCACAGCTCTGAAGAACCGATCTCTTCTCAATGCCAGCCTCAAAGTATTTATGGTCTCCACAATAATTCCCTTCCTGTCCCTGATGCTGGGAATGTTTATCCTGGGAATAATCGTGGCCAAACAGAATCAGATAGATTGGCGTACCCTCGATCAACTGGACGCAATACTCGTGGTATGGATTTTATTGAAACTGGCTTACTTCCATATTCCAGCGTATTTCAACTTCCGGAAACTGGCATCATTCAGGAGGGAATTTGAATGTGCCTCAGTCAAAGTATTCAAACCAATAAAATCTGATTAACCGGGCATACCCATGTTGAGACTCTCCATCATCACAAATCGGGAATTGAAGAAACTGGCACGATCCCGATTTCTGCATTTTTTCCGTTATGGAGGGTTTATTCCGGCACTGGTCCTATTTTTTATGGAGTCCTGGATGGCAGGTTTCAAATTCGGGGATGTGGATGGTCAGCGGTTGCTGAAGCTGACCGGAATAACTTATGCGGTGTGGGCGTGGGTTTCTGGAGGTATGGCTGTTGCGGATTCCATCAGTTCCGAAAAGCGATCCGGGACATTGGGACTTCTTTTATTATCTCCATTAAAGTCGATTGAGATTCTCATGGGGAAGTGGCTGTCCGCGACGTTGAAATATTCTCTGGGGCTACTGGGCTTGATTCCATTGCTGATGATGTTGTTGGTGGCGGGTGGGATATCGGTCATGGATATAGTGGTGACGGTATTGATAATTTGGGTGTGTTTTCTGTTTTCAAGTGCCATAGGGTTATGGATCAGCATGATGAGTGTGCAGAGCCGAACATCCTATGTGGTCACTCTCATCTCTCTCGTTGGAATGGGATGCGCCCTCCCAATCGTGGGAAATATTCTGCCTATCCATTTCAATCTGGTCAGCAATGGTTACCTATCCAAGCTGTGGATTGCGCCGTGGATGGCCTGGGATTTTCTGAGTCAACCATCCTGGCAGATGTTCCAGAACCCGAATAATGGAAACAATCCTGTTTGGATTCCCACGCTTCGGATTCTGTTCTCCATGGTTGCCATTTATGGTATTTTATCGCTGAGTATATTGGGATTGAGTTCATTATTTTTGCGATCGGTCTGGATCCGGCACTGTAATCGAACCACTGTAAAAATATCTTTGGTTCAGAACATCCTGAAGTGGAAAGAGGTATTGATTGCGCCACTCCATAAAGTGCTCATGAAACGTGCTTGGACCACATTTCCCATTTCTGATGGGATGAACCCGGTGCAATGTTTCTGGGCATTCCATTCGAAACTTTCCGCCCGGTTGCTTACGTTATTTGCGCTGATCCATGGTGGAGTATTCGCCGTCATTCTCATTTTGTGGATTTCAATCATTTTTAATGAGGTCCGGGAATTGCCTGAATTGCCCATATTATGGGGAGGTTTTGTGGTGATTTTCCTGTTTGACTATGGCTTCAAGTTTTTCACCAGCCTTGAACTGTGTGGGAAGATCATGGAGGATAGAAAAAGTGGTGGACTGGAGATGATTCTCACCACACCGATGCAGGACACCACAATTTCATCAGGAATTTTAAAAGGATTAAAGCAGGCAACCCTGCGCCACCAGACCGCAACATGTATATTATTCACATCCATAGGACTTGTTGCCTATTCCATCATTTTATTGCGATCAGAAAAATATCCATATTCCTATCAATTCCAGGTGGAGTCAGCCACTATGCTGGCATCTCTCTCCTGGATCATGGCCGTTTCGAGTTACCTGACCTGGTTGAACCTCATTCCCATGGGGTGTGCCATGTCATTAAAAAGATCCAATCTGTTGGCATCCGCATTGCAAACATGGTTGCAGATCTGTGTGCTGCCTGGGCTCGCGCAAATCGGGTCCTTCGTGCTTGTCACCTATATTTATTACGGTGTCCTACAAGTGAGCGGCGTGAATATTGTATGGATGCCGTGGATCGGAATGGCTATGTATATACCCCCGCTGGCCGCGACCCAAATGTGGAGCTTCCAGCTTGCCACACAAAAAATGTCGGAATTTGAATTTTTCCGCCGGGCATTAACGCGAAGTATCAAGTCAGGAAGTTGAAAGAAATTGGGATTATATAGAGTGATTCCTGAGTGACTGAAGAAGTTTTTGATGGATGCCTCCAAACCCGCCGTTAGAAAGAACAGCCACAATGTCGCCTGGTTGGAATACTTTCATATACTGACGTATGATGTCGTCCGGGGTTGGAAAAAATCCGGCCTCTCTTCCCAGGAGACGAATATCGTGGATCACGCGATCCTCATTGAGACGTTCCTCTGGCTTTAATTGATCTTTGCGTGCGATTTCAGAAATGTAGATCAGATCCGCCACCCCGAGAGACACGGGCAGGCTCTCCTGAAAGCACTGTCGGCGTGTGGTATTCGATCGGGGCTCAAAGAAGGTGACCAGCCGACGCCCCGGGTAGAGCTGGCGCAAGGCTCCAAGTGTCTGGCCTATGGCTGTTGGATGGTGGGCAAAATCATCTATGACCGTCACCCCCGCCACCTCACCGGAAACTGTCATACGGCGGCATACTCCCCGGAATGATGCCAATCCCCGCTGGATCACTTCATCCCTCAATCCACAGTGGCGGGCGGCCAGAATCGCGGCTGTCGCATTGCGCACATTAAATTCTCCCGCCATTGGAACCGAAAACTGATCTCCGGAAATATTGAAATGGGAAAGCCGCCCCTCAGCATGAATATCCTGTATCCGGTAATCATTGGTATGGGCGGATCCGAACCGACGCACAGGACAGAATGGCACCTGGGTGACATCGCAGGCATTGAGGTCATCGCCATTCACCAGAATCAAACCATTCCGCGGCACCAGATTCACAAAATGCCGAAAGGTCTTCTTGACCTGTGACAGGTTGTCAAAAATGTCAGCATGGTCGAACTCCAGGTTGTTGATAATGGCGACTTCCGGGCGGTAGTGGATAAACTTACTGCGCTTGTCAAAAAAGGCTGTGTCATATTCGTCCCCCTCGAGAACAAAATAGGGGGAATCGGTGAAGCGGGCTCCCTGACCGAAATTGTCCGGTATCCCACCAATGAAAAAACCTGG
This sequence comes from Verrucomicrobiota bacterium, assembly GCA_021209225.1. Lineage (GTDB taxonomy): Bacteria > Verrucomicrobiota > Verrucomicrobiia > Limisphaerales > JAJOIW01 > JAJOIW01. The sequence continues at coordinate 20,237 of JAJOIW010000190.1, forward strand.
ATTGAGGCCACCCGTCTCGAGCAGCCATGCCAGGAGGGAAGTGGTTGTGGTTTTCCCATGGGTTCCGGTCACGACCAGACAATGCTTTCCCGGCAGAAATTCATCTGAAAGCAACTGCGCCAGGGATGTGTATTCCAGCCGCTTTTCAAATATATATTCAGCTTCAGGATTCCCGCGCGATATGGCATTCCCAATGACCACCACATCAGGAACCGGTCGAGGTTTTTTTCGGCAAATCCCAATTGGATGGGAATGCCATTGTGCTCGAGAAAGGTCGACATGGGTGGGTAGGCATCCCGATCCGATCCGGTGATGCGGTGGCCCCGTCGTTTCAGTTCGACAGCCACAGACGCCATACCTGTGCCACAGATACCAACAAAATGATAATGCCGTGAAGATTCCATAAATGGTGAGCGTGAATGGCACTTGGGCCAGACAGGACTAGAGTGATTTGAGCTTCTGCTCGAGCAGAGCACCCACGACAGACGGGTTGGCTTTCCCCTGACTCAATTTCATCACCTGACCTTTGAGAAAGTTGAGCGAAGCTGATTTTCCGTTCATGAAATCCTCCACGCTTTTCGGGTTGGCGGCAATCGCCTGGTCGCACCATGCCTCCAGAGCACTGGAGTCACTCACCTGAGCCAGTCCTTTTTGTTCCACCACCTGACCGGGTTTCGTCCCCAGATGAAACATTTCTTCAAAAACCTCCAACCCGGCATTGCGGCTGATCCGCCCAGAATCCACCAGATTCAGAAGCTCCAGAAAATCCTCCTGAGAAAATTTGAGCTGGTCCAGAGTTGAATTGTGTTCGGTCATGTGGCCGCGCAAGGTATTGACGATCCAGTTGGCGATGGTTTTGGGGTTCTTTCCCCCGGCGGCAGACACAATATCCTGGAAGTAATTGCCCAGAGGTAAATCCGTGACAAAAACCTCGGCGTCTCCGACAGACACGCCATATTCGGAAACCAATCGCCTTTTTCTGGCGAGTGGCAATTCGACGACCCGGGATTGGATGTCTGCCAGCCACTGCTCATCCACAAGGAATGGCATGAGGTCCGGACACGGGAAATAGCGGTAATCATGGGCATCCTCTTTTGTGCGCATGGTTTCGGTGACTGCCTGCCACATCATCCCACCGGCGGGTTTCCTGCCGGATACGCTCACCCCGACGCACCGCATCGATCTGGCGTGGAATCTCATACAGCAAAGCACGCCGGACCCCGGAAAAGCTGTTCATGTTCTTAATCTCCACTTTTTCACCCAGTTTGGTCTCGCCCACGGGGCGGACTGAGATATTGATGTCGCAACGCACCATTCCCTTTTCCATATCGCAATCGCTGATTCCGCCGTATTCCAGAATTGCCTTGAGGGAGTTGAGGTATTCGTATGCCATATCGGCGCTGGTGATGTCGGGCTCTGTCACGATTTCCAGGAGAGGCACGCCACCACGATTGAAATCAACCCCACTCTCCTGATTGAAGTGAAAACTTTTCCCCACATCCTCCTCCAGGTGTGCACGATTGATGCGCACCCTCTCCACCTGGTCCCCCATTTCAAACTCTACATATCCATTCACGGTGGATGGTTGAGCCAACTGAGTGATCTGATAGTTTTTAGCACTATCCGGGTAAAAATAGTTTTTCCGCTCAAACTGAGACCGATCAGGAATGCGACAATTCAGTAAGAGCCCGGTGAGCACAGTCAATTCCATGGCCCGCTCATTAGCCACCGGCAAAGCTCCCGGAAATCCAAGACACACCGGACAGACATGAGTATTCGGTTCCGCCCCGTATTCATTCCGGCATCCACACCACATTTTCGTGGCTGTCTTCAATTGCACATGCGTCTCTAATCCGATAACGGCCTCGTATTCCATAGCTGTCATTTCCTCCTCACAGGATGCGCCTCCCCACATCCTATCAGATAAAAGGGAATCATTCCTGCACTGGGGTGAACACTGTGCCAATCCCTACTTTGACTGACAAGGAGAGAAAAGCTCTTCAATCCACTCACTGCCAGACTGTCTCAGAATGTCATCATGAAATCCGGAAAGATCCCAGGAAAACTCAGCGGGAGAATGAAACGAATATCGTCCATAAATTGGGAAATGTCCGGGAATCGCCAGTTTTCAACTGATGACGGGGAAATCAACATCTCAAGAGGCGCTGGTTTTGGACCGAAAGGGATATGAGGGCAAAATTATAATCTGATTTCCCTCAAAGAATTCTTGGAGAATGCAGTCCGGCCTGCCGATTGATCGGAAGGGGACGACATTCCAATCCACGAATGGTTAAGGTTCTGTCCAATGAATTGGATACTGGTCAATAAGCTCAAATCATCGAATGTTGAGACCTGCTTGCAGGCTGGGGCGAAAATTGCGTCTCAGCCCACAGACGTGGTCATGAAGGACATACGTAAGATGCTGGAGTCCCGGTCGAAAGAAACCCGACTGGGTGCCATCTGGGTGGCTTTTGCCCTGCCTTCGATCCATGGACGCAAGATTATTTCCAGCATTCTGCATGACACGGAGCCAATGCTTCGCATTCAGGGATTGAGGATCGTGCAAAGTCAGGGTCAGAAGGAGTATGTTTCCGAGGTTTCGAGTTGTCTGCAGGATTCCAATGACGAGGTGGTGATTCAGGCGATCGAGTCGATTATTGGTTTGCTGAACGACGCCGCGGCGTCGTATCTGGCATCCCTTCTGAATCATCCCAGTGGTCAGATTCGCAAGAAAACATTTCTTGAGGTGAAGGAAAACTGGAAATATGAGCACCTGGAGAAACTGCGGGAGTGCTTGAAGCTGGCGGACATCACATATGCGGAAGAAGTGGACCGGGTCATACGGTCGATTGAGAGCCGCACCGCCTTGTTAAGCCGGGCCATTGAGAGTGGTGGGGGCGGAACTACGGGAGTGGTTGAACAACCCCGATTCAAGGCGGCCTCCCAACGCGGGTATCCTCAACAACAACCCGTCATCATCCACCAGGTCGCACCAAGTCCATTCGCGGATATGATGGATGATCACACCGACATCGAATCCCGGGATGGATTCACAGGGGTGATCAAAGAGGTCACGATCCAGGACCTCCTGCAACTGGCCTGTATCAACAAAAAGTCACAGGCCTTCAAAATCAAGACCCGGGATGGAACCGGAGAAATCTATGTGAAAGAGGGAGAAATCATCCATGCCTCGTTCAAGGATCAGGTTGGGCAGGATGCCCTCTTCGCCATCCTCTCGTTCAACAAAGGACAATTTAAAGAGATCAAATTTGTTGAACACATTCAGCAGACCATTCATGCTCCGTGGGAGTTCCTCCTGATGGAAGCGGCGAGGGTGCTGGATGAAAGCAATGGCGATCCCGAAGATATCGATATTTTCTAAGCCCTATTGGTTGGGCCAAGGCGAGTGCCCAGGCTCGTGAAAGGCTGCAGGTTGTGCCGTGAATTCCCCTTTTCCGATGCCTGGCGGAAATTCATGTCGTTTGAAATCCAGTGACTCCGAACCGGTATTTCAGCCATTGTGGGCTTGAACCCGGGCTGGCAAAAGGGCGTTCATCCGGTCGTTCCAAACCAGGTAGGGAGTCCTCACCAAGGGCCCTGATCTCTGGGGATGAACGCCAGTTGAACCCTCACTGCGCATTTTCAGGGAATGTTCCCGCTCATTCCGGCCCCTGAAAGCAGGAGTATCCCATTGTAAAATCAGCGCAAAAGCAGGTTATGCTTGCAAATCATCACAAGATGACTACTTTTTCCAGTTCGCGACCTCGCATAATCTGACGATGGAAACTGACAATAATTTTCAAATCAAGGTGCTTTTAGCCCAGACGACGCCACCACCGCAAGACGGAGCGCCAGCTGGCACCCAAACCACAACCGGGCCGGCGCCAGGCCAACGGGTGGCTGCTCCCCAACAGGGCCCCGGACAAATGCTGATGTTCACGGTGATCATGATGGTCGTCTTCTACATCATCCTCATCCGACCACAGCAGAAAAAGGTGAAAGAACATGAGAATCTGCTCAAAACACTCAATAAAGGGGATAAAATTCTGACTTCCGGAGGGTTGGTTGCGTCCGTCATCACCATTAAAGGAGATACTGTCTCCATCCGATGCGCCGAGTCCAAACTCGAAATCCGCAAAAGCAATATCGCAGAAGTCCTCGAGAAAGCATCCAGCGCCGGGCAAGCATCGCTGGACGAGTCCGATGACAAAGAGGAATCCAGCAAGAAATAAAAAGATTGTCACCCGGATCAGTCCACTGTCGGGCACAATGATTAAACCCCAATTTTTACTACCAGATTAGACCTCCGCCGATGAAATCGAAGAAATTCAAGTCTATTGTCGTCATCCTGATTACAGCCATGGCGATTTATTACCTGATCCCACCAACTGGCCGCAACCTCGTGGATGTGTTCGTTGAAACTGCCAAAGTGGAGGGAGATCAAGTGGCTCAACTGGAATCCATCGTCACCAGAACCCGCGAACTGGAATCCCAGAACAATCAGGATAATCTTTCCAACCAGTCGTTCGTCAATTTGAGCCAGGCAATTGGTTCGGAAAATATCGAACCATGGTTTGGGCACAAAATCAAAGTTCCACCGGTTGAGTCCGAGAAGAGCACCCGCTACATCCTGGCCCGCCTGCAGAAAATGGCAGCCGGCCGGCTCAAACTGGGCCTGGACCTGCAGGGTGGTATGTCCTTCCTGGTCGAAGTGGGTGAAAGCGTCGTGGAAAAACCCGCGGCCGGGGACCCGACCAACGACCAGCAAAAGAAAACCGCCGCCATGGAGCAGACCATCGAGGTGCTGAGAAAACGCGTCGATCGATACGGCGTCGCCGAACCAGTGATTCAACCTGTGGGAGACCGCAACATCCTCATCCAACTGCCAGGACTGACTCAATCCGAACGCGAAAGTGTGCGGACACAACTCGAGACCGCTGCCGTGCTCGAATTCAAGCTGGTCCACCCGGAATCCTCAAAATGGATCGCCGACGGCATTGTCCCGCCGATGCATGAAAAACTGCCCATTATCCAGACGGATCGCACCACTGGCCAACAGTATACGTCCTACTTGATCGTTAAGAATGCTCCTGAAAGCGGCCTCACCGGCAAATATGTCAAAAGCGCCTTCGTTCAGCCAACCATCACTGGAGTCCCGCAGATTGTTTTGAACTTCAATGACGAGGGCAGCAAGCTCTTCGGGAATGTGACTTCCGCCAATGTCGGACGACAACTGGCGATTGTTCTGGATGGAGTCATTCAGTCGGCTCCGCAGATCAAAGATGCCATCAATGGTGGCCAGGCAACAATTTCAGGGGATTTCACAGTCAAGGAGGCGTCGGACCTGGTCAGTGTGCTGGAGAACCCATTGGAAACCCCGGTGCGCATTGTCGAACAACGCGGTGTGGACCCAACCTTAGGGAAAGATTCGATTCAGAGCGGTATCCGGGCGAGTCTTGTGGGAGTGATTGGCGTGCTGGTGTTCATGCTGGTCTACTATATGTGGGCTGGCTGGATTGCCGGGGCCGCCTTATTGGTCAACCTGATTCTGCTTCTGGGATGCATGGCATCCATTGAGTCAACGCTCACGCTGCCTGGTATTGCCGGTATTGTTCTGACCGTGGGTATGGCGGTCGATGCCAACGTCCTCATATTCGAACGCATCCGGGAGGAACTCCGGCAGGGCAAATCACTGAAAGGCTCGATAAATCAGGGCTTTGACAAAGTGTTCTCCACAATTTTTGACGCCAACATCACGACGGTGATCGCATCTGTCATTCTGATCAATTTTGGAACCGGCCCAGTCAAGGGATTTGGGACCACTTTGACCATCGGGATTTTGTCAAGCATGTTCACCGCGCTGATTCTCACCCGACTTCTGCTGGAATTTCTGCTGGAGAAAGGCGTGATCACCAAACTGAAGATGATGGGAGTCGTAGGCAAAACCTCCATCGCCTTCCTGACTCCCGGAACCCGGAAAGTTGGCATGGCCGTCTCTGCGGTTGTTTTGACAGCGACTCTTGCTTATGCCTTGTTTATGCGCTCGGACAGCAATTTGGGAATCGACTTCACTGGAGGCGAATACCAGATGCTTGCTTACAATACTGAGAAAAAGCCGGATGAACAATCCATCCGCTCCTCTCTCGAATCTGCCGGCATCAAAGAGGCCATCATCCAATACCAATCCTCAACTTTGGGTGGCGGCGGGGATGCCTCGCTCAAAATCATCACGCGCGACGCCAATGTCAACGTCCTCGGAACCTTACAGAACTCCTTCCCGGAGGCTGCCTTCAGCCCACTTGGCTCAGACTTCGTCGGACCCTCAGTTGGGATGGCCATCACCAAAGCGGCATTGGTTTCCGCTCTGATTGCTGTATTCGCCATCCTTTTTTACGTTGCGTTGCGGTTTGAATTTTCATTTGCCATCGCGGCTGTCCTGGCCCTGGTGCACGATGTGGTGATTACTCTCGGAATATTCCTTGCCTTGGGTGGTCAGATCAATGCGCCTATTATCGCCGCACTTCTGACGATCTTTGGCTTCTCGATCAACGATACCATCGTCATATTTGACCGCATTCGCGAAGACCTGAATCTGGGGATCAAAGGGAAGTTTGAAGAACTGATGAACCGGGCCATCAACCAGATGCTGGGCCGCACGATCATCACCTCCGGAACGACACTGATTGCAGCTCTCGCCTTGTTTATATTTGGGGGATCGGTGATTCGGGACTTTGCTTTGACCTTCATCATCGGGATCATTGTCGGGACTTACTCATCGGTCTACATCGCCAGTTCGACTGTCCTCTGGATCACAAAAGGGGAACGCCCGAAAACCGATGCTCCACCCACCTTTGACCCGGAAGTCACTGCCGCTGAAAACGCATCCTGACAGGATGGGCGGCTTGGTCGCCATACTTTCCCAGGACGCATCCGATGGCTAAGGCCACGGTGCGTCCTTTTTCTTGAATTGCTCTGAATCATTTTATTTGTCTATGAACCAAGCGTATCCAAACCCCATGCTGGTCTCCACGATCACGGCAGCTCATTGGACTGCTTTCCTGGCATCCATTTTTCTGTTTCTGGCTCTGGATCTCGGGGTCTTTCACAAAAAAGGCCGCGTGGTCACTTTCAAGGAGGCATTGGGTTGGACGGCTCTCTGGTTCTGCATCGCGATGGGATTCTCGGCCTGGCTGGCATATTCGCCGAGCTTTGCTGCTTCCCCCGGGAAATGGCAGGAGTTTCTGGCTGGCTACCTGGTGGAACTCTCCCTCTCGATGGACAATGTTTTCGTCATCGCGTTGATATTTCAGTATTTCAAGGTTCCCTCTCAATACCAACACCGCGTTCTTTTCTGGGGGATACTCGGCGCCCTGGGTATGAGGGCCATTATGATCTTCACAGGAATCCAACTGGTCCACGAATTCCACTGGCTCCTGATGGTATTTGGTGTGTTCCTGATTTACTCAGGATTTAAAATGCTCACCGGCGACTCCGATCCTCCAGACCCGGAGAAAAACCCCATCCTGCGCATGGCGAGAAAAGTATTCCCCATGACCAAGGATTTCCACGAAGAGCACTTTTTCATCCGACATGAGCAGAACCTCATGATCACACCCTTGTTTCTGGTCCTCATCATGGTGGAGACGACCGATCTGATCTTTGCTGTCGATTCCATCCCAGCCATCATCGCCATCTCCCAGGACCTTTTTATCGTCTTCACTTCAAACGTCTTCGCCATCCTCGGATTGCGCTCACTTTATTTCGTTCTCGCCAACGCCCTGAAATATTTCACCTACCTCAAATATGGTCTCGCTGCCGTCCTCGTCTTTATTGGTATCAAAATGCTCGTCAAGGATTGGGTGGAGATTCAGTCATTCACCACTTTGATCATCATAGGAACCCTTCTGGGCACGTCCATCATCACTTCGTTATTGGCGGCGCGCAACCCGACACCTCCTGCGTCACCGGATCCGGAATCGAAACACTGAATCTGTTAACCATCGACTGATCATGGAAGCTGAAAATAAGAATAAAAAATCCACCGGCCGGATCCCCCATGAACAACCGCTTTCCACCCGACTCCTCAATGTTCTTGATCTGGACAATGTCGATTCCGATCACATCACCATTGGCCACTTCATCAACCAGACCGGGGAGGATAGTATCCCCTTGCTCCAGATGTTGGTCTGCCTTCCATTCTGCTTTCCAATACCCATCCCCTCCTGGGGGCTCATTGCTGGATCCATCGTCATCTACACCGGGTATTTCCAGCTCACCCGAAAACCCCTCGACCTCCCGGGAAAAATTGAAAACACCAAAATACCCAAAAAGAACTTCCAGAAAGTCCTCAGGGTAGCCAATAGACTGATCGCTTTCCTGGAAAAATGGATCACCCCCCGCCATACCAGGTACTTTGAGCCTTTGATACTGCACCGTTTCCACGCCTTGTTGATGATTTTTGTGGGCTTTCTATTGTGGTTCCCCTGGCCGGCCATCCTGATTCTGAATAATTTCTTCCCTGCCATCGCCATCATTGCATTGAGCCTGAGCCTCATGGAGCACGATGGTCGAGCTATCTGGGTGGCGTATCTTCTCTCCATTCTCTCAGTGATATACACGATTTTATTGATCTATCTTGGGGAGAAGATTACTGCTACACTCATGAATCTGATTCGATGAATCAGAATGCTCTGGATATATTTTGACAACCAGCATGCGATATCGATGGATCATCGAACCGCCGGATGAGGCGGTGATCTCACGCCTCCAGCAAAAACTGGAGGTGTCGAATTTACTTGCCCGATGCATGTTCAACCGCGGGTTGTCCACCCCGGAGGATGCCTCCGTCTTCCTCCACCCAAGACTTCGCGACCTCAAGGATCCCATGTTGCTCCCCAATATGGAAATCATGACAAATCGGCTCTGGGAGGCCCGACGAAAAAAAGGAACGGATCGTCATTTTTGGAGATTACGATGTCGATGGGGTGACCTCCACCGCTCTCCTGCTGGAGGTTTTTGAACGACTGGGATTCTCCAAACCTGAAGTCTACCTCCCACATCGATTGGAGGAGGGCTATGGTCTGAGCCAGTCGGCTGTCATCAGCTGCGTCGAACGCTTCGACCCGGACCTCGTCCTTGCTGTCGATTGCGGCTCCACCTCCGTCGAAACCATCGCCTGGCTGCGTGCCCGCGGCGTCGATGTGCTGGTCCTGGATCATCACCAGATTTCCGACCCCCCACCCGAAG